>JAPWUU010000045.1 GCA_028275365.1 Candidatus Caldatribacterium sp.
GCTCGAGGTTCGCCTTGACCTTATGTTCACTTCCCGCCAGAGTATGGATGACGTACCACCGAGGTTGCATGAGTTCCTAAACCCTCCACCGCTACCGGAGATAGAGCCCCATGATAAAGGTCAAAAGCAGGTCCACAACCCCCAGGAAAACCCCCACAAGGATGATGACCACAAGGACCGTGATGGTGCTGTTCCACAGCTCTTTCCGGCTGGGCCAGGTGACCTTTCGCAGTTCTCCCCACGCCTCAATGAAATAACTCTTCAGCGAACGAAACCAGCGGACCAAAAACTTTCACCCATCCTTTACCCCAAGATAAATTCATCGGGATTATAAATGCTTTTTCACCCTCTGTCAATGCGCCTGGGTACAGAGACGTCTTAGCCTTTTCCGAAAGATACACCATTGGCAAGTTGCTTGCAAGAGAAAGCACCAGTTTGCGCTAAAATAGGTTCACGGACCTTCGGGACCGAATTTGCCCCCTTTATACAGCACCGGAACCTTTGGGCTCCGATTCGCCTTTCACGTAGAGGAAAAGGCGTAGATCCCGGTCAACCTCTTTCGGAGTCCATCCCCGAAAGGTCCAGACGTACGACACGATACGGGTCCCATCCCTGAGTTCCCGAAGGAGCTTCTCCTTCAAGGCCTCGTTCACGTGCTCGAAAAGAAAAAGCGTGATGACATCCGCCCGGGAGAGGTCGACGGAAAAAATATTTCCAAAAACCACCCGAACCTTTGACCGGAGCCCCGAAAACAGCACCCGGAACCAGGCAAGGAGGAAAAGCCAGGGATTGAGCTCCACTCCTATGGCGTAGGCGCCGTACTCCCGGGCAGCGCAGAGGAGAATCCTCCCATCTCCACACCCAAGATCGTACAGGACCTCTCCTGGTCTGATTCTGCTCATCTCAAGCATCCTCCGCACCCGTCGCATGTCCGTGGGTTGCCAGGGGATACCCCGGAAGAACAGCGGGAAAAGCCAGAAAAAGAAGAGCACGAGAAAAACGGAGAGCAAGGCAAAAGCCAGGCTCATACGCTTACGAACTCCTCGGCCCGGTACGAACTCCGCACAAAGGGACCGCTGGCCACACCCCGGAACCCAAGACGAAGCGCGTACTCCCTGTAATACGCGAAAACCTCAGGAGGCACATACGCAGCTACAGGAAGGTGCCAGGCAGTTGGTCTGAGATACTGACCAATGGTGACGACATCGCATCCCACCTCTTTAAGGTCCCAAAGGACGGCCTCAACCTCCTTTTGGGTCTCCCCAAGACCAACCATAAGTCCTGATTTCACGAGAATCCCGGGGTAGCGCACCTTAGTCCTTCGCAGAAGCTCAAGGGATCTGGCGTAGTCTGCCTGAGGACGCACCAGGGGATAGAGACGGGGTACCGTCTCCACGTTGTGGTTGAGCACATCGGGGCAGGCGGCAAGGACGACCTCCAGGGCTTCTGCACTCCCCTGGAAATCGGGAACAAGCACCTCCACCGTGGCCTGCGGAAGACACTCCCGTATCGCCTGAATGGTCTTCGCAAAGTGTTCTGCTCCTCCATCGGGAAGGTCATCCCTGGTCACGGAAGTGACCACTACGTGGCGCAGGTTGAGAGTTCTGGCCGCTTCGGCCACCCTCCGGGGTTCCTCAGGATCAGGAGGAAGGGGTATGCCCTTTTTCACCGCACAGAAGCGGCAACTCCTCGTGCAGGTATCCCCAAGAATGAGAAAGGTTGCCGTCCCCCGACGGAAACATTCCCCGAGGTTGGGGCAGCGGGCGCTCTCGCAAACCGTATGGAGGGAAAGGCTGCGAAGGAGCCTCTCGACCCTTTCCCACTCTTCCTGCGGTGGAAACCGCCGTCGAATCCAGGAAGGAAGGCTACTCATGGCTCTCCTCCATGGCAAAACCAAAGACCTCTCCGAACTTCTGTGCAAGAAGGTGCTTCATCTTCCGGAAATCGTCCTGACCGAAATTTCTCCCCAGAACTTCCTGAAGGGCTGTCACTCCGAAACCCCGTATGCCACAGGGAACGATGTACCCAAAGGGCCTAAGGTCCGGGGCAATGTTCAGCGCAAATCCATGATACGTCACCCAGCGCCGCACGGCAACCCCAATGGCGGCAATCTTCTCCGGTCCATTCCTTTCCACCCACACCCCTGTGTACGGAGGGAAACGAAAAGCCGGAACCCCGAAATGAGCGAGAAACCGGATGAGCACTTCCTCCAGGGACCGCAAAAAGGCGTGAACGTCCTTCTTCCAGAACCGGAGGTTCACCAGAGGGTACCCCACAATCTGCCCCGGACCGTGGTAGGTCACATCACCCCCCCGTTCAACCTCGTACACCTCAATACCCTGTCTTTTGAGGGCCTCCTCCGAAAGGAGAAGGTGCTCCTTTTTTGCACCTCGGCCCAGGGTTACCACCGGGGGATGCTCAAGGAGAAGAAAAACCCCGGGGCGGTTTTCCTCGGCAATCCTCTCTACCAGGGTCCTCTGGAGGAGAAGAGCCTCCCCATAGGGTACCTCGGCAAATACCCGATAAGGAAAACGAACGCTTTTCACGGGAATATTCTTCACGCTCTCTGGTTTTCACAGGTAGAAAGGAGGGAGAGGCATGCGCACCAAAGAGGAAATTGCCCGGGCACTCCAGAATTTCTCATACCTCAAGGAACCCATTATGACCTTCTTTGTCACTTGCGATCTCTGCGGCAGGGATGCCGACTGGCACATTTCTCTTGGTCTTGATCACGAGTTCAACCTCTGTTACCTCTGCATGAGAGCCATCGAAGAGCACATCCAGTCCCTTGCCCAGTACCAGCGCGTGTAGTTCACGTCCTTTTGAGCACGCTCTGACGATACCGCTCAGCCTCAAGCGCAAGGAGTTCCTCCTGTTCTTCCCGACTCAGAACCCGGGGACTTCCGAAAAGCCGGGCGATGGTTGTAATCTTTGCCGCCTCCTCAAGAATCTGTGCCCGGTAAAAGGCCTCCTTCAAGGTCGCACCCACCGTGATGGCTCCGTGGTTCACCAAAACCACAGCCTCGGCATTTTGTACCGCCTCTTTCACTGCCTGAGCAAGTTGTTCCGTACAGGGGAGGATGTACGGGAGAGTTGCTACTCGCTTGATGAGCGCGACAAAATCCGGGAACATCGGTTCAATGCTCCCCCCACCACTCGTCACCCCGATGACGAAGGGTGGGTGCACGTGCACTACCGCATGCACGTCCTCCCGGACAAGGTAAATTGCCCGGTGCATGGCCACTTCAGACGACGGTCGACCCTCACCCAGAACCGCTCCACTTTTGAGGTCCACGGCCACATAGCCTTCGGGCGGCACCTCTTCGAAAGAGAGACCGCTTGGGGAAATGAGCATTTTCTCTGCGCAGCGAGCGCTGATGTTCCCACCCGGGCCCACAGCCAGACCGCTTCCAAGGATTCGCCGACCGAAGTTTGCAAGTTCTTCCCGGAGTCTTTTTTCGTCCATAGCCTTCCCTTCTTTCTGAGTCTTTTTATTATACTGCAAAAACCGGGGCTCAGATGCACCGTGCTCCGTTTTCTGAAGGATGTTCCCGAACCATGGTCAGGAATTCCCGGGCAAGTAAAGGGTCAAATACCCGGCCACTCTCCTCCTGAATGTGCGCCACAGCTTGAGCAAAGGGTCGCTCCAGGAAAGCCGCGCAGAGGGCAACAATCCTCGAGAGCAGAGGGATCTCCTCTCCCCGGAGCCCCCGGGGAACACCCTCCCCATTCCACCACTCGTGGTGTGCGAGAATGGCCTCAGAAAGGGGGGCAAGACGGGGGATGTTGCTTGCGATGAAGTACCCGGATTCCGTATGACGGCGAAGGAGGGCCTCTCCACCAAGTCCTGGCCACTCTCCCCGGCGGGCAAGGGGAATCATGCCGACCTCATGGAAACGAGCAAGGAGGACGAGCTGTTCCCTCTGGGATTCGGAAAGCCGGAGTCTTCTGGCAAAGGAAAGCGCAAGTTTCTCCATTTCCTCGAGATAGTGTTTCCCAAGAAGCTCCTCAAGGAACGTCTCAAAGGACTTAAGAACCCCTTCGTAGAAGCGCTCCCGCCCGGCGAGCTTTGCCTGGTACATGTGTTCCTCGGCTTCCCGAACAACGTCCTCAAGGCTCTGGGAAAGATCTCCTCTTGTTGCCCATCCCAGGGCAATGCTCACGGGGAGAACCGAGGTTTCCCCTTTCAGCCTTTCCTGAACCCTCGCGCATATCTCCGAGGCCACAGCGGCATCTGCCTTCGGCAGAATCACCGCAAACTCGTCTCCGCCCCAGCGGGCCACAACGTCCTCTTTCCGGCAGCTTGCGCGGAGAGCTTCGGCCACCATCCGCAAAAGGCGATCCCCCTCAGCGTGCCCGAAGGCGTCGTTGACAATTTTCAGACCGTTGACGTCACCCACGATGAGGCTTAAGGGGAGGACGCGAGGGGTGTTCAGGCGGGTGAGCTCCTCTTCGAAATACGCCCGGTTGTAGAGGCCAGTGAGGACATCCCGGAAACTCGCAAGGCGCACCGCCTCTTCGGTCCGTTTTCGCTCGGTCACATCCCGAACCGTCACCACAACGCCCTGGACAAGAGGGTGCGCAAGAAGGACCCGGCCGATGGCCTCCATCACCCGCCACTCGCCGCTACGGTGTTTCAGGCGGAACTCCACCCGTCGCACGTCACCCTCTTCCCCCTGGAGGAAGAGGCGCTGCACCTGTCTTGCATCTTCAGGATGGAGGAAGGAAAGGGCCAGAGCACCCTGAAGCTCTTCGGGAGTGTACCCGGTGACGTTCTCCACCGAAGAGGTGGCGAAACGAATCCTTCCGTCTTGCTCAAGAACGAGCACCGCATCGGAGCTGTACTCAAGGAGAATCCGGTAGTACATCTCGCTTTTGCGGACGCTCTCCCGGGCAAGGATTTCCTCCGTCACGTCTTCAAGCGTCCCCTCGTATACCTCGTCCCTCACAAGGCGAGCATTCTCCCGCAAAAAGCGCAATGTTCCTGTCTTCGTCCGCCAGGTGGTCACCACACCCCGAATCTCTCGGTCTTTCCTCAGGAGTTCCTCAAAAGAGGCGAGGGTGAGGAGGGCATCCTGGCGGAAGAAGGCAAGACCGAGTTCCCGGAGCTCTTCAAGTGTCTGGCACTCCACAATCTCAAGCATGCGGGGATTGGCCTGGAGCACCTCCCCACCAAGGCGTGCCTGGTACACTCCCACCGGGACTCCCTCAAAAAGCCTCCGGAAGCGGACCTCGCTCTCCTCAAGGCTCCTACTCCGGGCAACGACCTCCTCAAGGAGGGTATTGACCGCACCCCCAAGGAGGGCCACCTCGTCTTTTCCTTCTGTCTCTGCCCGAAGGGTGAAATCCCTGCTCTCCCGCACCCTCCGGAGAAACCCGGCAAGGCGGAGAATCCGCCGAACCACAACCCCCTCAAGGAGAAAAAGAAGGAGGGCAAGGACAGCCACGCTCCCTGCCACATGGGCCCGCCCGAGAAAGGCCGCCACCCTCTGCCCTTGCTCCGCAAAACTCTGGAAATACGGAAACACCAGGGTCATTCCCCCACCCCCGATGGCGTAGGGAATGGGGACGCTCACCAGCACCCGGAACGGCGCAATCTCCTGCACCGTGAAGGTCTCCGGGAGAGACGAGTCCAGAGCACCGAGCCTCACCGAAGACCCAAAGAGATCCGAGAGATGCGTGAGGAAATGCTCGTCGACCTTCCGGGCCATGACGAGGAATCCCCGGGGAGGGCCGGAGAGGTCGCTCCGGAGGATCCAGGAAAGGGCGAAAAACCAGGTTTCCTTCCCCACGGAGAAGAACCCGCTCCTCCGGTCGAGGAGATACCCCGGGGATAAAAGCCTTCCCAGGGATTGCGCGGAAGGAATAAACCCCGGGGGAAGGGCAAAGGGTCGCTGGGTATACGGGTCAAGGCTTTTCCCATAAACCAGGGTCCCATCCTCCCTGAAAAACCCCAGGAAGTGGATCCCGAAGTTCGGGAAAATATCGTCGGTGCAGTTCACCTCCACGTACTCCGGATATCCCCCTTCCACGAATCGGTAGGTATCGTCCCAGAAAGCCCAGTCGACAACGATGCGCTCGAGGTTCTTCTTCTCCCCCTCCACAAGGTGGAGGAGCTGTTCCACCCTTCTTGCGAGGTTCTCCCTCTCCAGGGCAAGGAACTCCCGGACAAGGATGTGGCGGAGGACAAAGGCGGTCAGAAAGAAGGAAACGAGGGACACCACACCCACAACGGCGACAACTCTGTACCGCAGCGACACCTCTCCCCCCTCCTCAAAACCAGAAACCCAAAAACCTACTGGGATTGTAGAAAAAGGAGGAAAGCATGTCAATACCAGAACCCGGGGCCCTCAGGGAGAGCCCCGGGATTCTTCAGCGGACTTCCTGGAGATGGGGGAGGATGAGGTTCTCGAAAATCTCCTTCAGATTCTCTTCCCCCACACCGGATACAATCTCCTCGTTGACCCGGATGTTGGGCCCTTTGGCGCAGCGTTCAAGGCAGAACGTGGCTCCAATGCTTATCCGATCCTCGACCCCGTACTCCTTTGCCATCTTGAGGAGCCGCTGGAGGATATTGTAGGAGCCCTTGAGGTAGCAGCTCGTGCCGACGCAGACGGCCACGTCCACTTTCCGGGCACTCTTGGCCTCCTGGATGCGGATGACCTCGTTAGAAATCCTCCGGCGAGAGTAGTAGTGGGTGTGGAGGTACCGCTCGGCTATTTCACTCCCCGGGTGTTTGAGCCACCGCTCATAGAGGAGCTTCACCGCCGGGTTGTCCTGGGCCTTACGTACCGGGCTTAAGCGGTCGGCATTATAGAGGCCTTCGGCACGTTTCCTGAGCACCGTCTGGTAGTCGGGATAGGCCAGGGGCATGCCACCACCCCCGATGCATCCTCCGGGGCAGTTCATGACCTCGATGAAGTCGTAGGAGCGCTTCCCTTCCCGGACCTCCTGGATGAGCCGCTGGGCATGGGCAAGACCATGAACAATGGCCACCCGTACAAGCCTTCCGTCGAAATCGACCTCTGCTTCCCGGACGGCCTCAAAGCCCCGGACGGTCTTGAACTCCACTTCTTTGAGCTCTTTTCCGGTGAGGCGTTCATAGGCGTAGCGCAGAACCGCTTCAGTCACGCCTCCGGTGACCCCAAAGATGACACCAGCACCACTTCCCGCACTCAAGGGGGCATCAAAGGGAACAGGGTCGAGCTCCCGGAAATCGATGTTGGCCATCTTGATCATCTTGATGGTCTCCTGGGCGGAGAGGACGATATCCACGTCGGGAACTCCGTCGTGGACGTACTCGGCCCTTCGGGCTTCGAATTTCTTCGCCACGCAGGGCATGATGGAGACCGAAACGAGGCGCTCATTGGGCACGTTCTCCACCTGGGAGACGAAATTCCGGATGACCGAGCCAAAGACCTGCTGTGGCGAACGGACCGAAGAGAGGTGCTCGAGGTAGAAGGGGTAGTTCCGTTCGGCGAAGACCACCCAGGATGGGCAGCAGGAGGTGAACTGTGGGAGACGGGAATTGTTCTGGAGCCTCCGGAAGAACTCCTCAGCTTCCTCAATGACCACAAGGTCCGCACTGAACGAGGTATCGTAGACCCGGTCAAAACCGATTTTCTTCAGGGCGGCAACGATCTTCCCGGTGGTGATTTCCCCGGGAGGAAGGCCGAAGGCTTCACCAATGGCCACCCGGACCGCCGGAGCAATCTGCGCCACCACGAACTTCTCAGGATCCAGCACCGCCTTCCAGGCGGCGTCAACCTCTGATCTCACGACGAGTGCCGCCGTCGGACAGCGAATGGCGCACTGCCCGCAGTACACGCATTCGACCTCAGAGAGCTTCTTCCCGAAGGCCGGCTCCACCCGTGCCCGGGCACCCCGATGGGTGAAGTCGTAAATCCCGATGCCCTCGATTTCCCGGCAGGCCCGCACGCAATCACCGCAGAGGATGCAGCGGTTAGGATCCCGCACGAGAGCAAAAGTGGAGTCATCCTTGGGGTCCTTTTCGGTCCTCTCGCCGAAGCGGACCTTCGTGATGCCCATGCGGGAGGCCATTTCCTGCAGGCGGCAGCTCAAATTCCGCTCGCAGACCGTACAGTCCCGGTCGTGATTGGCAAGATACAGCTCCACGATCATCTTTCGGGCCTCGAGCACCCGGGGAGTATTCGTGCGGATGACCATGCCAGGTTCAGGGGGTGTGGAGCACGAAGGCATGAGACCCCGTCCTTCCACTTCCACAAGGCACATCCGGCAGGCTCCATACACGCTCAAATCCGAGTGGTAGCAGAAGGTGGGGATATCGATATTGGCTTTCTTCGCTACCTCAAGGATGTTCTTTTCTCCCTCAAGGGGAATTTCCTGACCGTCAACAATGACGACCTTCTTCTCCGCGTCACGCATTGCCCTTCCTCCTCCACTTGATGACGATGGCGTCAAAGGGACAGGCCTCAAAACACGAGCCACACTTGATGCATTTTGCCTGGTCGATCACGTAGGGTACTTTGGGACGACCCGAAATGCACGAGACCGGGCAGACCCGGGCACACTTGCCACAGGTACGGCACTTCTCCGGGTCAATCCAGAATTCCCGCATTGCCTGGCACACCTGGGCCGGGCAGACTCTGTGCACCACGTGATCGATGTACTCGTCACGGAAGTACCGCAGCGTCGTGAGTACCGGGTTTGGCGCCGTTTTCCCAAGACCGCAGAGTGAGGCATCCTTCACCACGAGAGCCGTCTCCTCAAGAAGGGCGAGGTCTTCCAACGTGGCTTTCCCATCCACAATCTTCTGGAGAATGTTGAGCATGTGCTTTGTTCCCTCCCGGCAGGGGACGCACTTCCCGCAGGACTCACTCTGGGTGAAGCTCATGAAGAAGCGAGCAACCTCCACAATACAGGTGTCCTCATCAAGGACAACAAGACCTCCAGACCCCATGATCGCCCCGGCACCGCAGAGGGAATCGTAATCCACCGGAAGGTCGAGATGGTGCTCGGTGAGGCACCCTCCTGAAGGCCCGCCAATCTGCACCGCCTTAAAGCGCTTACCGTTCTGGATACCTCCGCCAACATCGAAGATGAGTTCCCGCAGAGTGATGCCCATCGGGACTTCCACAAGCCCAGTGTTCTGAATCTTCCCGGCCAGGGCAAAGGTCTTGGTACCGGGACTCGTTGCGGTACCGAAAGACCGGAACCATTCCGCCCCGTAGAGGATAATGGCCGGGACATTGGCCAGGGTTTCCACGTTGTTGATGACCGTGGGTTTGCCAAAGAGGCCCTTCTGGGCCGGATACGGGGGTCGGGGGTTGGGCATGCCCCGTTTCCCTTCAATGGAAGCAATAAGGGCAGTCTCTTCCCCACAAACAAAGGCCCCTGCACCTTCTTTAATGCGGATGTCAAAACAAAACCCCGTCCCGAG
>JAPWUU010000049.1 GCA_028275365.1 Candidatus Caldatribacterium sp.
ACCTTCTCCGGGTCTTTCTCCTTCCTGAGCGCTTCCTCCACGAGAGGAGTGTACGTTGTTCCCGGACAGACGCAGTTCACCCGCACGCCATAGCCAGCAAAGTCCACCGCACAGCTTTTGGTGATGGAGATGACTGCAGCCTTGGTGAGGTTGTACACCATCTGGTTCGGGATGGCCACAAGACCAGCTTCAGAAGCCACATTCACGATAACACCGCTTCTTCTCTCCACCATCCGTCTTCCTACACTCTGAGTGCAGAGGATCACCCCTTTGATGTTCACGTCAACAAGCCTTGCAAAATCCTCTTCAGCGAAGGCCAGAGCATCGCCCTTGGCGTAGACCCCGGCATTGTTCACCAGAATGTCGATTTGGCCAAAGCGGTGCAGCACCTTTTCGACCATCTGGTCCACACTGTCCTTTTGAGATACATCCACCTCGACAAACTCAGCGACAAAGCCCTGCTTTTTGAGGTCCTCCTCCAGGGCTTTCCCCCTCTCCGGGTTCGCCTCAGCGATAACAACCTGAGCTCCTTCCCGGGCAAAAAGCCGAACCGTCGCCTCACCGATTCCCGCACCACCACCGGTGACAATGGCCACTTTCCCGCTGAATCCAAGGTCCAAGGGACGTCACCTCCTGGGGAAGGGCCCCCAGAGGGGGCCCAGTCTCTCACTTTTCGAGGTATGCCTTCTTGATGGCTTCCCAGTCAATGGGCTCAAGATAGGGATTCGGGTAGAACATGTCAGCGTTGCCCTGCCATTCGGTCCGTGGACGGATATCCACAAACTGCGGCACCTGGTCCTTCAGACCCAGAGCAAGCATAACCGCGTACTTTGTTCCATACCAGCCCCACTCAGGGAAGCCATGCCAGGTCTCAGCAATGAGTCGCCCTTCGCGAATTCGCTCCACAGATTCGGGTGTTCCGTCGTTAGTGAAGACCTTGACTTCGGTCCTTCCTAAGCGCTCGCAGGTGAGCATGGCACCAAGACCCATTTCGTTCGAAGCTGCCCAGATGAAGTCCAGCGTCCCCTTCGGATTGGCAGAGAGGATATCCTCGGTAACCTTAATGGCCTTTTCCCTGTTCCAGTCTGCAGGAAGAGTGGTGACGATTTTGATTCCCGGGAACTGGTCGATGACGGAGTGGAATCCCCGGAGCCGTGCAGTGGAGAAGAACCCTCCGGCAATACCTTCGATGATAGCACCGGTGGCCTGAATTTTGTCCTTGAGGTTCTCGATGACCTCCGGGGTGTAGAGCTTCTGCCAGAATTCAAGGTCAAGGAAGGTCTCCGGTGCAACGTCCACCTTTTCTCCCTCACCCAGGACTCCCGGTCCGCCAAAGTAATCCACCACGGCGTAGGCGGAAATCGTCCCTGCCACCGTGTTGTCAAAACCAATATAGCAGTCAACATCTACACCTTCAATAGGTTCTAAGAGGTTGACCACAATGACCGGGATGCCGGCTTTCTTGGCCTCCTGGAGAGCCGGCTTCACAACCTCAACCTCAATTGGTGAAATGGCAATAACATCGACTTTACGCTGGATGAAATCCTCGATGATGGCTATCTGGTCTGCAAAGGCGGTGTGTGCAGCAGGAGCACGGGTGATAATCTCGACGTTGATACCGTGGTTTCGGGCATCCGCTGCGGCTTTCTCGAAGAAGTCGGTGGCCGTCTTGAACACTCCGGTAATGTCTGGCGGAGTCCAGCCGATGGTGATTTTGGGGATATCCTTGCCCCACACTCCAAGGGTCAATCCAAGCACGAACACCAGTACAAACGCAACACCCAAGCTTCTCCGCATACCAAAACCCCCTTTGTGCGTTTATTTTTTGCCCCCAGAAGGGGCAAAATGCCGCTTTTCCAGTGTTTTCAAGAACGCCAGACCTTCTTTGAGGAGCACATCGCTTGAGGGAGCCATTTTCCGCCAGACACAGGTTCCAGCCCGCATGGAATCGGAGACCTCCGCAAAGGATTCCATCCCCACAACACCCCGGTAGTCCCCCTCGGCAAGAGCCCGAAAGATGCCTTCCCAGTCAACGGTCCCGGTCCCGGGAATCCCCCGGTGGCTCTCGCTCAGGTGGTAGTGGCAGAGGTACGGAATTGCCTTCTTCGTGGGAGTATAAAAATCATTCTCCTCGATGTTCATGTGGTACGAATCAAGGTGAATTCTCATATTGGGCTCGTCGATCATCCTGAGGAGCTCAAGCGCCTGGTCACAGGTGTTGATGAGAAAGGTCTCATACCGGTTCACAGGTTCAATCCCCACAAGAAGCTGAGCATCCCGAGCCCACTGGGCTACCTTTTTCAGGGCTTCCGCAGCACGTTCCAGGTATTCCTGACCGGGGATGGTCGCAATGCGTTTTCCCAAAGCCGAGTAGATCACCCCCGAAAAGCTCAGAGCCCCCATCTCCGCTGAGACATCCACGCACCGCTTGAGGTATTCAAGACCCTTTCTGCGTACCGCCGCATCAGGAGAAGAAACATCGGTCTCCTCAGAGAGCACCGTGGAGGTCACGATTCGCAAGCCAAGCCGTTCTGCTTCTTTTCGAATGCTCTGGGGGTGAACAGACTCGATGTCCATGAGGGGAATCTCAATGGCATCAAAACCAAGCTCCCGGGCCCTGGAGAGAAGAGGAAGGGACTCCTCAGTCCATCGGGACATCCAGGCATAGGCATGAACCGCGTACAGTAATCTTCCCATAGGCATCAGCTCCTCAATACCCTCACCCGCACTCTCCCCTTGTCCCCCCGGAAACGGGAGATGAAGAGGTCAATGGGGCGGTTACTGACATCGTAGGTGATGTTCTCCATAAGAAGGACCGGAGCCTTGGGTTCAAGGCCCAAAAGCTCGACATCCCGGTCAGTGGCAAGGACTGGTTCCAGACTCACCTCTGCCCACTGAGGCTTGAGGTTGTAGCGTTCGGTGAGGAGACGGTACAGCGAGCGGTCGGTGAGGTCTTCCTCCAAAAGCCCGGGGCAGAGGTGGTGGGGGATGTGGTTCTGAACCCAGACCACAGGTTCATCCTCCACGAAGCGGAGGCGCTCAATGAAGATGATTTTCTCTCCTTCTTTGAGCTGGAGTGCTTTGGCAATGCGTTTGGGAGGATCCTGGAGTTCCTTGCGGAGGACTTTGGTCTTCAAGGTGTAGCCTCGCTGGGCCATGTCCTCGTAGAAGGTGACAAAGTGCTGGATGAACCCGTACTCGAGCTTGGGTTTAGCCACAAAGGTCCCCCGACCCTTCTCCCGGGTGAGGAGCCCTTCATAGACCAGCTCTTTCAGGGCCTGACGGACAGTAGGACGGCTGATGCCGTACTTCTCCGAGAGCTCCCGCTCAGAGGGGAGCAAATCCCCGGGGGCGAGGATGCCTTCCTCAATTTGCTCCCGGATGATCTCCTTGAGCTGGTAGTAGAGAGGAATGGGAACTTTCCGGTTGAGGGTAGACACGCCTCCACTCCCTTTGTCGACACGTTCGTATGCTAAAAGGTTAAATGGTATTTACCGAAAGAGATTATATCCTTTATGCCTTCCTCCGTCAATCCCTTTTCCTCCTTTATTCGGGAAAGCGAAAGACAGTTGCCTCGACGGCTTTCAGAAAGCGAATCCCCCACAGAGCAATGTCGTCAGGTTCAGCGAATTTCTTCCATATGGCCACTTTTTTTCCTGAGGGGAACCGTGCCATCTCCGGGGTGAAGGTCTCGATGACCAGCCACCTGTTGTACCCTACCCTCTTCAGAGCCCGGAATATCCCCACCCAGTCCAGATGGTCATCCCCGAGAATACCCCTGTGGCTGGCACAGCAGTGGAAGTGGAAGAGGAGGTCTCCCGCATCCAGAATGGCCTCTCTGGGGTCTTCCTCCTCGATGTTCATCTGGAAGGTATCAAGGTGCAACCTCAGGTGCGGATGACCGATTTCCCGGATAAGCTGTAGAGCCTCACGGGCAGTGTTGAGGAAAAAGGTCTCGAAGCGATTGGCCGGTTCCATAGCCAGGAAGACCCGACAGGTCCTGGCGTACTCTGCCACCTCCCAGAGCCCCTCTTTGCACCATTCCCACTGCGCCCTCGTTGGCGGGGCCTCAGAGAAGTCCCCCCAGGGTCCGTAGAGAATCCCAGCGAGCATATCCCCCTCAAAAGACGCCACGAGATCCACGCAGGCCCGGAGATACGCGATGCCCTTCTGCCGTATTTCCCGGGAAGAAGCAATGATGCTGTTCTCTCCAGAAAGACCGGTGGAGAAAAGACACTGAATGCCCTGTTCCCTGCTCTCCCTCCGCAATCTCTCCCAGAGCCCTTCCTCCGCAAGAAGGTCCGGGGTCAGGGTGATTTCAAGACCTTCAAAACCCATTTCCCGAAGACGGGGCAAAAGCGGGAAGATGCACTCTTCTTTCACATCGGGAAACCACATGTGGTAAAAGGCTCCGTACTTCATGGCTTCACTTCACCACCCGAATTCTCTTCCGATCCATAGTGGCAATGGCCACTCCAACGGCAATGAGGCCAAAGATCACCATCTGGATGTCCCGGCCCAGGGCCAGCATCAACATACCACTTTGAATCCAGGTGATGATAATGACCCCAAGGAGCGTGCGATGTGGACCCCCCATCCCTCCGGAAAGCGCCGTACCCCCGGCGACAACACTGGCAAAGAGAGGAATGGACATGTCAGAGCCAATCAACATGGATCCCCCACCAAGCTGAGCCATGTAGAGGATTCCAGAAAGGCCGGCGAGGAACCCGCTGAGCGCGAAGACGTAGACCCGCTGACGCTCAACGTTGATCCCCGAAAGCCGCGCCGCGGTGAGATTCCCTCCGATGGCATAGGTTCTCCTCCCGAAAGGCGTACAGAGGGCAACAAAAGTACACAGAGCCCAGATCCCCATCGCCCAGTAGAAAATCGAGGGTAATCCAAAAATAAAGGTTGTGGCCAGTGCCCGAAAGCGCTCATTGTACATGATATGGAGAAAGCCTTTCGAGAGATAGAGACCAATCCCCTCAACAACAATGGAAACCCCCAGGGTGGCCATAAAGGAGGGGACGTTGAGATAGGCAAGGAGAACACCGTTGAGCAAACCAAGACCTGTGCTCACAAGGAGCGCAAAAGGAATGGCCCAGAAACCAAGCTTTTCAATGTACATGACGCAGAAGAGCGCGGCAAGCTTGAGCACACTCGGTACCGAGAAATCAAACGATCCCATCATAATGACAAACGTCAGGCCACAGGCGGCGATGAGAAAATACGACATGGCGTACACCAAAGTCACCAGGCCTTCGTACTTCAGAAAAGTCGGGTTCACTGCCTGGAATCCCAGAATAATGACACAGGCAACAAGAAGCGGCCATAACGTCCCGGCGTTCCTTTTCATCCATTCCCAGGAGAATGTTGCAACCACCGTTTCCTCCGCCTCCTCAGGTAATTTCAACACCCCTGAGACCCCGTGCTCCCACAACAATCGACACGATGAGGAGGATACCTACAAGAAGCTGGAGAATTTCCGGATGCAGGAGGGAAAGGTACAACCCCCGGTAGAAAACGCTAAAGGTCAGAGCCCCAAGAAGGGTTCGCTGCGGTCCCCCACTCCCCCCAACAAGGGGTGTTCCCCCAAGGACAATGGCCACAAGAGGCCAGACAACGTTCTTGAGGTTGAGTTCCACCGGAACCGAGCCCCCAAGGTGCTGGAAGAGCACAATGGTTCCAAGGCCAGTGAAAAGCCCGCTTAAGGTGAAGGCGAGGATTTTGTACTTCTCAACCGGTATCCCCGCAAGCTTTGCCCCCTCTTCATTCGAACCAATGGCGTAAAGGTAAAGCCCCACGCGAGTTCGGACCATAAGGTAGATGGCAGCTCCAATGAGGGGGAGGGACCAGAGGAATGCTGTGGGAATGTAGGGCACAAGGGAAGCAGTGATGAATTCGTACCCCTTGACGGTCCGCGAGTATCCCCCAGAGAGCGCTGCGGTAAGCCCCCAGTAGACCACAAGGAGACACAGGGTCAGAATGAAGGAGGGGACCTTTCCCCTGGCATGAACCACCCCTACCAGGAATCCGGTTCCAAGGCCAAGAAGAGGAAAAACGCAGATGGCAAAAAGCCCAAGAACTGGAGTCAGAAGCCAGACAAGCACTCCTCCAAGCATCCAGATTCCCACGTACGAGAGATCCAGAGATCCCGTCACCACCACCATGGAGGGACCCAAGGCAAAGAGCACAAGCGTCACGAACTGCTTAAGAATCGTGGTGAGATTAAGGGTAGTGAGGAATCGCTGGGGATAGAGGAGGGAGAAGAGCACCACAAGCCCCACAAGGACAATGGCTACCGGATGACGCACAAGAAGGAAAAAGGGATACCACACCCGCCTGGTCTTCACCATCTCACCCCACCGCCACTTCCTGGAGTTCCTCCGCGCTCACGGTCCTCTGCACCCTCCCACCCCGCATCACCAGGACCCGGTCGCAGAGGAGGGCGTACTCTTTGGGGTCATCGCTCACGAGAATGAACGAAATCCCTTTCTGCTTCATCTCAAGGAGCACTTCGTAGATATCCTCCCGGGCCCCCACATCAATACCAATCGTGGGGTCTTCAAGAAGAAGGATGTCGGGGCTTCGCTCCAGCCATTTCCCGACCGACACCTTCTGCTTGTTCCCACCGCTCAGAGAGTAGCACTCTGCGTGCACACCAGGAGCCTTGATTTCCAGTTTTCCCATCACCCCTTCGGCAATGCTCCTCTCCACCCCGAAGCGAATCACAGGGAAAAACTTCCCGAGAACCTTTTTGAGATTCACGATGGAGATATTCTTGGCAATGGACCAATGGAAGAAGAGTTCCTTCCCCGCTTCTCCTGAACAGTAGCCTACACCCCGCTCAAGGCGGACATGGGGAGGTTCCCCGGAGAAAGCCTCCTGCCCTTTGATGACCAGTTTCCCACCATCGAATCCAAGAATCCCGGCGATAGTCCGCAGAACCTCGCTTTTCCCGGAACCCGCGGGTCCAAAGAGACCAAGGCACTCTCCTCTACAAAGCTCGAAGGAAACGTCGTAGTAGCATCCGCGCTTTGTCAGTCCCTCTACTCGCAGGATCACCTCGGAAGACACCGTCTTCTTCCGGGCCTCAAAGGTGTACGCCAACGACTCCCGTCCCACGATGGCTCGGAAAAGGTCCTCTTCGGTCACAGCGTCCTGGGCAAGGTCGTAATGGGCAACGAGTTTCCCATCCCGGAGGACGTACACCCGGTCAACGAATTCCATGACCTCGGGGATAATATGGGAGACGAAAATGAAAGAACAGGTCTCCTTCATTCGGAGGATGTTCTGGAAAAGTTCCCTCCGTTCCTCAAGGGTTAAAGGAGCAGTGGGCTCGTCGAGGATAATGACCGGAGCTACATCTTTCCCCCGGCTTTCAAGGCGCACCCCAAGAACCGCCCGGGCAATCTCCACCATTTTCTGGGTCGCCAGAGGGAGTTCGTACATGAAACTCTCAACGTCGCAGACGACGTGGAATTCGTCGAGGATGTCCCTTGCCTCCCGTTTCATCCGCTCGCTCTGCAATCCCCACGGTCCCCGGTACTGCTCCTCGTGCCCCAGAAAGAGGAACTGGTACACCCGAAGGTGAGGGATAACCCCCCGCTCCTGGTAAACTATGGAAATTCCCCGCTGTGCCGCCTCTTTGGGATTCCGGGGAAAAGGAACCTCTTTCCCCCCAAGGAGGAGTATACCCCGGTCCGGAGCATAAACCCCCACGAGAATCTTCATGAGGGTGGACTTTCCCGCACCGTTCTCTCCCACCACGCCGACAATTTCACCCCGGTACACCGCGATGCTTACTTCATCGAGAGCCCGCACCACGGTATCGAAGGTTTTAGAGACATTCCGGACCTCAAGAACAGGAGTGTCGTTTCGCCTCATCGTACAACCTCGACCGGAGAAAGAGGAAAGAAAGCCCCTGCCTGCTTGCAAGCAGGCAGGGGGTGAACTTCACTTCCAGATAGGATCCCACTTGAGCTCCGGCGGGAACTTCTCGATGTACTTCTGTGCCTCTTCCCAGGTATCAGCCCAGCTGAAATCGAGGAAGAAATCGTAGAGGGCGGCAACGTGTTTCCGAAAGGCTTCCATGCTTCCGAATTTCTCGAGCTTTGCCGGGAAGTAGTAGTCGTGCTGGCCAAGGCGTATGTCTGCACCCGCGTGGCGGTCATAGGAGAGGCCAAGCTCCTGACACTTGGCAATGGAGAGGAGACGGAAATCATACGGGTACTCGGGCTTGGGCTCTTTCATCTGCCGCAGGATTTTTTCCAGGTTCTCCTGAGTTGGTGCAAGGTAGAAGTTCGGATGCCAGATGAGACGGGCATCCCGGGCGAGCTTCTCCACTTCACCAGGTCTTCCATAGGTGTTGATTCGCGGTGCCTGCAACATCTCTTCAGGGAACGGGTACCAGGCACCCACACACATGTCGTAGAGCATGGGAACCATCCGTCCCGCAAAGTAAGGAATGTCAAAACCAGCAGTAACCAGGAAATTCCCCTTGAGGATTTCCTCGGCTGTGGTCATTTCCATGTCTCGAGAAGCCGTGAAAGGACCAATGGCGATGCCACGATCCTCCAAAGCCCGTAAAGCCCCCATGGTCTGGGAATCATTGGCACCCCACAGACCCTCATAGTCCTGGCGCACAGCAAGCGCTGCTTCGGCTGCCTTCCGACCTCCTTCATACCACCATTCACCGTACTGGTGCCCCAAAAGCTGCATCTCAGGATAGAAGCTCCAGGCCATGAACACTCCAAGGTTAATGTAGACGGTGGAGACAGTGGCCACCGTTTTGTGAGCCTGGTGGTGGAGGAGTTTGGTCTTTCCGTTCTGGCGCATCTTTTCAAAGAGAATCATGAGAGGGAAGAAGGTCTGTTCGTCCGAGAGGGGTGTATTGTCAATAACCCAGCGGGGACCAAGGTCTCCCGGATACATCTCACCAGTATACCCGAAGAATGTGGCCATGAACACGTTGTGCTCGTTGCAGATTCTGGCAAGCTCAGGCATCA
>JAPWUU010000046.1 GCA_028275365.1 Candidatus Caldatribacterium sp.
TCCGGGAAAAAATTGACAGGCCCTTTGAGCGGAAGCTCATCCATACCGTGAGGGGAGTGGGGTACAAATTGCAAGGGTAGAGCTCCGTTTCCGAAGCATCCGGATGAAACTGACGTTCTGGTATGTCTTGATTCTGGGGGTCATTCTTCTTGTTTTCATCTTCATCCTTTATGAAAGTTTCAAGGCCTTCTCCTACCGGGATATTGACCAGGCTCTTCGAACCATCGCTTCCTCCATCCGGGAGGGGATATCCGTTGTGGATGAACGCATCGTAACCCCGGAATTCGAACGTCCTTCACCCCTTAACGACGTCTTTGTCCTTCTTTTCAATCCCCGTGGGGAGCTCCTCACCGAGACCCCCCTTCCTTACGATGCCAGGGGTGTGACTCTGGCCCTTCGGGGGAAGGAGTCTTACGCCAATTTCGAGAATGGAGGTCGGGAATTCCGGGCCTATACCCTGCCTGTTCATGACGAGGAACACCGCCTGGGGGCCATTCAGGTTCTCACCACGCTCTCTGCCCTTCGGAAAGCTCTGGCCAATCTCCTTTTCCTGCTTCTTGCCTTGACCCCGATGTTCCTGGCTGTTGCCGCCATTGGTGGACTGAATCTGGCCCGCCGGGCTCTGGCACCGATTGGAGAAATCGTCAAAGCAGTGCGACTGATCAAGACTGAGAGCCTCGATAGGCGTCTGCCCTCTATCAGTACCGATGCCGAGATCGAGGACCTGGTCAGGACCTTGAACGGGATGCTCGAGGAAATCGAGAAGGGGTTTCTCCGGGAGAAGCGGCTCACCCAGGACATCTCCCATGAACTTCGGACGCCCCTCACGATTATCAAGGGAAGCGTGAGCCTGGCATTGCGGAAGAGCCGTTCTCCGGAGGAGTACGTGGCGACGCTCCAGGAAGTGGAAAGGGAAGTCGATCACATGATTCGGATGGTGAATGAACTCCTGTTCCTCGCTCGGGAGGATGACCTGACGCAGCAGAAGCACTTCAAGCCAGTCCTGCTGAACGCCCTCCTTGAGGAAGTGTGTCTGGAACTCCTTCCTCTGGCGACACAGCACCATCTCCTGCTTTGTGTGAATCTCCCAGAGGATCGCCTTGTGGTTCTGGGAAATAGCTCCAGCCTGGAACGGTTGTTTTACAACCTCCTGGAGAATGCCATAAAGTATACGCCTTCGGGAGGGAAAATTGAGGTCACCGCGGAGCGAAACGGCCATCAAGCGGTTATCCGGGTGAAAGACACGGGGATAGGTATTCCCAGAGAGGATTTACCCCATATCTTTGAACGGTTCTTCCGGGGGGATCGATCACGCCAGCGCGGAGGCTTTGGTCTTGGGCTCTCCATTGCCCTGGCGGTGGCGAAATCCCACGGAGGAGACATCAGGGTTGAGGATTCCACTCCCCAGGGCAGTACCTTCCTGGTCACTCTGCCGCTTTTGGGGGAAAAGTGAGGCCCGGGGTTTTGCCCCGGGCCTTGTGGAGGGGTGGCACACTTAGCTGAGGATGTTAACCTCGGTGGCTACTGCAGTGGAAGTCGTTCCGCTTTTCACCACGTTCCCCTTGACGAGGACAGTGTTCCCAACCTTGAGGTCAGAGAACTTCACCTCTTTCTCGTGGACAATGTTCACCTTATTGTCCTTCTTCTCTTCTTTGGCAATGTAGAACTTGGTGTTCTTGTCGACCTGGATGGTCACTTCCTTGATTTCCTTGTTATCCTGTTTCTTGGTCACGATGAGATCTTTGAGGCTGTCGCTGGCAGTCTGTACCTCAACGACAAAGGTGTTCTTGGCGGTGTCAATAGCAACAACCTTCCCTTTCACTTCAAAGGGTACTGGCTGCGCCGGTGCAGGAGAAGATTTGGCCTCTTCTGCAAGGGCCACAGAACCGAGAACGAAAGACATCACGAAGCACAGCAGAACCAGGATCCTTGTGAGCTTCATCCTCCTCAACCTCCCCTTTCTGGGTTTTTGTTCTGCCCCTTATGGTAGTGGGGGATTCTTAAAGGACGATGAGAGGAGGATGAGAAATTTCTCATTCCCGGGACTCCCCGTCACCGTGGAGCCTGGAATGACAGAAAAAGGAAGAGACGATGTGACCGGGGATAACGGTCCTTTCTCCCTCGGGGAAAGAGTTGCCCCTTCCCGGGAGAACATTCTGGCCTTGACCGTTCCCCACTCGGTAGCACAATGGGAAGTAGAATCCTGGAGGTTTTCCATGAGAACCATTGACTTTGTCCTCTGGAAAGAAGGCCGGTACTATGTCGCCCAGTGCCTGAATGTGGATGTCTCGTCTTTTGGGGAGACCATTGCAGAGGCTATAGCCAACCTCAAGGAGGCTGTGGAGCTCTACCTTGAGGGGGAAGAGGTTATCCTTCCGGAAATCGACGAAATCATGATTGGTAGAGAGAAATTACGTGCCTGAGCTCTACTCCTCAAAAGAAGTCAAGACGGTCCTGAGAAGACTCGGTTTTTCCTTTGTCTCCCAGAAGGGTTCTCACGACGAATTCAGGTACCCCTCGGGAAGGGTGGTCATTCTCCCCATGGGGAGGCGGGAGATCCCGGTGGAGGCCTGAGGAGCATCCTCCGCCAGATGGGGATCTCGGGAGAAGAATTGTCCAGGAGCAGGATTGCTTCGCTTCGCTCGCAACGACGGAGAAAACGTCCGTCGGATTGCTTCGGGCCTTTGGCCCTCGCGATGACCCACCAGGGTCATTGCGAGCCTCGTTCTTTCGCCTGGCGAAGCAATCTCTTCTTTGAGTCTTGTCGCTTTGTAACCTGGAAGGACTGAAAAAACGAAACAATTCCAGAACAAGGTCGTTTCCGACCCGCCACGACCCTCTGGTGGTGATAAGGAGCATGGGTGATAGAGGCTGTGGTATCATTGATGGGTGGTGAGCATACCGGAGGTACAGAGTGATGCTGAGGCTCTTTACGGTTGAGGAGAGAAGGACCCTGCTTGAAGAGGAGCTCTCGCGAATAGTCACAATCCTCATCGAAAAGTACCAGCCCGAAAAAATCATCCTCTTTGGTTCTCTCGCTGAAGGGTGCATCCACGAGTGGAGCGACATCGACCTTTTCATTGTCAAGGAAACAGACAAAAGGCCCATTGAGCGGGTTCTTGAAGTCGCAAGGATCGTGCAACCCAGGGTGGGAGTTGACCTCTTCGTCTACACTCCTTCCGAGGTTAAGACGCTGCTTGAAGAGAACGTCTCCTTTGTTCGCGACATTGTGCAAGCGGGAAAGGTGCTCTATGAAAAGGGAAACCCGGGAATGGCTGAACATTGCCGAAGAAGAACTCCGGTCCGGTGAGTACCTCTTTGAGCGAGGCTTTTATCGGATGGTCTGCTACCATGCCCAGCAGGCGGTGGAAAAAGCCCTGAAAGCCCTGCTGGTGGAGAAAGAGGTCCCTCCACCCTGGACGCATAATGTTCTTGATCTGTGTATCGCCCTGCGAGAGCTGGGGAGCAACCCTCCCCTTTCTGAGGAAGAGTCAGTCTTTCTCACGAGCATCTACCGGGCAAGATACCCCGCAGGTCTGGGAGTACTCCCTTCTGGAAAACCCTCAAGAGGTGACGCAGAAAAAGCCCTGCAGTGTGCAAGCAAAGTCTGGCATTGGGCTCAGGAAGCCCTTGGATTCTCGTCTCTTGACTCCGAAAGACCCTGACAGTCTCAGACCCTTTGGTCCCTTGCAAACGGCCAGTACAGGGCGTTACTGTAGCCTTACTCTTTGGTCAGATCATCCCTGGGTGTCCCCCGCAAGGTCCTCGCTTCCCCCTTTTCCCCTGTCCCTGCGAGGTCGTCGTATCGTCTCCGAAGCAGTCTCAAAAACTCTCGTCCAGGAGCAGGATTGCTTCGCTTCGCTCGCAATGACCCACAAAGGTCACTGCGAGGTCGTCGTGTCGTCTCCGAAGCAGTCCCGTACCCGGATTATTTCATCGCTTTTCCCTGGAACGGCAGGGAGAAAGGCCCCACCCTGGCGCGGAGCCCCTCACCCTGTGGTCCTGGAGAAGGAGGGGAGGAAGGCGCCTCTTGCAACACTCTGGAGCACCTTTTCGAATTTCAGTGCTTGCTTTTCCAGGCTGAACTCAAGGGCAGTTGCCCTACCTCTCTCTTCGAGGACCTTCCGAACTTCTTCGTTTTGCAGGAGAAAGACGAGAGCATAGGCAAGCGAATCCACGTCTCCCGGTTCGGCAAGGAGAGCGTTGTAGCCCTCCTGAGCGTAGGTTCTGATCCCGCCGCAGTCTGTGGCAACCACTGCCGTACCCGAAGCCATAGCCTCAAGAGGGGGAAGGCCAAAGCCCTCGTACCAGGAGGTGAAAAGGAACACCGTGGCTTCCCGGTAGTGCCTCGCGAGTTCATCCTGAGGGGGGTTGAGGACGATTTTGAGGGGAAAGGAGATGCCGTACACCTTTGGGCTGACCTGACACACCCAGTGGACTTCAAAGTTGGGGTAGATGCGCCAGGCCTTTTCAAGGGCCTGCAGGGCGATATCGAATCCTTTAAAGCGGAGTTGAGGGTTTCCCACAAGGAGCACGGTGTTTTTTCTCTTCTCTTTCTCTGGGTGGTAGAAGTTTGTATCAACACCATTCGGCACGACCGTAGTGTTCCGGCCATACCGGATCTTGAGGATGGTGTCAAGGAGAGGAGAAACGGTGATGATGGGCCAGGGGACAGCGTAATTTTTCTGGAGGAGCTGGCGTACCGGGGAATCAGGGCGGAGGTCCTGGTAGTCTCCAAAGAGGAATTCACTTCCCTGTTCGAAGAGTACCACAGGGACAGGCGATTCGGCGAGTTCTTCCATTTGTTGAAACCATAGGGCGATAACCACGTCGCATCCTTTGACGAAGGGCAGTATCGGTTCATGGTGAGGTATGAGGACTTCCTGCACCTCGCTTCGGCTGAGGTGGCTCCATTCAGGGATAACGCTTTCGCCTCTTTCTCCTCGCCAGAAGAGCACGATCTTATGTCCTCGCTTTTTGAGAATCCGAAGGTATTCAAAGAACATTTTCATTCCTCCGGTGAGGTACTTGTGGGGAATGTAGGCGCCGATGGTGAGGGGACCACCACTGTCTTTCTGCGTTTCCGGCGCAAAGGCGATGCCATCCCTTTCCTTGGGGATGGACTGTGTGGGGAAGAGATGGAAAATCTCTGCGCCGTTGTTCCCGATGGGGATGTGGAGGTAGCTAAAATCGAAGTCCACAAAGTCAAGGATGTGCCACCTGCTTCTGTGGGTTTCAAAGGCATTCCCGAGATACGCACCCTGGAGGGCGGGAAACCGCGGTGTTGAAACAAGGAGGGATTTTCGGGCGTGCAGCAAAAGATCCCGGAGGAGCTTTCTTCCTTCTTCCTTTTCAAAGTGTTCGAGAACGTCTATGAGGAGAATGACGTCGTACTGGTCTAAAAAGGGGAGGATTTCCTCAATCCTTCCGTAAAAGACACGATGGTAAGCAAATTCGTGTATGGGATTCCTATACCCATCAAAGGCCTCAACACCGTCAATTTTTACCTTCTACTGACTTTGGGCATACCTCTCGTAAGGGAACTCCAGTACTTCCCGGAGGAGAACCCCATACTTTCCGAAACCTATTCCCACGTCGAGAATGGAACTAGGCTTGAGATGGGCAACCTGTTCGATAATGACCGGTATGGCCTGAGCAAAGCTCAAAGGCATAGATTTCCATCTCCTCTTTGCCTGGTTCTTTTCCAAACCCTGAGATGAAATTTTATGCCGGGGCATCTGGCACGGATTTTTCTCCAAGCTGAGGGGGTTAAGCTTTTTGCGTTCCTGTCGATAATCTCTGAGGGGTGGTGCAGATGTTCCAGGTGGTGGCAGAAGGAACTCTCGCTTTTGAGGAACTCCTCGAAAGAGGCGATGCCCTCCTTCGGGAGGGGCGTTTCGCCGAGGCAGAGGAGTGCTTCCGAAGGGCTCAGGGTACCGGGAGAGAACACTTCATCCTGGCCAATGGCCTTGGGGTTTTGGCCTATCACCGGGGGAAGTACAGGGAAGCGGAGAAGCTCCTCAGGAAGGCGGTGCAACTCAATCCGGAGTACGCCGAGGGGTGGAATAACCTTGGAGCGGTGTACGTGGCACAAGGTAAGCTCTCTGATGCCAAGGCTTCCTTTGCCCATGCCCTGCGGCTTTTCCCTGACCTTCGGGATGCTCAGGAGAATTACCTCTTTATGTGCGAGAAGATGAAAGTTCGCTTTCCTTCTCTGAGCCTCTGCATGATTGCGAAAAACGAAGAGGCCAATCTCCCCCGGGTGCTCTCCTCCGTTTGTGGTCTTGTGGACGAAGTCATCCTTGTCGATACCGGGTCTTCGGATCGGACCCGGGAAATTGCCCGCTCTTTTGGCGCCCGGGTGTACGATTTCCCCTGGTGTGACGATTTTGCCGCGGCAAGGAACGAGGCCCTTCGCCATGCCACCGGAGAATGGATTCTCGTGCTCGATGCCGATGACGAGGTGGATCAAGCGGAGTTCCTCCGGCTTAAGGCACTCCTTGGGGTGACGGATTGCACGGGGTTCATGCTCCCCATCCGGAGCCCCCTGGACCGTGAGGGCCGCAACGTCATGACCAACTACCTCGTCCGGGTGTTCCGTAACGACCCCCGCGTTCGCTTCCGGAGAAGAGTCCACGAGACGGTTGAGGGTGCCATCCTCTCCATGGGCGGGAAGATTTTCCGCCTGACCACGGTTACCATCCTCCACCACGGCTACAGAGAAGCAAAGAAGGTTACGGAGAAAGTCGATCAACGGAACTTCCGCCTTCTGCTTCTTGCCCTCAAGGAGAACCCGAAAGACCCCGATATCCTTGCCTACCTCGGGCGTTCGTACCTCTTCCGGGGAGAGCAAAAGAAAGCCCGGGCACTCTTTGAGAAGGTGCTCCGCCTCTCGAAGGGCTTTGGGTTTTCGACGCTTTCTGTGCACCTTGATCTTGCTTTCATGGAGGGCATGGAGGGGAATACGGAGAAAGCCCTGGAGTACCTGGCCCGGGTTGAAGAGCACGACCCGTATCTTCCGGACCTCTGGTACGTGTACGGCAAGGTATACGAGAAGGCTGGAGAATGGGAGAAAGCCCTGGAGTCCTTCGAGAAAGTCCTCACGGTCGATGCCACAAAGAGTACATCTCTCATGGTCTTTTTCCGGGTGGACTTTGCGGACCTCCACGTGGCCCTCGCCCAGTGTGCGGCAATGACGGGAGACGAGGAGAAAGCCGAGCGCTACGCCCGGAGAGCTTTCGAGCACTGTCCTGAAGACCCAGGAGTGCTCAACAACCTCGCAGTAGCCCTGATTCGGCGGGGCCGTGCTGAAGAGGCTGAAGAGTACCTCGAGCGGGCCCTGCGCCTTGACCCTGGAAACGGCACGATTCTCGGCAACCTCCTCCAGCTCCTTGTGGAAGAGGGAAAAATCGACAGGGCGAAGTCGTACCTTGTGCGGCTTCGGGAAAACCTCGGGTAGAAATTTTTGTTTTCCCCCTAAAGTTCTGGGAAACCCGGTCGATATATTAGGGTGGAAAGCGGGAAAAGGAGGTGAACGGGAGGAGAAAGGGGAAAAGGGGAGAACAGGAGAACTCAGTTGGGCTGGTTCGTGTGTTTTAGTGTGAGGCAGGGATGCCTTGAGAATACCTCAGGAGGAGGTTGAGTTCAATGGGTCTTCGGATTAACCAGAACATCACGGCGCTCAACGCCCACCGGAATCTGGTGGCGACAGACAGCGCCCTCTCGAAATCCTTAGAGCGGCTCTCTTCGGGCCTTCGCATCAACCGGGCGGCGGATGACGCCGCAGGACTGGCGATTTCCGAGAAGATGCGGGGGCAGATTAAGGGGCTTGCCCAGGCCATCCGGAACGCGCAGGACGCCATATCGCTCATCCAGACGGCTGAAGGTGCCCTAAACGAAACGCACTCTATTCTCCAGAGGATGCGGCAACTTGCTGTCCAGGCGGCGAACGACACCCTCACTCCTGACGACCGGGAGCAGATTCAAAAGGAAATCAACCAGCTCATCGAGGAACTCGACCGCATCGGCAACACCACCGAGTTCAACACCAAAAAGCTCCTGAATGGCCAGGCCGGATATGCGGTAACGGAACAGAACGGCTTGGCAAGTGGTGGAGCGGTAACGGTAAATGGGGTCGCTTACAATGCAGATGACGCTATAGCCGCTGAAGACCTCAATGCCCTTGTCACCCGCATGACCCCAGGGACGAATACTAGGGCCGGAGTGTACACCGTCGTCATCACCCAGAATGCCACCAAGGCGCAGATTGGGGGGGAAGATGCGGGAGACACCACGGTTAACTATAGTGGTACTATTGTCCTCAACGGTGTTGCCATCAACGTGGTATCGGGTGAAAACCTGGACAACGTGGTCCTGAAGATCAACAATGTCAAGAACCTCACCGGTGTCGAGGCAGCAGTCAGCGGCAACAGCATTGTCCTCACTTCCATCAACTACGGTAGCAGTGCCACCATCAACGTCTCTGGAAGTAACGAGCTTCTGAAAGATCTCGGTCTTACCGGTGGTGACGAGACCGTCCTCTCCGATGCCGGAACGGATATCGTGGGGACCATCAACGGGAAAGCAGCCATAGGAAAAGGTGGAACGCTGACCCTTGTGGCTCCTGGAGATGATGCTGATGGGCTCTCCATCACCATTGACCCCTCAAAGCTTGAGCTTGGAAGCGGTGCTGAGTTACAGTTCTCGGCGGTGGTTGACGCAAGCGGCGCGGTGACGCTCCATATCGGTGCCAATAAGGACCAGACGATGACCGTGAGTATCCGGGACATGCGGGCCAAAGCGCTGGGCGTTGACCAGATTAGCGTTCTGAGCCAGACTGAGGCTGAGGAGTCCATCGCCAAGATTGACCTTGCCATTAACGACGTCTCCACAGAACGATCCAAGCTCGGTGCCTATCAGAATCGTCTCGAACACACCATTGCTAACCTCGGAGTGGCAAAGGAGAACCTGGCTGCCGCCGAGTCCCGTGTCCGCGACGTCGATATGGCCGAGGAAATGATGGAGTTCACGAGGTCGCAGATTCTCCTCCAGGCTGGTGTGGCCATGCTCGCCCAGGCCAACACCCTGCCGCAGGCGGTGCTCCAGCTTCTCCGATAAAGAGGACGGAGGGGGAAGGGCCAGAGCCCTTCCCCCTTTCTTTGTTTGAAGGGTAGGGGTGGCAGCGATGAGGATTGAAGGACAGAAAATGGAGAGCCGGTTTCTTCTCTCTTCTCCTGCGCTTCAGCGAGAGGAAGAGGCGGCAAAGCCTCAGGAAGGGGGAAAGGAAGCGACGCTACGGGTGTCGGCGCTCCTTGACCCTGAGAAAGTCGAGGAGTTTGGGAAGGTTCTG
>JAPWUU010000047.1 GCA_028275365.1 Candidatus Caldatribacterium sp.
CAGGACGAGCGGTGGGCGGTGCGGAACTTAAGCCTTGAGGTGCAGCGAGGAGAGTTTGTGACCGTTGTGGGGAGTAACGGGGCAGGGAAAACGACGCTCCTCAACCTCATCAGCGGGACGTACTTCCCCGACAGCGGCCGTATCTTCATCGACGGCCACGACGTGACCACCGTTCCGGCCTATGAGCGGGCGAAGTACCTCGGCAGGGTCTTCCAGAATACCTTCCAGGGGACAGCCTCGAGCCTCACCATCGAGGAGAACCTGGCTATTGCGTACCTTAAGGGGAAGAGGAAGGGCATCCGTATGGCTTTGAACGAGAAGATGCGGGAGTACTTCCGGGAACGGCTGGCAGAAATTGGCCTTGGTCTTGAGAAACGGCTCAGGGACAGGGTTGGCCTTCTCTCTGGAGGTCAGAGGCAGGCGCTGGCGCTCCTCATGGCCACTTTTGGCAACCCCAAAATCCTCCTTCTTGACGAGCATACAGCGAACCTCGACCCCAAAACGGGGGAGAAAATCATGGAGCTGACTACGCGCCTCATCGAGGAGAACGCCCTCACCGCCATCATGGTCACCCATAACCTCCAGGATGCCCTCCAGTACGGCAACCGTACCCTTATGATGGACGAGGGTGAAGTGGTTCTCGACATCTTCGGTGAGGAGCGGAAGAGAATGACCATCCAGGAGCTCCTCGAGCGTTTCAGCGAGCTGCGTCACAAGAAATTCGCAGAGGATAGAGCACTGCTCTCCTCATAGAAGAAAGGGGGAAAGGGTATGAACGAGAACCGTATTCTTCTGAGCGAACGGGAAATGCCCACTGTGTGGTACAACATCCTTCCGGATCTTCCCCGTCCTCTGGACCCACCGCTCCATCCTCTAACGATGGAACCGGTGAAACCTGAAGACCTTGCGCCCATTTTCCCACCAAGCCTCATCGAGCAGGAAGTGAGCCCCAATCGTTTCATCGATATTCCGGGGGAGGTCCTCGACATCTACCGTCTGTGGCGGCCGACGCCTCTTGTACGAGCTCGCCGGCTGGAAAAGGCTCTGAATACCCCGGCGCGGATTTACTACAAGTACGAGGGAGTGAGTCCTGCAGGAAGCCACAAGCCAAACACCGCGGTTGCTCAGGCCTACTACAACAAAAAGGACGGAACGAAGCGCCTGACCACAGAAACCGGCGCAGGACAATGGGGCTCAGCTTTGGCCATGGCCTGTCAGTTCTTTGGTCTTGAGTGCACGGTGTACATGGTGCGGGTGAGTTACGAGCAAAAACCCTACCGGCGGGTCCTCATGGAGACCTGGGGGGCAAAGGTGTACCCAAGCCCCAGCACGCGCACCAAAGCCGGTCGAGATATTCTCGAGAAAGATCCCAACTCCTTGGGAAGCCTTGGTATTGCCATCAGCGAGGCCATTGAGGACGCGGTGACCACACCGCACTCAAAGTACAGTTTGGGGAGTGTGCTCAACCATGTGCTCCTCCACCAGACCATTATCGGGGAAGAAGCGAAACTGCAGCTTGAGAGAATCGGTGAGTACCCCGATATCATCGTGGGCTGTGTGGGAGGAGGGAGCAACTTCGGAGGCATCCTCCTGCCCTTTATGCGGGATAAACTCGAGGGGAAAAGGAATTTCCGGGGTATTGCCGTGGAACCGGTAGCGTGTTCGTCGCTCCTTCGGGGACGGTACGAGTACGATTACGGCGATGTGGCCAAGAACACCCCACTTTTGAAGATGCACACTCTGGGTCACGAGTTCATCCCCCCGGCCATCCATGCGGGAGGATTGCGCTACCACGGGATGGCCCCCATCATCAGCCTCCTCTACGATGCCGGCCTCATCGAGGCCCAGGCTTACCATCAGAATGCGGTGTTCGAGGCGGCGGTGCTTTTTGCCCGAACCGAGGGTTTTGTGGTAGCCCCTGAGACAGCCCATGCCGTCAAAGCGGTGATCGAAGAGGCGAAAAGGTGTGCCGAAACGGGTGAAGAAAAAGTCATTCTCTTCAACTGCAGTGGCCATGGGTTCCTTGACCTTGGGGCTTACGACCAGTATCTTTCCGGGAAACTCCCCGATGTGAACCACGGAAAGTGAAAAAGCGGGGCGGTTTGCCCCGCTTTTTCACGCCGAGACTACCTCAAAGACAAAGGGGTTGACGTACGGTCCGTACTGTTCGAGGGCGGCGAGTAGTCTCTGTCGCTGCTCTTCAAGGACCTCAAAGAGCACCAGAGGAGCGTCTTCGACCTTTTCGCGGTAGATTTTCGTTACCCGTTCGATTTTCCGAAGGTTCTCATGCACCCGGAGGGTAAATTGTTTCACATAGTCCTCTTCCCGGTACTCTTTTTGCAGGACTTCTCGGAAGAGCACCCGGAGGTCCGGGTACAGGGGGATGAGCCCGGTGGGCGTTCTGGCTGCCCTGACCTCCCCATGGACCCTCCTCTCCATCCACTTGAACCACACCCTTTTGTCTCTCTTCTCGTTGAGGTAGTGACCGCTGGCGTCCCTCAGGAAGTAGTTGACGGAGAAAATTTTTGGAACCTTCTTTAGGGTCCTCCCGAAATCGAGATTGTTCTGGATATATCGGCCAATAGGAATGGAAAGGAAATCCAGATTCGACATCGGATTGAGCTCCCGCATCCCCACCTCTCCCAGGGTGGCAGCAGTGGTTTCTGACTCAAGCGCCGCACCCTTGGTGATGATCCCGTGGACCCAGTCGAAGGCCTCCTCCACCGGTGGCCAGGTATCCGAATCCCTCCCGCCGTACACGATGCCGCTAACCACAACCCCCAGGGGGTCATCGAGATGGGGGTCGAGGTTCTCAAGCCTCTCCAGAGATATGGTGAAACGGGCGTTAGGATGAGAGGGGGGAATTTCTTTTCCCCTTTCATCCTTCTTTCCGGGGAACCACACGCCGCTGTGGTTCATCCCTCTTTCAGGTACGGGAGCGTCTTTGCCCTCCCAGAAGACTCCTCCGTCCTCGGTGACGAGAACGTTCGAGAAGATGACCTCCCCGGGGGTGCACAGAGCTTTATAGAGGATAGGGTCATCGACGGAGTTGACCCCCTGAATGATGCCGAACATCCCTCGTTCGACGTTCACCGCCCGGGCTTCGCCGTCGATGTTTCGCAGGTAGGCAATGTCATCCCCCACGATGGTCTCACCCTCAAGCATGGCGGTTGAGGTCTTGCCGCACAGTGAGGGGAAAGCACCGGTGAAGTAAGTCACCCTTCCCTCCGGGCCCCGAACACCCATGATGAGCATGTGCTCGGTGAGCCAACCCTCGCGGTCTCCCCGGCGGATTGCCAGGCGCATCGCCAGCTTCTTCATCCCGATGCTGTTGCCCCCGTACTGGGTGTTCACGCTGTACACCGTTTCTCCCTCAAGGTCGATGTAGATTCGCCTTTTCTCGATGTTCTTGCAGGTCTTTCTTTCATCGAGTTCCCCCTGGGCGTGAACGAATCGGAAGAAGGTGAAGGAATCCCCGCGACGGATGAACTCTTCGTACCCCGGACGGTACAAGAGATACTCGTTGTGGGCCACATAGCTTGAGTCGGTGATCTGGATGCAGGGGATGGTGAAGGGAGACCTTGCCGGCCCAAGGCACAGAAAGAGCACGTACGCTTCCCGGCCTTTCATGATGTCTCTCAGGAGTTCGTGGATTTCGGAAAGGCCCCTTTCCCTGTCCATGGTCTCGATGAAAGGGCCGAGGTCTTCTCCAGGAGACACCAGGATCCTGGTGTTCTTTTTGTCCCGCCCTTGGTCGAAATAGCTATCGAAATGTGCTGTGTGCCCCGGTATGGCCAGAGGAATCTCTTCTCCGTTTTTTACAGCACTCTCCCGGATGTACTGGATGTCTGCGTCAGTATCCGTTGAAATGAAGACTTTCTCGGGGTTGCACAGGGATACGAAGAAATCAATGAACTCGTGAACCCGAGGATTGGTGATACGTGTTAGTCTCTCCCACATTTCCGGACCCAGTCGAGCTCTCAGGTTCTCCCTCTCCCTCATGCTTTCCGCTCCTTTGCTTTTGGCGGAATTTTAACGGTTTATGCGCTCCGTATCAAGACAGTTGCGGAATTTTTACGTCGGGTTCCTCCGAAGGAGTCAGGAGCCCGCCGGCAGCACACCGTCACTCATGTTACAGTCCTTGTGATCAGGAAAAATTTTTCTTCAAAGGTGACTATTCCAGGAATCTTTTTGAATTGTGGTACAATAGCCTCAAAAGGGTTCTGACAAGTGGGGGTGAACGTATGTACCTTCTTGGAACCGATATCGGCACAAACGGCACGAAAACGGTTATGGTGGATGAGAAGGGGAATTTCATTGCCGATGCCTTCGTCGAGTACGACGTGATCACGCCACGGCCCTCTTGGGCGGAGCAGTGGCCTGATGTGTGGCTTGATGCCGTGGTGAAAACCGTGGCCCGTTGTGTGGAGAAGTCCAAAGTGAACCCCAAGGATATCGCGGGTCTTGCCATCAGCGGGCTTTACGGAGGCTCAGGAATTCCGGTGGACAGGGATATTCGGCCGCTCCGTCCCTGCCTCATCTGGATGGACCGTCGGGCCCGGAAAGAAACCCAGTGGGTGAAGGACAACGTTCCCCTGGAGAAGATTTTCGGCATCACCGGCAATTACGTGGATTCCTACTACGGCTTTACCAAGATGATGTGGATCCGGAACAACGAGCCCGAGGTCTGGGAAAAGATTTACCAGTTCGTCACCCCCAAAGACTACGTGGTGTACTGCCTTACCGGAGAGCTGGCCACCGACTACTCCTCGGCGGGGAATATCGGCGGGGTTTTCGATATTCGCAAGAGAACCTGGTCTGATGAAATGTGTGAAATCCTCGGCATTCCGAGGAGCATGCTTCCGGAAAAAATTTACAAGTCCTCTGAAATCGTGGGCAAGCTCAAGAAAGAGTTCGCCGAAAAAATGGGTCTTCTCAGCGGTATGCCCATTGTGGCAGGAGGCATTGATGCCCCGGTGGCCCAGCTTGCCGCAGGTGTCCTTGGCCCTGGAGAACACGTGGCAATGGCGGGGACTTCCATGTGCTGGGGAACGGTTCACGACGGGACGTACCTCACGCCTTTTTTGGTGAGCTTCCCTTATGTGGTGTACGATGACCAGCTCATCTACACTTTTGGTGGGAGTGCGACTTCCGGGGCTCTCGCCCGCTGGTTCCGGGACCAGTTCGGTCGCCTGGAAAAGGAAGCGGAAAAGGACTTCGGTATCCCAGCATATACCCTGCTTGAGCTCCAGGCTCGGGACATTCCCCCAGGGAGCGACGGCATCATCGTCCTTCCATACTTCATGGGAGAACGTTCCCCCATCTGGGATCCGGATGCCCGGGGAACAATCCTGGGACTCTCCCTCTACCATACCCGGGCCCATGTCTACAAAGCCATGCTCGAGGCGGCAGCCTATGCCCTTCGGCACAACATGGAAGAGGCTCTAAAAACGGGCATGAAGCTCAACCCCGAGTGCTGGATTGTCGGTGGGGTTGCCCGGTCCTCGTTCTGGGTGCAGATTTTTGCCGACGTCACCGGCTTTGATATGAAGCGCCTCTCCAAAGACGTCGAGGCGCCCTTTGGTGATGCTTTCCTTGCGGGGCTCGGGACCGGGGTCATCGATAAACCCGAGCGGATTAAAGAATGGGTGAGTTTCCGGCCGGTCATCAAGGTCGACCCGGAGAGGAAGGCTCTCTATGACCAGTACTACGCCCTCTTCCGGGAACTCTATGAAAAGACGAAGGACGTCATGAAGAAACTCGCCGAGCTCATGTAGGGGGAGTTTTTGTGAACCTTGAGGCCCTTTTTTCCTTAAACTGCGGCATGTACGTGGTTGCCGCCCGGGCTGGGGAGAACTTGGGGGGCTGTATCGTGAACGCCCTGGTGCAGGTGACCGCTTTTCCTCCGCAGCTTGTGGTGAGCATCCACAAGGACAATGCCACCTGTGAACTCGTGGAACGCAGCGGGTACTTTGCGGTGTCGGTCCTTGACCAGGATACGCCGCTCCAGCTCATTGGGCTCTTTGGTTTTCGGAGTAGCAGGGAAACGAGGAAGTTCGACCAGGTACCCCATGTTTTCGGGAAGACAGGTATGCCTATTCTTTCCGAGCACACCGTAGCTTACGTTGAGGCCAAGGTGGTCAGCCGTCTGGATGCGGGAACGCACATCCTTTTTCTTGGGGAAGTTGTGGAGGCAGAGTTTGTGAACTCCTTGGCTGTTCCCATGACCTACGCGTACTACCGGGATGTGAAGGGCGGCAAGGTTCCCCGCAAAGCGGCAACATACAAAGAAGAGAAGGTAGAGCCCGGGGAGGTTGAGCGGTACCGCTGCAAGGTCTGTGGCTATATTTACGATAGCCGTTTCGGAGACCCCGATTCGGGGATTCCAGCGGGAACCCGCTTTGCTGATCTTCCCGAGACCTGGGTTTGTCCGATCTGTGGGGTAGGTAAAGACCAGTTCGAGAGGGTGTAGCATCCTACACCCTCTCGAACCCTTGGTTTTCCAGGGAGGGGAGAGGACGTGGAGGGTTTCAAGGGGATTGTCTTCCTTGCACTGGCTCTTGCTTTGGTGCTCCTTGGGTGTGGGTCCTGGGAGACTGTTCCCACTGTCGCGCTTTCCGAACTTCCGGCATGGGTGGGGAAACGGGTGGTGATTGAGGGATGCCTACGGTTTTCCTGTCCACAGGTTCCTGGGGCCATGTACCCTCGGGATTGTCTCGTCTTTTTGCAGGAAAGCGAGTCCACAGTGCACCTTGAGTTTCCCCAGGGGAGAGAGGACCTTCGACGTACCCTGGACGGCTACTATGAGGCGAGCTTCACAGGATGTGTCCTCGTCCGGGTAGAGGGGAGGGTGATGGAGCTTTCCTGTGACGTCCCGGGGTGTGTTCCCTGGGTTTTCCTTGAGGTAGCGAGAATCCTCGAGGTTCGGGAAGTGCGGTCCTTGAGACCAGAAGCAGCTCACCCGAGAAATTTCTCCCCAGGTCGTTGACATCCTGGGGGAAAGGTATATAATAACCTCCGAAAACGTAAGGGGGTGGAAGAGGAGCTTCATGAGGCGTTGGAAAACGCCATTCTGTTCTTCTGAAAATCCGGTCGAGGAATAGCTCCTTCCTTGATCGGGAGTGCCCCCCATGTGTTCTGGCGTGAAAGGGGGAGCACCAGATGCGCTGTGAGCTGAAAAGTGGTGTTCCTTCTATCCTTGGGAAGTGAATAGTCCAATGGTCACGGTGCTTTGAAGCACCGTGACCATTGTTTTTGCTCGGGTATCTATCCCCAGGTGGCGCTGGGGGTAGATTTTTCCTTTTATCCTTGGGAGAGTTCTTGAAGGGAGGGATGCGCGATGGAGAAGGAAACCCTGGAAGTGGGCATGCACCTTGTACTGGACGGTCGAAGCTCGGACCCTGAAATCATCGGAGACGTGGACCGCATCAGGAAGTTCCTGGACGAATTCCCGAAGTACATGGGCATGACCAAGGTCACTCCACCGTACGTGTTCCGGTATCAGGGGGCCACGCCTGAGGAGAGCGGCATCTCTGGTATCGTCATCATTGCCGAAAGCCACATCAGCGTTCATACCTTCCCTGCCCGGCGGTACGTGAGTGTGGACATTTTCTCCTGCAAGCCCTTTGATGTTGACGAGGCGGTTCAGGGGCTTGTGGAGTACTTCCGCCTTGTGGAGTTCCGCCGTCAGGTCTTCGACCGGGGCGTGGAGTACCCCAGAGACCTTTTTTCAAGCATTCCTCTGGTTTTGGAGGAGCGATTGGAGATGCTCGGGAAAATGGCACACACTTGACTCACAACGTTCGTGTAGCGGGGCGAGTGGAAAAGAGCAAAAACCACTCGCCCTTATTTTTTTCTCCGGGCTTCCTGTTTTGCCTGACACTCCACACAGTATGAGGTGTAGGGGATGGCCTGAAGACGTTCCAGAGGAATTTTCCTCCGGCAGATCTCGCAGGTGTCGTAGGTTCCGGCCTCAATTCTTCGGAGGGCTTTGTCGATCATCTCAAGGGTCTCAAGGAGCATCCTCCTTGAAGAGAGCTCAAGCTCCATGGAAAGCGTGGCATTTCCCATATCGGCTTCATCCAGGGCCTCTCCTCCCGTGCGACCTTGCGCATCCTGGGTTCTCCGTGCCAGGGCCTCGGTGACCTCTTTCCGGAGCCTCAGAAGCTCCGCCTGAAACTGGGCTTTCTTCTCCTCGTCCATCGCATTCACTTCCCGGGTATATTTTAAACCATCTACGAGTGTTGTAAAATTACGGTACAGAGAAGTTTTTCTCCTTTGAGGAAGAACGTGAAGAAGAACATTGTTGGCATGCTCCCTGAGGACCTCGTACCCTGGCTTGGGCGCGAGGGAGAACCCTCATACCGGGCACGGCAGATTCTCCGGTGGGTCTATGAGAAGAAGGTGTCGTCGTTCCGGGACATGAGCGATATCCCCCTGGGATTGCGGGAAAAGCTCTCGGCATCTTTTGTTCTTGGGACAACACGGATTGCCGAAGTCCAAACCTCTTCTGACGGGACGAAGAAGTTCCTCCTCGTCTTCCCTCAGGGGGATTCGGTGGAGGTTGTGGCCATTCCTCAGCGATCATGGTATACCGTGTGCCTCTCAACCCAGGTGGGATGTCCGGTACGCTGTCCGTTCTGCGCCACGGGGAGGGCAGGATTCCGCCGTCCTCTTGCGGCCGACGAGATTGTGGAGGAGGCCTGGCGGGTGAGCCAGAACGAAAGAGCAAGGATCACCCATCTGGTGTTCATGGGTATGGGAGAGCCGCTGCTCAACTATGGAGAGCTCGCCCGGGCTCTTCGGGTCTTCAACAGCTCCGAGGGTCTCGGGATTGGGTCGCGGCGGATTACGGTTTCCACAGTGGGGGTTCCGGAGAAAATACTCCAGCTTGCCCGGGACTGGCCGGAGGTGAACCTTGCGCTGTCGCTGCATGCTCCCTCTGATGACCTGCGGAACTTCCTTGTTCCGCTCAACAGGACGTACCCTCTGAAGGAGGTGCTCGCTGCCGTGCGGGAGTACCTTCGCCTGACCCGCCGGCGGGTCACCATAGAGTATACCCTGTGGCAGGGCTTAAACGATGGCGAGGTGCACGCTCTGCAGCTTTCCCGGC
>JAPWUU010000002.1 GCA_028275365.1 Candidatus Caldatribacterium sp.
GCCGAGGGGTACTAATCGGTCGAGGACTTGACCGCAAAGGCTTCATCGCAGGATGCTTCCCCAGAGAGAAAGGTCTCCCGGTGGCCATAGCGGAGGGGAAACACCCGGAACCATTCCGAACCCGGAAGTTAAGCCCTCCAGCGCCGATGATACTGCCTGGGGAACTGGGCGGGAAAGTAGGACGCTGCCGGGAGTAGAAGGCCGGAGAGCAATCTCCGGCCTTTTTTGTATTCATCGCCATTTCTTAGGAGAGAGGTATGAAGGAGACAGCGCTTTTTAAGAACACGGTGGTCATTGGCCTTGGCACTCTGCTGTCGAGAATTTCGGGGCTTTTGCGGGAAGTCCTCATTTCCTCCTTCTTTGGAGCTACCTGGGTGACCGATGCGTTCCTCATCGCCTACACCATACCGAACCTCCTGCGAAGGCTTTTCGCCGAAGGGGCATTGAGCACTTCTGTGGTGCCGGTTTTTTCCCGGTACTTCGTTGCCTCTTCCTCTTCAAAGGAAGAGCCTCAGAACTTCGTCTCTTCAGTGTTCAGCGGTTTCACCTTCATCGTTACCTTGGTGTGTGTCCTGGGTATGGTCTTCTCCTCTTCGATTGTCCACTCTGTAGCCTTCGGTTTCCGGAGTGAGCCAGCCAAGCTCTTTTTCACCACCCGTTCAACGCAGATAATGTTCCCCTTTTTGCTGCTCATTTCCTGGTCCGCACTGCTCATGGGGTTTCTGAACACCCTGCACATCTTCAGCTGGTCAGCAGTGGCCCCTTTGTTCTTCAACCTGGGAACCATTGTGAGCATCCTGGCTTTCCGGCATATTTTTGGTCCTTACGCGCTTGCCTTTGGGGTTGTTCTTGGAGGGCTCTGGCAGTTCCTTTTCCAGATTCCGCCACTCCGGCAGAAAGGCTTTACCCTCAGGATACGGTGGCGTTGCTTTCGCGATCCGGGGTTCCATGAAGTGCTCAGGCTCATGCTTCCTGTCACCTTTGCCCTCGCCGTCTCCCAGGTGAACACCCTTGTGGACCGGATTGTGGCCTCTCTCTGCAGAGAGGGAGCGGTCTCTGCCCTGTATTTTTCAGACCGTCTCATGGAGTTTCCCCTGGGAGTGTTTGGGGTGGCCCTCTCGGTCGCCATTTTACCCTCCCTTTCACAGAACGTGTGGATGGAGAACATGGAGGAATGGCAGGGAACGCTCTGGCAGGGGATACGGTGGGTACTCTTTTTCATGCTCCCCGCGGTGGTTTTCCTCATGGTTTTTCCTTTGCCCCTGGTGAACCTGGTATACCGGCGAGGGATGTTTGACCATCTGGCGGCGGAGATGACGGCAGCGGCGCTTTTCTTCTACGCTCCTGGCCTGCTCTTTTTCGCCCTCAACCATCTTCTGACCCGTGCCTTTTACTCCCTTCGCGATACCAGGACCCCTGTGAAGATTGGTCTTTTGAGCGTGCTGCTTAATGTTGTCCTGGATTTGTGGCTCGTGCGATTCCTCGATTTTCGGGGAGTTGCCCTGGCTACGTCCTTTTCGGCTTTCTTTCAGTTCACACTCCTTGTATACTTTTTACGACAGAAGACAAAGGTCGAGGGGTTCTTGCGTTTTCCTGGGGACTGGCTCTGGAAAGTGGGGGTGCAGCTTGGGCTGTTCATCCTGGGCTGCGTGTGTGTTGCCAGAGCCACGACACGTAGTTCCCTGTGGGGGTTTGCTCTTGGGGCACTGTTTCTCTGGGTCCTGTATCTTGTTTTGCCCTTTCTTCTGAGGATGGATGAGCGGAAGGTGCTTCTGGCCATGCTTGGAGATGTTCGCAGGGTTTTCCGACAGCTCGGAGGGTAGGGACGGTGGACAGGAAGTACATTCGGAACTTCTGCATCATCGCTCATATTGACCACGGGAAGTCCACGCTGGCTGACCGGATTCTCGAGCTCTGTAACGCTGTGCCAAGGGAACGCATGCGGGAACAGTTTCTTGACCGCATGGACCTTGAGCGGGAACGGGGTATCACCATCAAGGCCAAGGCGGTGCGGCTCCGGTATGTTTCCCGGGATAAGGGACAGGAGTACCTCTTCCACCTCATCGATACCCCAGGACATGCCGATTTCAGCTATGAGGTTTCAAGGAGCCTTGCGGCCTGTGAGGGGGCGATTCTCCTTGTCGATGCCTCCCAGGGGGTTGAGGCGCAGACCCTGGCTCACGCCCGCCTTGCCCTGGAACAGGGACTTACCATCCTCCCGGTCATTAACAAAATCGACCTTCCCTCTGCTGACCCTGAAAGGGCCATGCGGGAAGTTGAGGCTCTTCTTGGGCCGGAGCATCTCCCCTTTACCCTCGTGAGCGCCAAGCACGGGGTGGGGGTGGAAGAACTCCTGGAGCGGATTATCGAGTTCGTTCCCCCTCCGCGGGGAAGCGAAGAAGAGCCACTCCGGGCCCTCATTTTTGACTCTACCTATGACCCATACCGGGGCGTCCTGCCCTTCGTGCGGATTGTCGATGGAGAGATACGGAAGGGCACAAGGATTCGTATGTTCTCCACGGGGAAGGAGTTTGAGGTAACGGGTGTTGGTGTGTTCACTCCCGACATGCAGGAAGTCGAGTCCCTTGGTCCGGGAGAGGTCGGGTACATCGCCTGCAACATGAAGAACATCCAGGATAGCAGGGTCGGTGACACCATCACCTCGGCAATCCGACCGGCTCCCCAGCCGATTCCGGGGTACAGGAAAGTGAAGCCCATGGTGTTCTGTAGCTTCTACCCCGTGGAGTACGAGAGCTACGAGAACCTCAAGGAGGCCTTAGAGAAACTCCAGCTCAACGATGCATCACTGGTCTTTGAACCAGACTTCTCGGAGGCTCTGGGTTTCGGATTCCGCTGCGGGTTTCTGGGGCTCCTCCATATGGAGATTGTGCAGGAGCGGATTGAACGGGAGTTCGGCATAGAAGTTGTGGCTACGGCACCCCATGTGGTGTACCAGGTGCTGACGAAGAAGGGAGAGGTGCTTGAGGTTCGTTCCCCGAAGGATTTTCCCTCCCCCGGGGAAATCGAGATGGCCGAAGAACCCTACATTACGGCAAAGATTGTCGTGCCCTCACAGCACATCGGCGGTATCATGGAGCTTTGCCAGTCCCGGAGAGGAGTGTTTAAGGACATGCTGTTCCTCGACGAGAAGACCGTACTCCTCACCTATGAGCTCCCCATGGCTGAGATCCTCCTTGATTTCTACGACCGCCTGAAAGCAGTGAGCCGGGGCTATGCGAGCTTCGACTATGAATTTGCCGGGTACCGCCCGGCCGACCTTGTGCGGGTGGACATCCTGGTCAACCGGGAACGAGTTGACGGGCTTTCTTTTATCTCCTGTCAGGAGAACGCGTACTACCGTGCCCGGGAACTCGTGGGGAAACTCAAGGAGATTATCCCGCGCCAGCTCTTTGTGGTTTCGATTCAGGCTGCCATTGGTGGGAGGATCATCGCAAGGGAAGACATTCCGGCCCTCCGAAAAGACGTGCTCCAGAAGTGTTACGGTGGAGACGTCACGCGGAAACGAAAGCTCCTTGAGAAGCAGAAAGAAGGGAAGAAGCGGATGAAGGCCATCGGGAAGGTCCGTATTCCCCAGGAAGCCTTTCTTGCGGTCCTCAAGACGGGTTCATGAAGGAACTCGGCATCTATGTCCACATCCCCTTCTGCCTCCGAAAATGTTCATACTGTGACTTCGTTTCCTATCCCTTCAGGGGAGAGGGAGAAGAGTTTTTCTCCCTTCTCTTTGAGGAACTCAGGCTTAAGGTTCATGCCCTGCAGCTTGAAGGGAGAAAGGTTTGCAGCGTCTACTTTGGCGGGGGGACTCCATCGATTCTTGCTCCGTCGCTTTTTGGGGATTTCCTCAGAAAACTCCAGTCGTATTGTACTCTCTCCTTCCCGCTTGAGGTCACCCTTGAGGTGAATCCTGAAACGGTTACCGAAGCGCGGCTTCTTGAGTGGAGAGAAGCCGGGATCCTGCGCCTGAGCCTCGGTGTACAGTCCTTTGCTCCCAGGTATCTCTTCCTTCTCGGTCGGTCTGCATCTTTGGAAACCCTGCACAGGGCACTCCAGAAGGTTGTGGCAAGCGGGTGGGAGAACTGGAATATCGACCTCATCTATGGCCTTCCTCTCCAGGACTTTGATAGCTGGGGAGAGGACCTCTCAGAGGCCCTCCGGTATGCTCCACCCCATATCTCTGTGTACAACTTGACCCTGAGCCCTGTGGCCCCCCTTTTCTCTTTTTTCCGTCGCCATTTCCGTCTTTTCCCCTCCCCTGACGAGCAGGCTTACCTTTTCCGATTTGCCGAAGAACGGCTTGCTGCAGCGGGGTACGTTCACTACGAAGTTTCGAATTTCGCCCGCCCGGGGTATGAGTGCCGGCATAACCTCCTGTACTGGAGGAATGGGGAGTACCTGGGACTTGGGCCTTCGAGCTGGTCGCACGTTGGGGGGAAGAGGCAGAAGAATGCCAAAACCCTCCGGGGATACCGGAAGGCTCTTGAGAATGGAAGGTGTCCTATCGTCTTTGAGGAAGAACTCTCTCGCGAGGAAAAGGTTTTTGAGGATTTTCTCCTTCTTCTTCGGACACGCCAGGGCGTTCCCCTTTCCCTCGTGCATTCCTTCGAGGATCAGGAGTTGCGAGACCTTCTTTTGGCTTTTGTTGCTGAAGGACTCCTCCTTGAGGAGGATGGGCGATTATACCCTTCATCTTCGGGATTTCTCCTTTTGCACCAGGTACTTGCGGAGGTTTTCGCTCGCAGAGTAGCCTCCCCTCTGCGGGATTTGCTCCGCAGGGGAAAGCGCTGGTGCTCCTCGGCAGAGTAACAGGGTTTTAAGAGCGCTGGGGTTGCTTGACTTTGTGCGGAGAGTGCACTATTTTTAAGCCATGATTCCGATTCGTGATGAGTTGCCGACCCGCCGCTTCCCGGTAGTGACGGTGGCGCTTATTCTGGTGAATACGGCGGTGTTCCTCTACGAGGTGGGTCTTGGTCCTGCCCGGGAGCTTTTCTTCTTCCAGGCAGGCCTGGTCCCCGCGTTCCTCTGGGGGAAGACCCAGCTCCTTCACGGGTTTTCCGTTCCTCCCCTCCTCACCCTTCTAACTTCCATCTTCCTCCACGGGAATTTCTTTCACCTTCTCTCCAATATGTGGTATCTCTGGATTTTCGGCAACAATGTGGAGGACTTCCTTGGCCGGTGGCAATTCCTCCTCTTTTACCTCGGATGTGGCTTTACGGCTGGTCTTTCGCACGCTCTCGCCTTCCCTTCCTCTCTTCTGCCCACGGTCGGGGCAAGTGGAGCCATTGCCGGTGTGATGGGTGGGTACTTTCTGCTTTTCCCGCGAGCCCGAATTCTCACCGTGGTGTTTTGGGGTTTCTTCGTTCAATTCCTCTATGTTCCTGCGGTGGTTTTTCTGGGGCTCTGGATTCTCCTCCAGATGTTCTATGCTATAGTTTCTCTGGGGTTTCCCGGCTACGGGGGCATTGCCTGGTTTGCTCACGTCAGCGGGTTTGTAACTGGAGCATTGTGGTGTAAAATTATAGCCTCAAGGACGTATCGGAGGATATACTGGTAGCTGAGGGGGAATGGCAGTGCTGGTAGAAGAAATCATGCTCTCTGAAGTTCCCACGGTAAGCGATTTCGACACTGTGGGTGACGTCATACAGTTCATGATTCGACGAAAGGTCAGCGGTGTCCCTGTGGTGGACCTTGAGCAGAGGCTCATCGGGTACTTTTCGGCTCAGACGTTCTTTCAGCAGCTCCTCGAGGAGGCCCAGAAAGAGGCCCCCCTTTTCGGGAACCTCATGAGCGCCATCCGGGAAAAGCTCCGGGAGTTTGCCAGACGGGAAGTATCTGAGTTCATGACCGAAGACGTGGATTACCTTGCTGCAGAGGACGATGTTGAGGATGCTCTGGAGCTTCTGCAGACAACAGGCCTTGAGCTTATCCCTGTGGTGAAGGAGGGACGGGTGGTAGGCGCAGTGAATCGCGTCCGGGTGCTTCAGGCGTTCCTTGAAACCAAGTGAATGGAGGTGGCGAAGGGTGAATAAAAAGACCATACGGGATATTCCAGAGGGAACACTGCGAGGAAAGAGGGTTCTGGTGCGGGTGGATTTCAACGTACCCCTTGATGAGAACCGCAACATTACCGATGACACGAGAATTGTGGAGAGCCTGCCCACCATTAAGTACCTCATCGAGCGCGGAGCAAAAGTCATCCTCGTTTCCCATCTTGGCCGGCCAAAGGGGAAACCCAAGGACGAGCTCCGGATGGATCCTATTGCCCGGCGTCTTGAAGAGCTTTTGGGTCGGAAGGTCGTCAAGGTCAACGACTGCATTGGAGAAGAGGTAAAGCAGGCGGTGGCCCAGCTCAAAGACGGCGATGTGCTGCTCCTTGAGAACATCCGATTCTATCCCGAGGAGGAAGCCAACGACGAGAACTTTGCCCGGGCCCTGGCAGAACTTGCTGATATTTACGTGAACGACGCTTTTGGGGCAGCCCACCGGGCTCATGCCTCAACAGCTGGAGTGGCGCGTTTCCTCCCAGCTTACGCCGGATTCCTTATGGAGAAAGAGCTTGAGGCTTTAGGAGAGAAACTCAATAACCCTGTTCGTCCTTTCCTTGCCATCCTCGGAGGAGCGAAGGTCTCGAGCAAAATCGGGGTCCTGCGAAAGCTCCTTGAAAAGGTGGATGTCCTCCTTGTGGGAGGGGGTATGTCCTACACTTTCATCAAGGCTATGGGGTATGAGGTTGGGAAATCCCTCCTTGAAGAGGCGATGATTGAAGAAGCCCGGGGAATTCTTGAGGCTGCAAAAGCCCGGGGTGTGCGGTTTGAGCTCCCCGAGGATTTTGTGGTCGCTCCGGAGGGTAAAGAGGGAGTGGAAACGAAAATCGTTGACTGGGACAAAATCCCCCCGGACATGGGTGGGTACGACATTGGTCCGAAAACCGTGGAGAAGTTTGGACGGTACATTCAAGAGGCGAGGACCATCTTCTGGAATGGCCCCCTGGGTCTTTTTGAGGTTGACCTCTTTGCCCGGGGGACCATAGAAATCGCCAGGAAAGTTGCAGAAAGTGGGGCCATCGTGGTTGTGGGCGGTGGTGACACTGTAGCGGCCATAAAAAAGGCCGGTGTGGAGGACAAAATTACCCACATTTCCACCGGTGGAGGGGCCTCTCTGGAGTTTGTTGAGGGTCGTCCTCTACCCGGAGTTGAAGTCCTCCTGGATAGCTGAGGGAGACTCTCCCAGGAACTCCTGGCAGAGCCTGTGTATTCTCTGCCAGTGAGTTCCTGGCCAGAAGGTTCTCTGGCAGGAGGGGCAACGCCTGAAGGTTGTGAAGCTCAAGGCAACGAAGAGGGGAAGGTTCTTTCTGGCTTCTTCGGGAGAGATTTCCTCAAGGGTTTCGTTGCAGAAAGGACAGCGGGGAGGGAGGGAAAAGGATAACCCGAAAGCTTGCTTGAGCTCAAGGAGCTGTTCAGGGAGGGAGTTTGCTTTCACATAGTATGCCGACTCTCTCCCGGAAGCGGCAAGAGCTTTGTCTTTCGTGAGGAGAATTCTTCCTTCCAAGCGGGCAATGGCGAGGAGCTTTCTATCCTCCATGTTGCGGAAGTAGGCGACGTCGTAGCCCAGAATTCGTAACCACCGTGTGAGTTTCCCCAGCATGCAGTCCGCAAGGAAGCGCACCATTTCCACAAGTCCATTGTACCATAGGGAGTGGGGAGAATAAGGAGGTTTTGTCAGGTGGCCAATGCGAAACCCCCGTATTTTCTTGGTATTGACGTGGGGACTCAGGGACTTCGGAGTGGGATTTTTGACGCACGGGGAAATGTGGTGGCGCTTTCGTTCTACTCCTATCCCAGCTACCACCCCCGTCCAGGGTGGGCTGAACAGGATCCCATGGACTGGTGGAAGGGGATTCAGGATACAGTGCGACGCTGTCTCTTTGAGGGCGAGGTACGCCCTGAGGACATTGCTGCGCTGAGCGTAAGCGCAAGTTCCTGCACGGTGCTGCCGGTGGACCGATTCGGGAACCCAAGGTACCGGGCTATTATGTGGATGGACGTGCGAGCCTTTGACCAGGCTGAACGCATCAATGCTACGAAGAACCCACTCCTCCGGTATGCTGGTGGTCACGAATCGCCGGAATGGATGATTCCCAAGGCTCTGTGGCTTAGAGAGAACCTTCCGGACATCTTCGTTAACGCCGACTACATTGTGGAGGCCCAGAACTGGATTATGTTCAAGCTCACCGACCGTTGGGTCACTTCCCTCAACAATGCCATTTGCAAGTGGAACTACTGCCCCACGGAGGGAGGATGGCCGGTGGCTCTTTTGCGAGATCTCCATTTTGAAGAGCTCCTGCAGAAATGGCCGAGGGAACTCATCCCGGTCGGTGAAAAGGTGGGTGAACTGACCAGGCGGGCCGCTTATGAGCTGGGTCTTGTTCCAGGAACCCCGGTCATCCAAGGCGGCATCGATGCCTATGCGGCGATGGTGGGACTTGACGTAGTGCACCCCCAGCGTCTGGCCATGGTTGTTGGTCCCTCAACGTGTCACCTGGCTGTCTCGGAACGACCCATTTTCAGTCCGGGTATATGGGGTCCTTACTATGGGGCGGTGCTCCCAAACCTCTGGATTCTTGAAGGAGGGCAGAGTTCCACGGGTTCGGTGATCAAGTGGTTTACGGACAACTTTGCTCAGGAAGAGTGTGCCCGGGCCTGTGAGTTGGGTGAAGACCTCTTTGTCCTTCTTGACAGGATGGTTGCTCAGATTCCTCCTGGTTCTGATGGTCTGGTGCTCCTTGATTACTTCCAGGGGAATCGCAGTCCTTATCAGGACCCTCTCGCCCGGGGGGCCCTCTGGGGGTTGTCTTTGAGTCACACCAAGGCCCACGTGCTCCGGGCAATCTATGAGGGAACTGCCTACGGGACGTATCACATCCTCAAGACCCTTGCTCAGTCGGGATTCGAGGTTGAGGAAATGTACGTGAGCGGGGCGGGAGCGCGAAGCAGGCTTTGGTTGCAGATTCACGCCGATGTCACCAATATCCCCATCTATCTCACAACGGTGGAGGAGGCGAGTACTCTTGGAACCGCCATTTACGCTGCTGTGGGTGTTGGGTTCTACGACAGCATCCCCGAGGCTACCCTGAAAATGGTGCAGATTTCCGGACAGATTTACCCCAACCGGGAAAACCACGAAATTTACCTCTTCTACTATGACCGCTATGTTCGGAGCTACTTCCAGCTCAGGGACCTGATGCATGAGGTCGCCGCCCGGACAGGAGGATTCCCGGGGTGAAAAGGAAAATTTCGCCCTTTTCTTGACAACTCCTCCACACTTCTCTAAAATTCAGTTTGTCTTGACTACGCTGGGGGAGAAGAACGATGCAGGAGAGAACGTACGTTCCGTCACTCAAAAGCATTGAGAAGAAGTGGTACGTTGTGGATGCAGAAGGCCAGACCCTTGGTCGCCTGGCTTCTCGTATTGCTACTGTCTTGATGGGGAAGCACAAGAGCATCTACGTTCCCTTCTTTGACGTTGGGGACTATGTGATTGTCGTCAATGCCGAAAAGGTCCGGGTAACGGGGAAGAAGCTCGACCAGAAGCTGTACCGGCGGCACAGTGGGTACCCAGGGGGGTTGAAGGAGGAGACATTGAGGTCGTTACTTGCACGGAGACCCGAAGAAGTCATCCGAAGGGCGGTGTGGGGAATGATTCCCCATCATCGTCTGGGTCGCAGAATTATCCGTAAGCTCAAAGTCTACCGTGGTCCTTCTCACCCCCACAGTGCGCAGAATCCGATTCCGCTGCCTATAGGGAGTGAATGACGGTGAGTGTGGCCGTAAAGTACTACGCAACGGGGAGAAGGAAGACTTCGGTGGCCAAAGTCTGGTTGACTCTGGGGGAGGGGAGAATCGCCGTAAACGGGCGGAGCCTTGAAGAGTATTTCCCCCGGCTGGCCTGGCAGGTTCTTGTGCGGAAGCCCCTCGTGCTGACGGGAACAGAGGCCCGCTTCAACGTTGAAGCTCGGGTTTCGGGAGGAGGTTTGAGCGGCCAGGCTGGAGCTCTGGCGCACGGCATTGCCCGGGCCCTGCTCCTTGTGGACGAGAACCTGCGCAGTGTCCTCAAGAAGGCGGGGCTTTTGACCAGAGACCCCAGGATGAAGGAACGCAAGAAGTACGGTCAGCGGGCAGCTCGTGCTCGCTTCCAGTTCTCCAAACGGTGATGCAATGGGGGTGCCTGAAGGGTGCCCCCAGTTCGTTTTTTGAGGTGGCCTCGTTTTGTATCCCCGTCTGGAAATCGACCTCGGTATTCTGAGAGAGAATGCCTGTACGCTTCGAGAAAGGTGTTCCCTCTGGAATGTCCATCCTGTCATCGTGACCAAGGGGTTTCTGGCTGATCCCGTTCTTGCCCGGATGCTGTGGGACCTTGGCTTTTCGAGTTTTGCCGATTCTAACCTCCCAAACCTCCTGCGTCTTCGCCGTCTCTTTGGATCCCAGGCGGAACTCTTCCTCATTCGTCTTCCCATGTCCTGGGAGCTTGAAATTCTCAGCGAATACGCCATTTCCCCCTTTGTCTCTCACATTGAGGTCCTGGAGAACCTCGAAGCCATAGCCCGAAAAACGAAGAGGCCTTCCTCGGTGGTCCTCGCAGTGGAAGGAGGGGATGGGCGGGAGGGGTTTCTTTTTGAGGAGCTTCCCCAGACCCTTGAAGTGCTGCGGCGTCTTTTTTGGGTTTCCCTGCGGGGAATTGCCACGACCCTTGCCTGTTTGAGCGGTGTCCTCCCCGACCGGGAGGTGGTCGAAAGGCTCCTTTGGGTGAAGAGGTTTTTTGCAGAGGAACTCCAGAAGGAGGTTGTTCTCTCCGTGGGGGGGACAACCTTTCTCTCCCTCTGGGAGGAGGGAAGACCTCCTGAGGGAGTGGACGAGGTGCGTTTTGGAGAGGCCCTGCTTTTTGGCAGCGACATCAGCAGGAGAAGGAACATTCCCTGGCTGAAGCAGGGTGCTTTTGCGATCCTGGCCGAGGTTGTGGAGGTACGTGTCAAGGAACCCCTTCAGGGGAAGGCCCTGGGGTATGATGCTTTCGGCAGGCCGTGTGCTCTGCAGGCTTCTGGCCCCCGCAGGAGGATTCTCGTTGCGCTGGGGAAGCAGGACGTTGATGAGGAGCAGTTATATTTCGACGATGAACGTGTTACAATAGTGGGAGCTACAAGCAATTACCTTGTGCTTGATGTCGAAGAGAGTCAGCGACCGTACCGGGTCGGCGATGTGATATCGTTTCGTGCCGGGTATGGGGCCGTTTTGCGGGCCTTTCTCTCTCCGTACGTGGAGAAGGTTTACCGGGAGAAAATGGGAGAGGGGAGAACATGACGCAGGCGTTCCGGGGACGTCACTTTCTGGATCTGGCGGATTTCTCACGGGAAGAGATTCTCTATCTCCTCGAGGTTGCTTTAGACCTGAAGAAGCGGTGGGCGCTGGGTGAGAGATTCAGTGTCCTTGGAGGGAAAATCGTTGCCCTGCTTTTTGAAAAGCCTTCCCTCCGTACCCGGGTGTCCTTTGAGGTGGCGGTGCGGCAGCTTGGTGGGGAATGCTTTTACCTTGGTCCCCAGGAAGTGGGTCTTGGCAAGCGGGAGGCCGTGAAGGATGTTGCGCTGGTTCTTGGGAGGATGGTGCATGGCGTCGTAGTCCGCACCTTTGCTCACGAGACGGTCCTTGAAATGGCCCGATACGCCGGAGTTCCGGTGATCAATGGTCTCTCCGACCTCCACCATCCCTGTCAGGTGCTGGGGGACCTACTCACGGTGCAGGAGAAAAAAGGAACGCTCAACGTCAAGATTGTTTTTGTGGGTGATGGGAATAACGTCTGCCACTCGTGGATTGTTGCCGCCGCGCGTCTTGGTCTTTCCCTGACTGTGTGTACTCCTGAGCGGTACCAACCTTCCCGGGAAATTTGGGACTGGGCTCAGAGGGAGGCACAGAAAAGCAAAGCGGAGATTGTCTACGAGGTTGACCCGAGAAAGGCCGTTCTGGGGGCGGATGTGGTGTACACCGACGTGTGGGCCAGCATGGGGAAAGAACAGGAGCTCGAGGAACGGCTGCCCTTCTTCTGGCCCTACCAGGTGAACAATGAGTTACTTGCTCTTGCTTCTTCTGAGGTCATCGTCATGCACTGTATGCCTGCGCACCGGGGACAGGAGATCACCGATGAGGTCATCGATGGAGCACATTCTGTGGTGATTGACGAAGCAGAGAACAGGCTCCATGCCCAGAAGGCCATCTTGAGCCTCCTGCTTTGAGGCCCGGAGGGAAAGAGTCTCTTGCTCCCAGGCTTTCTGAAGTACGCGGTGGAAATAGGGGTACTCTACTATTTTTCGTACCAGTTCCTCAGGTGGGTGAAGGGAACCCCGCTTTTTCTGCCCGTCCGTTCGCTTATAGTTCTTTTCATCGCCGCGGGGGTCTCGAATCTCCTTACCCTGGGGGAGCTCCGGCTTTTTTGGCGTCTGTGCCTTTTTGTTTACGTGGGAACAATGTTGCTTGTTCTCCAGCCGGAGTTGCGTAGGAATTACATGAACCGCCTGTACCATCATGTCCTGTTTGAACGGAACACCAACGAAGAGGGTCGTGTGAAGTTCATCGAGGACCTTGCTCTGGCGTGTCAGACGCTCTCGCGAAAGAAAATCGGTGCACTGGTCGTCCTTGAGAGGACAAATAGCCTCCGGGATTTCATCCAGACCGGTGTTCTGGTGGACGCTTTTTTTTCGCCGGAGTTGCTCTTCTCCATTTTCCTTCCCGACTCTCCCCTGCATGACGGAGCGGTGGTTGTTCGGGAGAACAAGATTGTCGCTGCCGGATGCATCCTTCCCCTGGCCGAGCGGGTGGAGGCACGGCGGAAAATCGGTACCCGTCACCGGGCTGGCCTCGGGGTGACCGAGCAGACTGACGCCTTGGCCATTGTGATTTCTGAAGAGACGGGGAAAATCTCCCTTGCGGTGCACGGGAGGATGGCATGGGATATCGAAGCGGGAACGCTCAAGAGAATGCTCAAAATCCTATATCGAAGACTGTGAGGCTTCTCCGGGGACTGCTTGAGAAGCTTTTCTGGTACGACTGGAAGACCAAGCTTTTCGCCCTGCTTTTTGCTCTGAGCCTTTTTTTCTTTTTGCTGAGTGAAGGCATCGTGTGATATATTCTCAAGAAGAACGCAGGCCATGATGCGAGAAGGGAGGAGTTGCGTTTGAAGGATTTCAAAAGTGGAGACATCCGGAACATTGGATTCTTCTCCCACGCGGGAGCGGGAAAAACCACGTTTTCTGAGGCCTTGCTCTTCAACGCAGGGGTGACGACACGGCGGGGCAGAGTTGAGGAAGGCAACACAGTTTCTGACTGGCAACCCGAAGAGATTCGACGCGGACTGTCTATCGACCTTTCGGTCCTGCCCTTCGAGTGGAAGGGTTGCAAGGTCAATCTCATAGATACCCCGGGGTACATGGATTTTCTGGGGAACGTCATTGGGGCGCTTCGGGCGGTGGACAGCGGGGTGATTTTCCTCTGCGCGGTGTCTGGTGTTGAGGTTGGTGCCGAGAAGGCATGGGACTACCTGAGACGGGAAAACCTCCCGGTGTTCTTCTTAGTCAACCGTATGGACCGGGAGGGCGCCAATTTCTACGGCGTTTTGGAGGACATTCGCAAAAAGTTCACTCCCAAGGCGACCCCGGTTTTCCTCCCCATTGGCAAGGAGAGCGCTTTCCGGGGCCTTGTGGACCTTCTGACCATGAAGGCCCTGTACTTCGAGGGTGATGGGAAGACGGTTCGGGAGGGGGAGATACCTGGAGAGCTTGAAGATGAGGCCAAAACGTGGCGAGAGGAGCTCCTGGAAAACGTTGCGGAGACCGATGACGAGCTCCTCAATCTCTACCTTGACGGCCAGGGGATTCCGCCGGAGAAGTTCCGGGAAGCCCTCAAGAAAGCCACGCTTGAGCGAAAGATTTTCCCGGTTCTCTGCGGTTCCGGCCTGGAGAACAAGGGGGTCACCACTTTAGCGGACTTTCTCGTGGAATTTGCCCCAAGCCCTCTTGACCGCCCGCCGGTGAAGGGGAAGAACCCCAGAACCCAGGAAGAGGAAGAACGACCCTGCCGTGAGGATGCTCCTTTCTCGGCCTTCGTCTTTAAGGTTCTGAGCGACCCGTACGTGGGGAAGATTGCCTTTTTCCGGGTCTATTCGGGGAAGCTCTCAGCAGATGCCCGGTTGTACAACGCCTCCCGGGATGTGGAAGAAAAGGTGGGGCAGCTCCTCCTCATTCGGGGGAAGGCGCAGGAACCTCTGAAGGAAGTCAGGGCGGGAGACATCGCAGCTGTAGCCAAGGTGACCGAGGTTTTCACTGGCAACACCCTCTCGGATCGAGAACACCCCATTGTTTTTCCACCCCTTGAGTACCCTGAGCCGAACTACATGGCCGCCATACGGCCTGTGGGGAAGGCAGACGAGGAGAAAATCAGCCAGGCTCTGAGCCGCATGCTCGAAGAGGACCCCACGCTCAGGGTGCAGCGAGAGCCAGATACCAAGGAGGACATCGTCTACGGATTCGGGGACATTCACCTTGATGTTCTGGCAGAAAAGATGAAACGCAAGTTTGGCGTGGAGGTCGCCCTCTCGGTTCCCCGGGTTCCCTACAAGGAGACCATCAAGAAAACGGCCCGTGCCGAGGGGAAGTACAAGCGCCAGTCGGGAGGCCGGGGACAGTATGGTCATGCCTGGCTTGAACTTGAGCCACTTCCTCGGGGACAGGGGTTTGAATTCGTCGACAAAATTGTGGGCGGTGTGATCCCGAAGAACTACATTCCCGCAGTGGAAAAGGGCGTGCAGGAGGCCATGCAGGAAGGGGTCCTTGCTGGGTACCCTGTGGTGGACGTGCGGGTGACCGTCTACGATGGGTCGTATCATCCGGTGGACTCCTCGGATATGGCCTTCAAGATTGCCGGTTCCATGGCGTTCCGGAAGGGAGCCCAGGAAGCCAATCCGGTACTCCTTGAACCCATCATGAGTGTTGAGGTGACGGTGCCTGAAGAGAACATGGGGGACGTTATCGGGGACCTCAACGCTCGCCGGGGGAAGATTCTGGGCATGGAACCCGAGGATGGCTACCAGAAAATTAAGGCCCTGGTCCCGCTTGCTGAGCTTTTCCGGTATTCCGTTGACCTCCGTTCCATCACCCAGGGGCGAGGTTCGTTCGTCATGAGGTTCTCCCACTACGAGGAGGTTCCACCTCAGATAGCGGAGGCCATTATTGAGAAGGCACGGAAAGAGAGAGAAGCGGCTTCGTGAGCGATGGTGGAGCTTTTGTAGGCGTTGACGTGGTGGAGATTGCACGAATTGCCCGGGTTCTTTCCCTCTTTGGTGAACGGTTCCTCCGGCGCCTCTTTTCCCCGGAGGAGCTTGCCTATTACCAAGGGAAAGGGACGAGGAGGTGGCAGGAGGGAGTTGCGGCACTTTTTGCCAGCAAGGAGGCGGTGAAGAAGCTCTTCCTGCAGCGGGGATATTCTCTGGGTTTTCGGGACATCACGGTTCTCCACACGTCCATGGGAGAGCCACGGGTTTTTGTAGCGCGGGGTGGCGAGGTGTTCCAGAGAATCAGTCTTTCCTTCTCACACTCGCGGGATGTGGTCGTCGCGGTGGCGGTGGGAGTCGTCGGGGGAGGGAAAGGCAGTGATTGAGCTTGTCACGGCGAGGACCATGCAGGAGCGAGAGAAAAGCGCCTGCGAACGTTTCGGCCTGAAGACCCTTTTACTCATGGAAAATGCCGGAAGGGCAGTGGCGTCTGAGGTGCTCTCTGTCCTGCGGGAAAGACCGTCGCTGCAGCAGGTGGCCATCGTGTGCGGGACAGGGAACAACGGAGGCGATGGGATGGTGGTGGCCCGCCACCTTTTCGTGGCGCATCCTGGGAACCCCCCCAAGGTGTACCTTGTGGGTTCTCCGGAGAACCTCAGGGGAGACGCCCAGTACAATTACGCCGTCCTTACAGAACTTGGCCTTTCTGTGCAGGTAGTTTCCTCTTCCGGCGATGTTCGGTTTGAGGAGGACACGCTGATTGTCGATGCCCTCTTTGGGACGGGCCTTGCCCGGGAAGTCGAGGGAGTGCACCGGGAGGTGATTCGGTGTATCAATGCGGCGACGAGAAAGTTCGTTGTGGCTGTCGATGTCCCTTCCGGGGTGGATGCCAGCGACGGGCGGGTTCTCGGTGAGGCGGTACAGGCGGATCTCACGGTGACCTTTGGTTTTCTCAAGAGGGGCCTTGTCCTGTATCCGGGAAGAGCATATGCGGGGAGAATCAAGGTGTACCCCATCGGTGTGCCCCTGTCCTTTGGGGAAGACGAAAAGGCCGATGGGTACCTGGTGCTTCCTTCGGATATCCGTGCCCTCCTTCCCCGGCGGTCGTGGTCAACCCACAAGATTTCTGCCGGTGTGGTGGGGGTTGTTGCCGGGTCTTCGGCCATGCTCGGTGCGGGGATGCTGGTTGCTCAGGGAGCCTATCGGGGCGGTGCGGGCATGGTGGTGTGGCCTTTGCCCGCGGAACTTTCTCTGGCGGTGCGGACCAGCCTCCCTGAGGTTGTGGGGGTGACCCTTACATCTTCGGTGAGTCCTGACTGGAGCTATGGGGAACACGACGTTGAGGCGGTGCTCCGGGGATTTGAGGCCCGAAAGGTTTCGGGTGTTGTGGTCGGGCCGGGTCTTGGAGTGCGTGAAGGGGTGCGGCGTTTCTTAGAGCAGTTCCTTGAGTACACTCTAGCAAAGGGTGTGCTCGATGCCGATGCGCTGAACATCATCGCCGAACATCGCAAACGGTGGGAGGGGAAACTCGTCGGGTGGGTTGTGACGCCTCACGTGGGCGAGGCGGCTCGCCTTCTGGCCAGGCCCGTGCAGGAGGTCAGCGAGTGGAAGGTGCAGGCTGCCCGGGATATCGCTTCGTTTTTCGGGTGCGTCGTGGTCCTTAAGGGGCCGGGAACTCTCGTGGTGAGTCCCGGAGGGGAGGTCTTCGTGAACCCCACAGGGAACGAGCTTCTGGCTACAGCAGGAAGCGGGGATGTTCTGGCAGGACTCATCGGTGGATTCATGGCACAGGGCCTTGATGCGATAAGCGGTGCGCTCTGCGGGGTGTTTCTCCACGGGCTTTCAGGAGACATCCTGCGTAGGGAAGGGAGAACCTCCATTGTTGCCCATGAGATTGCCGAACGCCTTGATGCGGCACGAAAGGTGGTAGAAGATGGAACATGGGAACTTTCATTTCTGGATGGAGATTTCTCGGGAACATCTTGCCCATAACCTCCTGGTGCTCAAGCAGCTGGCCTCTCCCCGGGGAGACATCATGGGGGTGGTGAAATCCCAGGTCTACGGCCATGGGGTGGCTACTGCTACCCTGCTCTCCTCGCTGGGTCTTCGAAAGTTCGGTGTAGCTTCGTTAGAGGAAGCCCTTGATCTCAAAAGGTCTGGCGTTAAGGGTGATATCTACATCCTCGGAGGGTTTTTCCCCTGGGAGGCTGAGGCCATCGTTGCCGAGGGGTTTATTCCTGTTGTCTCGCAGGAGGAAGAGCTCGAAAACCTGGTCAGGGCTGCAGAGCGGCAGGGGAAGACTGCCCGCTTTCACTTTAAAGTAGACACCGGGATGGGGAGGCTGGGGTGCCTTCCCTGCAACTTTACCCGTGCTTTTTTTGAGAGAATGTCCCTTTCGCCTGCCGTTGCTCTGTGCGGTGTGATGACGCATTTCTCGAGCGCCGAAAAGGATCCGGAGTACACGGAGTGGCAATTTCAGAAGTTTCTGGCTTTCTTGAAGCGCTGGGGGTTCTGGGGAAAATCCCTGGAGTACCACTGCGCGAATAGCGCGGCCTTTCTCACGTTCCCCCATATGCGGCTTGCGCTGAACCGGATCGGTATTGCTCTTTTCGGGGTATCCCCAAACGGGGAACCAGAACTCGCAAAGTCGCTTGGTCTAAAGCCCGTCACCAGTGTCCGGGCCCGGGTGAAGCTCGTCAAGGTTCTCCCCCCTGGTTTCCGGGTGGGTTATGGGGGGACGTTCGTGACCTCGCGGGTGTCGAAAGTAGCGGTTGTCGCCCTGGGGTACGCCCAGGGGCTCTTCCGGGTTCTTTCCAACAATCTCGAGGTTCTGGTTCACGGGAAGAGGGCTCCAGTCATCGGGACGATCTCCATGGACCAGGTGATGGTTGATGTCACCCACATCGAGGGAGTGGAGAGAGGGGACGTGGTTACCTTTATCGGGAGGGACGGTGAAGAGGAGATACGGGTTGAAGAGGTTGCGCGCTGGGGAAAGACAATCCCCCACGAGGTTCTCTGTAGTTTCGGAAGGATACGTCATCGTGTATTCGTCTGATGAGGGAAGTGGCGTTCTGGCGGACCGAAAGTCCTGAAGAAACGAAAAGGCGGGGGAGAGAGTTCGTCCTTGAGTTCTGCAGGTCCCCTGTCCTTGTTCTCCTTTCCGGGGAGCTTGGAGCGGGGAAAACGGTTTTCGTCAAGGGTATGGCCCAGGCTCTGGGGATACCGGAGAGTGAAGTGCGTAGCCCGACGTTTTCTCTGGTTCACGAGTATTCTGGAAAGTCCTGTCCTCTGTACCACATGGATTTCTACCGCCTGAGCAGGTGGGAAGAGGTCGTGGACCTCGGTTTTCCCGAATACCTGGAGGAAGGAGGTATCGTGGTGGTGGAGTGGGGGGAGAAATTCCTCTCCCTTTTCCCTCCTCCGTTTTTCTGGGTGCAGATTGGCATTGTCGACGAGTGCGCACGGCGTATCCGGGTTACCCATTCGGGTGGTGGAGATGATTCTCGCCCTTGACAGTAGCACTCCCTGGCTTGGTGTAGCCGCCGTGGAAGAAGAAGAGGTCCTCTTCCAGGTGGTTCACTATACGAGGATGGAGCACTCCCTCCTGCTTTTAGAGTACCTCAGGGTAATACAGGATCGCTTCCCCCTGAGAGAGCGTCTGGAGTGTATTCTCGTCGGTCTTGGTCCTGGGTCATTCACCGGGGTCAAGGTTGGCAACATGATTGCAAAGGGCCTGGCTTACGCTTTTCGGGTGCCTCTTTTGGGGTTCTCGGTCCTCGAGCTTCTGGCAAGCCAGACCCGAAGGCTCCATGTGGCTTCGTCCTTTGAGGTTGTCGTTCCGGTGATTTTCCACCGGAGAGGAGAGATTTTCTGGTCTGAATTCCCCTTTCCTTCGACCCGCCTTGCTGGTGCGCCCCGGGTGGGTTCTCCGGAGGAATTCGTCACCCGGTACGTGGGGAGAGCGGGTGTTCTGGTCGTAACCCCCTGGGGAGACCTCTTCGAAGCGTTCGGGAGAGCCGGTCTTTCGTGTCTTCACCCTGATCTTGCGGTCCCCAATCCCCTTGAGCTTGTGGCGTTGTCCCGGGAGCGGGGGGAAAGAGGGAGTTTTGAGAACGTTTTTACCATGCTGCCCCTCTATGGATCCAGGATTTTCGAACGATAAGGTTCTCGTCGACAACGGCGATTTTCAGATTGTGGAGATGCGGACACACCACCTGCCCTATGTGGTGGCGATTGAACGGCGGTCCTTCTCGCAACCCTGGTCGTATTCGCTCTTCCTCACCGAGCTTTCGAACAAGGTTGCTTCGTATTTCGTGGCGCTTTTTGAGGGCAGGGTCATCGGGTACGTCGGCCTCTGGATTCTGTGGGAGGAGGGGCACGTCACAACCTTTGCCATTCACCCCCGGTACCGGGGGAGGGGTTTCGGGAAAAGGCTCTTTCGGTATGCCCTTGATTACGCCCGGGCCTGCGGGTGTCGTTACGTACTTCTGGAGGTCCGGGTGAGCAACACCAGGGCCCAGAATCTCTACCGGAAGTTTGGTTTCCGGGTAGTGGGGGTACGGTCACGGTACTATGCTGATGGAGAGGATGCGCTCATTATGCGGAAGGATTTCGAGGGGGAAGGGGATGAGCGAAGGGCTTCTGGTTCTGGGGATTGAGACAAGCTGCGACGATAGCTGTGTGGCGGTGGTTGATGAGTGTTTCAGGATACGTTCCAATGTCGTCTCAAGTCAGATTGAGGTTCACCGGGCATTTGGGGGTATTGTTCCTGAGGTGGCCTCAAGGCGTCATCTTGAAGTGCTTCCTTCAATCCTCCACACTGCCCTAAAGGAAGCCGGGGTTACCCTCCACGATATCGGTCTTATAGCTGTGACCCAGGGACCGGGGCTTCTGGGATCGCTCCTTATGGGGATGTGCCTGGCGAAAGCTCTGGCTTTTGCTCTTGAGAAACCCCTTGTAGCGGTCAATCACCTGGAAGGGCATCTTTTTGCCGTACGCCTCGATGACCCCTCTGTGGCTCCCCCTTTTGTGGCGCTCATCGTTTCCGGAGGGCATACCGAACTTTTCGCCGTTCGGGACTGGGGGGACTACGTTTTGCTTGGACGGACAAGGGACGATGCTGCTGGTGAAGCGTACGACAAGGTGGCCCGGCTTCTCGGCCTTGGGTACCCCGGGGGTCCAGTGATTGACCGTCTGAGTAAAGAAGGAGACGAGAAACGCTTTTTCTTCCGGAGCGGGCTTGAGGATGAGGATACCCTGGATTTCAGCTTCAGTGGTCTGAAGACTGCTGTGGCGAGGTTTTTCTCGCAACTTTCTCCTGAGGAAAAGCGCGACGAGTGTCTCCTTCGGGACCTTGCAGCCTCTTTCCAGGAGAGCGTGGTTCGCAGTCTGGTCAAAAAGGCTTTCCAGGCGGTGGAGCGCACGGCGTATCCGGCACTCGTTGTGGGGGGAGGAGTGGCGGCAAATCGCCGCCTTCGGGAGGTTATGGAAGAGGAAGGGAAGAAACGGGGAGTTCGAGTGCTTTTCCCGTCCCGGGCGCTGTGTACAGATAATGCAGCAATGATTGCTGCCTGCGGTCTTTTTCATTTCCTTCGAGGAAGACGAGATTCTCTGGCGATTGACCCCCTTCCTCAGCTCTCCCTGGGGTCCAGTTGAATTCTCAAGATGCTCTGCGGTATTATTCTGGCATGCGTTTTGACAAGGACAAAGAGGTGAATATTGTGGCAAAAACTCTTGCTTTCGGTAGCGAAGCCCGTCAGGCCCTCCGGGAGGGGATTGAAGCACTTTCCGGGGTGGTGCGACTCACCCTGGGACCGCGGGGAAGGAACGTGCTCCTTGAGAAGGATCGGGGTCTTCCCCTGGTCACAAACGACGGGGTCACCGTGGCTCAGGATATCGAGGTCCATGACGCTTTTCGGAACGTGGGCGTCAGGATCCTCAGGGAAGTTGCGGCAAGGACGAACGACGTCGTGGGGGACGGGACCACAACGGCTGTTGTTCTGGCTCAGAAAATGGTGGAAGAGGGGATGAAAGCCCTCCTTTCCTTCCACAGTCCGGTGTTCCTCAAAAGCGGGATGGAGAAAGCCGTAGACGCAGTGGTGCGGAAACTTCGGGAACGAAGTGTCCCAGTTGTGGAGAAAAGACACGTGGCCCAGGTGGCCTCTGTGGCCTCAAAAGACGAGTTCCTGGGGGAGCTTGTGGCCGAGGCACTGGAGCGGGTGGGGAGAGACGGTGTGGTGACCATCGAGGATTCTCAAGGTGTCGAGACCACCCTTGAAGTGGTCGAAGGTCTGCAGTTTGATCGGGGCTTTGTTTCCCCGTACTTTGTGACGGATCCCGAGAGGGAAGAGGTCCTCTTTGAGCATCCCTTTATCCTCGTCTCTGATTACAAGATTCGCAATGCCGCAACGCTTCTCCCCCTCCTTGAGCGGGTTTTCCAGACGGGTCGTCCTCTGCTCTGTATTGTGGGGGAGATTGACGGCGAGGCCCTGGCTCTTCTTGTGGTCAATAAACTCCGGGGGGTGCTGCAGGTCGCAGCGGTCAAGGCGCCTGCTTTTGGAGAACGGCAGAAGGAAATCCTGGGGGATATCGCGGTGCTCACCGGAGGACAGGTCATTCTCCAGGACCTGGGGATGAAGCTTGAAAAGGTTACGCTCGAGCTCCTTGGTCAGGCGGAGAAGGTTCGGGTTACCCGGGATGCCACGGTGATCGTCGGAGGGAAGGGGAAAAAGCGGGATATTGAGGAGCGAATCCGGCAAATTCGTGCCCAGATTGAGAAAGCTACCTCGGATGACGACCGGGAAAAGCTCGAGGAACGTCTGGGGCGGCTCACCCGCGGGGTTGCCGTCATCCGGGTTGGAGCACCAACAGAGGTCGAACTTCAAGAGAAACGCCTCCGCGTTGAGGATGCCCTGGCTGCTGCCCGGGCTGCCCTTGAGGAGGGCATTGTCCCCGGGGGCGGTGCAGCCCTGCTCCATCTTGCCCAGGAGCTCGATATGGAGGCCATTCCTGAGAGGGAGCGTACAGGGGCGGAAATTGTGCGGAAGGCTCTGGAGGAACCTGCGCGGCAGATTGCTGAAAACGCTGGATACCAGGGGTCCCTCATAGCGGGGAGGATGAAGGCAGAGCCCTGGAATGTGGGGTTTGACGTGGTCCGGGGCGATTTCGTCGACATGTTCGCGGCGGGTATCGTGGACCCTGCCAAGGTGGTCCGGGTAGCCCTGCAGAATGCGTTGAGTGTGGCCTCTCTTGTGGTGACCACTGAGGTTATTATCGCTGAAGAGACGGAGATAGAGAAAAGGTGAGGCCTATGGAGTACTTTCTGGGGAGGAACCGGAAGGCACGGATGACCTTTGGATTTGATGATGTGTCCCTTGTGCCGGGCAACGTCACAGTGGACCCAAAGGATGTGGACGTTTCGACGAGTATCGGACCAGTGCGGCTTGAGGTTCCCATCCTTGGGGCGGCCATGGATGGGGTGGTGGATCCCCGTATGGCCGTGGAGCTGGGAAAGTTTGGAGCCCTGGGAGTCCTGAATCTCGAGGGGCTGTTCACTCGCTACGAGGACCCTTACGGGGTGATTGAGGAAATCATCTCCCGGCCCAAAGACGAGGTTGCTGCGCTGCTCCAGCGAGTGTACCAGGAACCCATTAAGGAGAAGCTCATCGACCGGCGGATTGAGGAAATTAAGTCTCATAATGTTCCTGCGGCGGTATCCGTTACCCCTCTTCGGGCTGAGACGCTTGGCAGGAGGGCCATCCAGGCCGGGGTTGACGTCCTGGTCATTCAGGCCACGGTAACTACTCTCCGCTATGTTTCCTCTTCGCTCCAGGCTCTGGACCTTGAGAAGTTCTGCCGGGAGGCTCCCGTTCCTGTGGTTGTGGGGAACTGCGCCACCTATGAGGTAGCCTTAGAGCTCATGCGCGCAGGGGTGAGCGGCGTTCTCGTCGGCATCGGCCCTGGAGCTGCCTGCACCACAAGGGCTGTTCTTGGCATTGGTGTTCCCCAGGTGACGGCAACGGTAGATGTGGCGGCAGCCCGGGAAGATTACCTGAAGAGCACCGGCCGGTACGTGGCGGTGATTACCGATGGAGGCATGCGGGTGGGTGGAGATATCGCCAAGGCGATAGCCAGTGGAGCGGATGCCGTGATGCTTGGCTCACCTCTGGCCAGTGCCCAGGAAGCTCCCGGTCGGGGGCACCACTGGGGCATGGCCACTCCAGACCCGGCACTGCCCCGGGGGACGCTCGTCAGGGTTGGTATCAAGGGGAGCCTTCGGGAAATCCTCTTTGGCCCAAGTACGGTCACCGATGGCACGATGAATCTCGTCGGAGCGCTCAGGGTGGCCATGGGGTCTCTGGGAGCACGGAATATTCGAGAGATGCAGAAGGTCGAAATCGTCGTGGCGCCAAGTATCTGGACCGAAGGGAAACACCTGCAGAGGGAACAAGGTGTGGGGATGGGGCGGTGAGTGCCGGGTATGGATAAGATTGTCATTCTGGATTTTGGTTCTCAGTACACTCAGCTTATTGCTCGTCGCATTCGGGAGCTCCAAGTGTACTGCGAAATCTGGCCATACCACATGCGGGGTTGCTCCTCGCTGGCCGATGCCGAGATCCGGGGCATCATTCTTTCAGGAAGCCCCTACAGCGTTACCGACGAGAATGCCCCCCGGCTGCCGCAAGGAGTCCTCGAGAGCGGGAAACCGGTCCTTGGTATCTGCTACGGGATGCAGCTTCTCGTCAGCACTCTGGGAGGGAAGGTCATCCGGTCCCAGAGCCGGGAATACGGGAGGGCTCTCCTTTTCGTTCTCGAACGGGGAGGGCTCTTCGAAGGTCTGGGAAGTGAGATGGTCTGCTGGATGAGTCATGGGGACAGTGTGAAGGAGATCCCTGAGGATTTTGTCTGCGTGGCCCGGACAGAAGGGTGCGAGTACGCTGCGGTCAGGGACAAGAGCGGAAGAATCTGGGGCATTCAGTTCCATCCCGAGGTCTCCCATACTCCTCTGGGGAAGGAAATCCTTGCGAACTTCGTTTTTGGTATTTGTGGATGCCGTCCTGAGTGGACTCCTGAGTCCATCGTGAAGCAACAAATCCAGTACGTCCGTAACGAGGTCCAGAAAGAGCGAGTCGTGTGTGCCCTCAGCGGTGGGGTGGACTCGGTTACCGCAGCGGTCCTGACCTACCGGGCCATCGGGGACCAGCTGAACTGCATCTTCGTCAACAATGGTCTTCTGCGAAAAGGAGAGGCAGAGCAGGTACTCTCCAACATGCGGGCGCTTCTTGGAAAGGACCGGGTGATTTACGTTGATGCCAGGGAACGTTTTCTTCTCGCCCTTCGGGGGGTTGTGGACCCTGAGGAAAAGCGGAAGATTATTGGCCGGGTGTTCGTGGAAATTTTTGAGGAGGAGGCGAGAAAACTCGGGAACGTCACCTACCTCCTCCAGGGGACAACTTATCCTGACGTCATCGAGAGTGTCTCGGTGTGGGGTCCATCGGCCCGAATCAAAACCCACCACAACGTTGGAGGGCTTCCCGAGCATATGCACCTTAAGGTCCTCGAGCCCTTGCGGTTCCTCTTTAAGGACGAGGTCCGGAGGCTGGCAGCAGAACTCGGTATTCCCGAGGACATCATCTGGCGACAGCCCTTCCCTGGCCCCGGCCTTGCCGTACGTATCATCGGCGAGGTGACCGAAGAACGGCTGGCGATTCTCCGGGACATGGATGCCATCATCGACCAGGAGTTGCGGAAATCGCCGATTTACCGGAAGCTCTGGCAGTCCTTTGGGGTTCTGGTTCCGGTCCGGAGCGTCGGTGTTATGGGGGATGAACGAACGTACAAGTACGTGGGAGTCATCCGAGCGGTCATGAGTGAAGATGGCATGACTGCCGACTGGGCAAGGATTTCTTATGATACTCTCGATGTCATCGCCCGGCGCATCGTGAATGAGGTGGCAGGGATAGGGAGAGTGGTCTATGACATCACCTCTAAGCCTCCTGCGACGATTGAATGGGAATGAGAATGAAGGTGGTGGGAGTGAGCATCTGCATTGTGGTGGGAACGCACTGGGGGGATGAGGGCAAGGGGAGGATTGTTGACTACCTAAGCCAGTCAGGAGATGTGGTGGTACGGGCTCAGGGGGGGAATAATGCTGGGCACACGGTCATCGCGGGAGAGAAGAAGTACGTTTTCCACCTTATTCCCTCTGGCGTCCTTCTGCCCGGAAAGGTCTGTATCCTCGGTGATGGGATGGTCATCGATCCCCTGGCTTTCTTCGAAGAGGTTCGTCTCCTCGAGCAGGAAGGGGTTGCCTTCCAGGAGAGGCTTTTTGTTAGTGAAAAGGCCCACGTGGTCATGCCGTATCACCGTCTGCTTGATGGACTCTATGAGCGCCTTCGGGGGAAAGGGAGAATCGGAACCACAGGGAAGGGTATCGGGCCGGCGTATGAGGATAAGGTTGCCCGCTGGGGCATAAGGGTTGTGGACCTTCTGCACCCTGAAATCCTTGCTGCAAAGCTTCAACCGGTTCTTGAGTACAAGAACTGGATTCTGGAGCGCATTTTCTCCCATCCCCCGCTCTCTTACGAGGCGATTCTTGAAGAGTACCTCGCTTACGGGCAGCGTTTGCAACCTTATGTTCGGGACACTTCGCGGCTTCTGTACGAGGCGTGGCGGACTGGGAAACGTATCGTCATTGAGGGTGCTCAGGGGACCATGCTCGACCTCGATCATGGGACGTATCCCTTTGTCACCTCCTCCTATCCGGTGGCCAGCGGCGCACTCCTTGGCGCCGGTATGGGCCCGGTCACCGATGTCGAGGTTCTCGGGGTGTGTAAAGCCTATACCTCACGGGTGGGTGAAGGCCCCTTCCCGACAGAACTCACAGATGCCACCGGGGTGTACCTTCGGGAAAAGGGAGGAGAGTATGGTGCCACCACCGGGCGTCCTCGTCGTTGTGGATGGCTTGACGGGGTGGTCTTGAAGTATGCCCTCCGTGTCAACCACATCACTTCGCTGGCTCTGACCAAGCTCGATGTTCTTGGAGGACTCTCTAGGGTCAGATGGTGCTATGCCTACGAGGTTCGGGGAGAGATCCTCGAGGATTTCCCCATGGATCCTTCTCTTTGGCCTTTGTGTCGGCCGCTGTACCGGGAATTTGAAGGGTGGGACGAGGATATCTCAAGGGTGCGGTCGTACGGTGACCTTCCCAGGGCAGTGCGGGTTTTTGTGGAGTCCCTTGAGGATTTCCTGCAGGTTCCGGTGGTGCTCATCTCTGTTGGTCCCCGCCGGGATGATACAATAGTAAGGGAGGAACTCTGGTAGGAGGGGGACCCATGGACAGGGAGCAGGCGAAAAGGGAGATTGAGCGACTTCGAGAAATCATCCGGTACCATGATTACCGATACTACGTCCTCAATAGCCCCGAGATCAGCGATGAAGAATACGACGCCCTCATGCGAAAGCTCGAAGAGCTCGAAGCGCTTTTCCCTGATCTTGTCACACCGGATTCTCCGACCCAGCGAGTAGGCGGGAAACCCCAGGAAAGCTTTGCTCCTTTTACCCATGCCCGGCCGATGCTGAGCCTCAACAACGCCTTCACCGAAGAGGAAATACGGGACTTCGATCGACGGGTGAAGAGAATGCTGGGAACGGAGACGGTGGAGTACGTGGTTGAGCTCAAAATCGACGGCCTTGCGGTGAACCTGCGGTACGAGGGTGGGGTGTTTGTCCGCGGTGCAACCCGGGGTGATGGGACCACCGGTGAGGATGTGACCCTGAATCTGCGGACCGTAAGGAGTATTCCTCTGCGTCTTCTGGGAGAAAGGGTTCCCGACCTTATTGAGGTCCAGGGCGAGGTGTTCATGCACAAGGGGGATTTTGAGAAGCTCAACGAGGAACGGGCAAAAAGGGGTGAACCCCTTTTTGCCAACACCAGGAACGCAGCCGCCGGATCCTTGCGGCAGCTTGACCCGAACATCACCGCTCAGAGGAAGCTTGACATTTTCGTCTACGGGGCATACCTCATTGAGAGCCCCTGGTACCCGACCACCCACTGGGAACTCCTGTGCTTTCTGAAGGACCTCGGATTTAAAGTCAACCCCAACGCGCGGCTCGCCAGAGACATCGAGGAGGTCATCGCCATTCACAGGGAGTGGGAAGAGAAGCGGAGAACTCTCGATTACGACATTGATGGGCTCGTGGTCAAGGTGAACAACCTCACCTTCCAGGAGCTCCTTGGAGCAACAAGCAAAAGCCCTCGTTGGGCCATTGCCTACAAGTTCGAACCCACGCGGGCGGTGACCAGGGTTTTAGACATTGAGGTCAACGTGGGGCGAACCGGGACGCTGACCCCCGTGGCGGTGCTTGAGCCAGTGGAGGTTGGCGGTGTGGTGGTGAGACGAGCGACGCTCCACAATGAGGATGAGGTGCGGCGAAAGGATGTCCGCATCGGGGACTGGGTCATTGTGGGGCGAGCGGGAGAAGTCATCCCCGAGGTTGTCCTTGTCTTGAAAGAGCGAAGAGACGGAAGCGAAAGGATTTTCACCATGCCCACCAGCTGTCCGGTTTGCCATTCACCAGTGGTGCGAGAAGAGGGTGAGGTTGCCGTCCGTTGCATTAACGCGAGTTGCCCTGCTCAGATTAAGGAGCGTCTTCGCCACTTTGCCTCTCGAGACGCCATGGACATTGAGGGGCTTGGAGAGAAGCTCATTGACCAGTTGGTGGACAAGGGGTATGTTCGAACGATTCCCGACCTCTACCGTTTGACCAAAGAGAAACTCTTGCAACTTGAGCGGATGGGTGACAAGTCCTCAGAGAACCTCCTGCAGGCCATTGAGCGGTCCAAGAGGCGACCTCTGGCGAGGTTTCTGTACGCTCTGGGCATCCGGTACGTGGGAGAATTTGTGGCCCAGCTTCTGGCCGAGCACTTTGGGTCTCTCCGAAGGATCATGGAGGCTTCGTTTGAGGACCTCCTGGCCATAGAGGGCATCGGTCCCAAGGTTGCCGAGGCAGTGTGGCAGTTCTTCAGAAATCCCGAAAACCGGGCCATGCTTGAGGAGCTTGAGGCCCTTGGGGTGGTTCCGGAAGAGGAAACCGCGGAGGTCACGGCTTCCCCGGGGGGTCCTCTGCAAGGGAAAACCTTTGTCTTCACCGGAGCGCTCTCCCGCTTTTCCCGGAAGGAGGCGGAAGAACTCGTCCGTCAGAAAGGCGGCAAGGTTGCCAATGCTGTCTCCCGAAAAGTGGATTACCTCGTTGTGGGAGAGAACCCTGGGGGAAAGCTTGAGGAGGCCCGTCAGAAGAATGTCCGGATCCTCACGGAGGAAGAGTTCTACGAAATGATGGGAGTGTGATCCCTCATGCATGCCAGAGTGTCGTTTGAGGAAATCCGAAAGATTGCCCATCTTGCCAGGTTGTCCTTCTCGGAAGAAGAGTTTGCTCGTTTTTTCCAGGACATTAGTGACATTATTGCCCATTTTGAAAAGCTGAACGAACTCCAGCTTGAGGGGGTTTCGCCGACTTCTCACATCTCCTGGAGCGATCCCCCCATGAATGCCGATGAACCTGTGGAATGGCAGGGGAGCGACCTCGTTCTGCAACATGCCCCCCACGTGGAAGGGAGATACTTCATCGTCCCCAAGGTTGTGGAGAAAGAGGAGAAGCTGTCATGAGCCTTGAGGAATTCCGGAATTTCACCATTCGGGATTACCACGCGCTCTTTGCTCGGGGAGAGCTCTCTCCTTCTGTGTTGCTTGAGGTGTTCTTTCAGCGCATCGAAGAGGTGGATCCCCTCCTCCATGCCTTTCTTTTCGTGAACAGGGAGAACGCCCTTGAGCGGGCCCGAAGGCTTGAGAGGGAATGGAAAGGCAAGGACTCTTACCCCCCGCTCTGGGGGATTCCTGTGGCCGTCAAGGACAACATCTGTACCCTTGGCATACCCACAACCTGTGGATCGAGGATTCTTGAGGGGTTCATTCCCCCGTACAACGCCACCGTCATCGAGCGCCTCGAGAGGGCCGGGGCCATCGTCATCGGGAAGACCAATATGGACGAGTTCGCCATGGGATCGTCGACGGAAAACAGCGCTTTTGGTCCGACGAGGAACCCCTTTGACCTCAACCGGGTTCCCGGCGGGTCCAGCGGCGGGTCTGCTGCAGCTGTGGCTGCTTTTGAGGCTCCTGTGGCTTTGGGGTCCGACACCGGGGGTTCGGTACGCCAGCCGGCGGCCTTCTGTGGCATCGTGGGGCTTCGCCCGACGTATGGACGGGTTTCCCGATACGGACTTGTGAGCTTTGCCTCGTCCCTGGACCAGATTGGCCCGATGACGCGAACCGTGGAGGACGCCATCACCCTTTTTGAGGTGATAAGCGGCAAAGACGAGCGAGACTCCACCTGTGCTCCCTATCCCCCTTTTTCCCGGGAGGAGATCCCCCCGCAGGAGGACATACGGACGATAAAGATTGGCCTTCCCCGGGAGTACTTCTCCGAGGGAGTAGACCCCCGGATGGTGAAGGTTATTACTGCGGTGCTTCGGGAACTTGAGAAAGAAGGCCTGGAGCTTGTTGAAGTCTCTCTACCCCACACGAATTACGCTCTGGAAGCGTACTACATTGTGGCCCCTTCTGAAGCAAGCTCGAACCTCGCCCGGTACGATGGTGTGCTCTACGGGATGCGGAAGGGAGGAGGCCAGGGGTTGCAGGACATGTATTTCCAGACAAGGAGCTTCGGTTTTGGTCCGGAAGTGAAGCGGAGAATCCTTCTTGGGACGTACTCTCTAAGCTCAGGGTATTACGATGCCTATTACCTGAAGGGCATGAAGGTACGGACGCTGGTGCGGCGGGATTTCGAAGAGGCCTTTGCGACCTGCCACCTTCTTGTGACGCCTGTTTCTCCGGTATTCCCCTTTTTCCTCGGGGAGCGGACCAAAAGTCCCTATGAAATGTACCTTGCCGATGTGTTCACCATCCCCTCAGCTATGGCTGGCGTGCCTTCCATCGCTGTGAACTGCGGGTATGAGGATGGTCTTCCGGTGGGCATGCAAATTATTGCCGGTCCTTTTCGAGAAGGAGTCCTCTTTGCCCTGGCACGCTTTGTCGAGCAAATGCTCTCGCTCCCCCTTCCTTTCCCCGAAATTGGGCCGGAGAGGAGGTCCTGAGAATGGAGAACGTCTACGTGACCATCGGGCTTGAGGTTCACTGTCAGCTCCTGACCCGGGCGAAGATGTTCTGTCGCTGCAGCACCGACTACATCGGGAAAACCCCCAATACCCTGGTGTGCCCGGTTTGCATGGGTCTTCCCGGAGCACTTCCGGTGCTCAACAGAAAAGCCTTAGAGCTTGCGATAAAAACCGCCCTGGCGCTACAGTGTGAGATCCTGCCGGAGGTGGTTTTCCACCGGAAGAACTACTTCTATCCCGACCTCCCCAAGGGGTACCAGATTTCTCAGTACGATTTCCCTATCGGGGTGCGGGGAGTGCTGGAATTCGCCCTTCAGGGGGTAAAGAAGCGAGTTCGTATACGAAGGGTCCACGTGGAGGAGGACGCAGGGAAACTCGTCCATGAGGGGCCGGATCTCCGGGGGGCGGTCTCGGGGGTCGATTTTAACCGGGCTGGCATCCCGCTTGTCGAAATCGTCACCGAGCCGGATCTCCGCTCTCCTGAGGAGGCGAAGGAGTGCCTTGTGATGCTCAGGAGCATTGTGCGGTACCTTGGGGTGAGCGACGGGAATATGGAAGAGGGGTCGCTGCGCTGTGATGCCAACGTTTCCGTCTCCCTTTCTCCAGAGATACCAGGCACCAAGGTAGAGATCAAGAACATGAACTCTTTTCGCTCGGTCTTCCGGGCTCTGAGTTACGAAGTTGAGCGCCAGACGGAACTTCTTCGAGCGGGGAAAACTCCGGTCCAGGAAACTCGCCACTGGGATGAGGCGCGCCAGGTGACCGTCCCCTCCCGGGGGAAAGAAGAAGCAGAAGATTACCGGTATTTCCCCGACCCAGACCTCCTCCCTTTTCGTATTCTTCCGGAGATGCTCCAGGAAATACGGGCGACCATTCCCGAGTTACCTCTTCAGAAGAAGGAACGATTCATGCGGGAGTACGAACTCCCCGAGCCCGAGGCGTACATCCTTGCTCAGGACCGTGACCTTGCGGAATTCTTTGAAGCGTGTGTCCGGGAGTTTCCGTCTCCCCGGGCAGTCTGTAACTTCATACTCACTGAGGTCCTGAAAAACCTCAACAGTCTCAATATCAGTATTCGGGAGAGCAAGGTCACCCCGTCGATGCTGGCAGAGCTTTTGAAGATGGTGGAGCGCAAGGAAATTGGCATTTCCCTGGCCAAGGGCATCTTTGAGGAGATGTTCAGAACGGGGATGGGTGCAAGGGATGTCATGCTCAAAAAGGGGATTTCGTTCCTCACCAGTGAACGGGATCTCGAGAAGGTTGTTCGCGAAGTTATCGAAAAGAACCCCCAGAGTGTGGCCGATTACCTCCGGGGGAAGGAAAAGGCACTGCATTTCCTCATCGGACAGGTTATGAGGGTCACAAAGGGGCAGGCCAGTCCTGAAGTGGTGAAGAATTTGCTCCTCCGAGAGCTTTCAGGTGGTGAGTGACGTGAAGTTCGTGCACCTCCACCTCCATACTGAGTACAGCCTCCTCGATGGTGTGATCCGTATCGATGAGCTTCTGGAACGCGTCGCTGCCTACGGGATGGAGGCTGTGGCCATCACCGACCATGGGGTCATGTATGGAGTTGTGGATTTCTATAAAAAGGCAAAGGAGAAAGGCATTCGGCCCATCATCGGTTGCGAAGTCTACGTTGCTCCCGGAAGCCGTTTTGAGAAGGTTGTGGTGAAGGGGAGCGAGCCGGCGTACCACCTTGTGCTCCTTGCGGAGAATGAAGAAGGGTACCGGAACCTCATGGAACTCGTCACCCGGGCTTTCCTTGAGGGTTTCTACTACAAGCCCCGGGTGGATAAGGAGCTTTTGCGGGAGTACGCCCGTGGGCTCATTGCGCTTTCGGCCTGCCTTGCGGGAGAAATTCCCCGGCTGGTTCTTGCGGGGAACGTCGAGGAAGCCGAACGCTGCGCCCTGGAGTACCGGGACATTTTTGGCCCGGAGAATTTCTTCCTCGAGCTTCAGGAGAACAAAATTCCCGAGCAGAGAACGGTCAACGAAGCTCTGATCGCTATTGCCCGGAAAACTGGCATTCCCCTTGTAGCCACCAACGACTGCCATTACCTCGATGCCAAGGATGCCTACATGCATGACGTTGTTCTGGCGATTCAGACGGCGACTTCTCTTGATGACCCCAAGAGGCTCCGCTTCCCGACCCAGGACTTCTACCTGAAGTCGCCCCAGGAAATGATTGAGAGTTTTGCTTCCCTTCCTGAGGCCATTGAGAACACCTGGAATATTGCCGAACGCTGCCGTGTGGAGATCGAACTCGGAAAGGTTATTCTCCCTCGTTTTGATGTTCCTGAGGGTTTTGATGCCTTCTCGTATCTTGCACATCTCTGTGAGGAAGGGCTCAGGTGGCGTTATGGGGACCCTCCTCCCGAGCGGGTCCGAAAACAGCTTGAGTACGAACTCAAAGTGATTGAAGGCATGGGGTATGCAACCTATTTCCTCATTGTGTGGGATTTCGTGCACTTTGCTCGGGAGCGGGGCATCATGGTTGGACCAGGAAGGGGGTCAGCAGCGGGAAGCCTCGTCTCCTATGTCCTTGGCATCACCGATATCGACCCCCTGCAGTATGGCCTTCTCTTTGAGCGCTTTTTGAATCCTGAGCGGGTGAGTATGCCCGATATCGACATCGATTTTTGCTTTGAGCGAAGGGACGAGGTCATCAAGTACGTGACCGAGAAGTACGGTGCCACCAATGTTGCCCAGATTATCACCTTCGGGCGGATGATGGCCCGCCAGGCTGTGCGCGATGTGGGAAGGGCTCTGGGATGGAGTTACAGTGACGTGGACAAAATCGCAAAGCTCATTCCTGGAGGACCGGGGGTCACTCTCGAGCGGGCGATGGAATCCAATCCTCAACTGCGGAAACTCGCCGAGGAGAACAAAGAGGTCAGGACGCTTCTTGATCTTGCTCAGCGTATTGAGGGGATGTGCCGTCATGCTTCGGTCCACGCCGCCGGAGTGGTTATCGCCGACCGACCGCTCACCTATTACGTTCCCCTGCAGAGGATGAACGAGGGAGAAATCGTCACGCAGTTTGATATGGACGCTCTTCAGGAACTCGGCCTGCTCAAGATGGATTTCCTGGGTTTGAGGACGCTCACGGTCATTGAACGAGCTCTGCGGATTATTAAAAATACCCGGGGTGAGGAAATCCGTCTTGACCGAATCCCTCTGGATGACCGCACCACCTATGAGCTCCTTGCCCGGGGAGAAACCGTTGGGGTGTTCCAGCTTGAGAGTGCGGGAATGCGGGAGCTTTTGAAGCGCCTGAAGCCCGAACACATCGAGGACCTCATCGCCATTCTGGCCCTGTACCGCCCAGGTCCCCTGGGAAGTGGCATGATCGACGATTTCATCGACCGCAAGCAAGGAAAGGTCCCAGTGACGTACCCCCATCCCTCCCTGGAGCCCATCCTTCGGGAAACGTACGGTGTGATTGTGTACCAGGAACAGGTGATGAAGATTGCCAGTGAGTTCGCCGGGTTTACCCTTGGAGAAGCCGACATTCTCCGCCGGGCCATGGGGAAGAAGAAACCCGAAGTGATGAAGGAACAGCGGGAGAAGTTCGTTAGCGGTGCGGTGCAGCGGGGTCACAGCCGGGAAAAAGCCGAAGAACTCTTCGACATCATCGAGTACTTCGCAGGGTACGGTTTCAACAAATCCCACAGTGCAGCGTACGCGCTTGTGTCGTATCAAACGGCATACCTCAAGGCCCATTACCCCACTGAGTACCTTGCGGCCTGCCTCACGAGCGTGGCCAACGACAGCGACAAGGTAGCGAAATTCATCGCCGAGTGCCGGCGCCTGGGCATTGATGTGTTGCCTCCGGATATCAACGAGAGCCTGGCCAACTTCACGGTGGTGGGGGATCGGCGTATTCGTTTCGGCCTTGCAGCCATCAAGAATGTGGGTGAGAGTGCGGTGGAGGAAATCCTCCTGCGCCGGAGAGAGGGCCGGTACCGGAGCATTTTCGACTTCATCGAGCGGGTCGACAGTCGCATTGTCAACCGGCGGGTTCTCGAAAGCCTCATCAAGGCCGGAGCCTTTGGAGGGCTTCATCCGAATCGGGCGCAGCTTCTGGCCTCCCTGGAAGACATCCTGTCCTATGGAGCAAGACGGCGGAAGAAAGAGCTGCGGCAGCATTCCCTCTTTGGAGAGGAGGTGACCGCTGAGGGAACACCTCCCCTCCGGGACGTAGCGGAGTTTTCCCGTCAGGAGCTCCTTCAGATGGAGAAGGAGATGCTGGGGTTTTACGTGAGTGACCATCCCTTCCGGGAAGCGGTGGCGGGGTTGCGGCACCTGCCCTTCTTCCCCCTGGGGCATTTGCGAATGCTCAAAGAAGAAATGCGGGTGAAGGTTGTGGGCATGGTGGGTAATGTTCGGAAAATCATCACCAAAACGGGAGGGGACATGTACTTCGTGACCCTTGAGGACGAGACGGGAAGCATCGAGGTCATCTTCTTCCCCAACCTCTCTGAGGAACTGAAGGAGCGGCTTGGAAGCGGGAAGGTACTTGGGGTGGTGGGAAAGCTCGATATCTTAGACAGTGGCGAGAACAAAATCGTTGCCGATGCCCTCTTTGACCCCGAGGAGTGGAATCGGAAACTGGCCAAGGCGGTCGTCATCGACCTTGAGGTGGAGAGGGACATCCTTCGGACCCTTTATGCCCTCCGGGATTGCCTCCGGAGGTTCCCTGGGAACTGTCCGGTTGTGCTTCGCCTCCAGGGCGGTGAGGGCGAGTGGTGGATTGAGCTTGACAGCACCTTCTGGGTTTCCTGGAGTGACGAGGCCCGGGAGGCCATTCAGAGTATTGTGGGTGAGGGTGCCGGGAGTCTGCAAACGCTTTAGGAGGGAAGCTGTGAGGCGGGTTGCCGTTGTCCTCGTGTTTGTTGTGGTTGTCCTGATTTTCAGCGGGACTTTTGCCTTTGCTCAGACGAAAGAGGAGTACTACCGTACCGGGTATATCTACTTCTCCCAGGGAGACTATGCGAGGGCTCTGGAGGCCTACAGGAAGGCTTTAGAGATGGACCCTCAGTTTGTGGATGCCCGGTACTGGCTGGGGAAAACCCTCGAACAGATGGGGCAGCTGCAGGAGGCGGTGAAGGAGTGGCGTCAGGTACTTTTGGCTTCTCCTCGCCACCGGGATGCCTTCCAGAAATGGCGAGCCTACGCACCGTCCTTTGTCCAGGACGGAGGGGTTGTGGAGCAGTACAGAGCGCTTTTCTTAGAGGGGGAAAATCCAGCTCTTTCGCGGGAGGAAGGCTGGTCCACCCTTGCCCCCTTAGCCCTGGTACTTCTTGGGCGGAGGGACTTTTCCTCCCTCTACCTTGCTGCTTGGTGTTTCCGTTGGGCAAAAGAGCGCCTGAGCCCCCTCTTTGCTCCCTATGAGGAACGGGCGCTTCAGGGAGCGTTGGAAAACCTCACTCAGGATGACTGGATGCAGGACCCTCGTCTTGTCTACCGTTTCCTCCAGGAGGTCACCCTCCGTTTTGGAAAAGATGAGAAGTGGCAGGAGATACTGCAGAAAGCCCTGGATCGGGCATTCGCATACACCCTTGGCCTTCCTGAGGAGCAGAAAGCCGAAGGAGTAGAAGTAACGCTCCGTGGCGGAGAGGTGGAGAAGCGAATCATCCGTGGCGGAGAAGTGGAAGAGCCGACGGGGTTTTTCCTTAAGGAATGATGGTGCCGAAGGCGGGAGTCGAACCCGCACGGGGTGTGAACCCCGCTAGATTTTGAGTCTAGTGCGTCTGCCAGTTCCGCCACTTCGGCACTCCGTTGTAGATTATAGTGGAGCTTTGGGCTTTGTCAAGCAAGATGAAGAACCAGGACCTGGTCATTGCGGTTGATGGGACTTCGCTGGCGTACCGGGCGTTCTATGCACTGCCGAGGCTCACCACGTCCTCGGGGCGACCGACGGGGGCGACCCTTGGGTTCTGTAATATGCTGATGAGGCTGCTTGAAGATTACTCGCCCCTCACTATTGTGGTGGCCTTCGACCATCCGAAGAAGACGTTTCGCCACGCCCTTGAGGAGAAGTACAAGGTGTCCCGGAAACCCATGCCCGACCTCCTTCGACCTCAACTTGAGGATATCAAGGAAATCCTTTCGTGTTTTGGTTTCCCCATCCTTGAGGTCCCGGGATTCGAGGGGGATGACCTCATCGGGAGCCTCAAGGAGTGCCTTGGGGGGCGGTACCTTCTCTACGTGGTGACCTCTGACCTTGATCTTCTGCAGCTCCTTGATGAACACACGATGCTCCTCCAGCCGGTTCAGGGAGTCACCCGCCTGCGCCCCATAGGTCCCCGGGATGTGGAGCGAGAATTCGGCGTCACTCCTGCTCAGATTGTTGACTTTCTGGCCTTAAGCGGTGATGCGTCTGACGATATCCAGGGTGTGCGGGGCATTGGGGAGACGAGAGCGGCGCAGCTTTTGCAGAGGTTCACAAGCTGGGAAGGGATTCTCGCCCATGTTGAGGAACTTCCTCCGTCCCTGCGGGAGAGTCTCCTCAGGGCCCGGGAACAGGTGGAGGTGAACCGGGTGCTCGTGACCATTCGCAGGGATGTCCCCATCGACTGCCGTGTGGAGCCCTGGAGTCCTGAGCGGGTGGACTGGCCGCGCCTTTTGCAGAAACTCGAAGAGCTCGAGCTTCGAAGGCTCCGAGAACGGATTGAGAAGAGGTGGCAGCAGCAGCGTCCGTACCTTGTGCTCCGCAGGAAGGACCTCTTTGTAACCGATGGGAAGGACCTGAAGAACATCGCCGACATTCCCTCAGGACAGCCCTGGGGGTACCTTATTGCCTGTATTCAACCAGATGCAGGGCATCTGAGGAAAGTCCTTGAAGCACCGGAGGTTTTCTGGGGTCAGGTTCTCCTGTGGGTTGTCTATCCCTGCCTCTTTCCACCGCCTGAGCATTTGCGGCATCTTGAAGGGTTTGGAAAAACCGTCTCCTTTGAGGAGCTCGGTATGCTTCTTGAAGAAGCCCGGAAGTGGGTGACCTGTGAAACGACGCTCTTTGAGGTCTACCGGGATGTCGAGGTCCCGCTTGTGCTCAAATTTGCCCTTGGGGAGCTCTCCTTTGCGGCAGGTTTTCTTGACCTCCCGCTGTTTACCCCTCCCTGTGCCTTTGTGGTGGAGGAAGTTGTTCCCCCGAGGGATCTGATGCAGAGGATCCATGAAGTTCGTGGGTACGTTGCGCTGCCGACGCTCTATGGATGGCGGTTTGTGGGTAGGTACGGGGAATCCCGAGAAGAGCTCCTTGTGGCCTATGAAAATACCTGCCGGGAAGAAGTTTTCCGCCTTTTGGCCTGGGTCCTGAGCGCAGGAGGTGTCCGGCAGCTGTGCAGGGCAGGGAAGCAGCTCTCTGCCGATATCCCCCTTTTCTCTGGGGATTTCAGGCAGTTTCTCGGTGTGTTTTCGGAATGGTTTCTTAAGGGGAAGTGGCGGCTCGAGGTCGTGGAACGAGGGAAAGGAGAGTGTGGACTCCTGGTCATAGGAGAGGGAGGATGAACGTGGAAGTTGTGCTCGTTGCTTCGGAGGCATATCCTTTTGCCAAAAGCGGCGGTCTGGGGGACGTGGTGGGAGCTCTGTTCAAATACCTCCCCCGCTTTGGGTTTCGGGTCAAGCTCTTCCTCCCCGGATACGCCCGGATGTTGCAGGATTTCCCTTTTGTTAGGCAAAAGGCCCTGGAGTTCCCCTTTGGGGAGACCATGGCCCGGGCGGAATTTCTTGAGTACAGGATAGACGACAGCCAATCCCTTTTCGCTGTGGCCTGTGAACGCTTTTTTGGGCGTGAGCGGATGTACGGGTATCCTGATGACCTCGAGCGGTTCATCTTCTTCTCCCGGGCGGTGTTCGAGTACCTGGTGCGCTGGCAGGAAGAAGTTTTCCTCCTGCACTGTCACGACTGGCAGAGCGCCCTCCTTTGTGCCTACCTTGAGCGGTACTGGCCTCAGTATCGGCCCAGAGCCGCAAAAGTCCTTTTCACCATTCACAATCTTGCCTACCAGGGCATTGGACGGGGAGAACTCTTCCGGCTGGTCAACCTCCCCAATCACTTCTTCACCCATGAGTACCTTGAGTTCTACGGGAACCTCAATCTCATGAAGGCGGGTCTCCTCTTCTCCCACATCATCACCACCGTGAGCCCTACCTATGCTCGTGAGATTTGCTCTCCCGAGTTCGGGGAAGGTCTTGATGGTCTCCTTCGGGCTCTGTCCCATCGCAAGAAAATCGTGGGGATTGTCAACGGCATTGACACGGAAATTTTCCACCCCAGCCTTGACCCCTTCCTCGAGGAACACTACGGGAGGGAGAACCTTGAAGGGAAAAGAAAGAATAAACTCCGCTTCCTCGAACAGTACTTTGGTCCGGGGGTGGAGGCAACCCTTCCTGTCATCGCCTTTATTTCCCGCTTTGTGGAGCAGAAGGGGATACGGCTTTTCCTGGAACGTCCTGAGGAGTTTTTCTCCCTCCCGGCATACTGGTTCTTCCTGGGTATGGGTGAGGCCTTCTACGAACGGGCACTGAAAGACCTTGAGCAGCACTATCCCAGGCTGCGGGTGATGGTGATGTTCGACGAGAGTCTTGCCCATCTTGCCTATGCCGCCTCAGACTTCCTGGTGCTGCCATCGCTTTTTGAGCCCTGCGGCATCAGCCAGATGATCGCCATGTGTTACGGCACACTCCCCATTGTCCGGGGGGTGGGTGGACTTAGGGATACGGTTGTTGACTACCCTTTCAATCCCCGTCTCAGCACTGGGTTCCAATTTGGAGAATTCTCAGCCAGTGAGTTTCTCCGGGCGGTCAGGAGGGCACTCCATGTGTACTTTGAGGACCAGGATCTCTTCTACACCATGGTGGCCAATGCCATGGCGAGCGATTTCTCCTGGGAACAGGCCATCAAGAGGTACGTTGAGGTCTACAGGGAATAAGGGACCGAGGATTCTCGGTATCGGAGGTGGGGTGGCCTCGGGAAAGAGCACGGTTGCTGCCCTTTTTGGGGCAAGGGGCATTCCCGTCATTCTCCTTGACGACCTTGCTCGGGAACTTTCCCGGAAGGGGAAACCCCTCTGGAAGCTCATTGTTCTCGCCTTCGGACGCTTTTTTCTGGACAGGTGGGGGAACCTCGAGAGACGGAAGCTCGCCCGGCTGGTTTTCCGGAGCTGGCCAATGCTCTTTTGCCTTAATAACCTTGCCCATCCCCTGCTTTTCTGGGAGGTGTGGAGGCGCTGCCAAAGACTCCGAGCAGATTTCGTCGTGGTCGAGGGAGCAGTGCTTTTTGAAGCGGGTCTGTGCGCTCTCCTTTCGGACCTCCTTTTTGTGGATGCTCCCTGGCACGTTCGCCGTGAGCGGTTGCAGCAAAAGGGGCTTCAGGAGAGGGAGATTGCGCTTCGCTTGAGCACCCAGAGGTTTCTTCCCGCCCTCCGCCGGAGAGCTTCGAAGGTCCTCATCAACGACTCCTCCACAGAGCTTTTGGAACAAAGGGTTTTCTCTCTCTTTCCGGACTGGTTCTCCGGGAAGTAGGAGAGGAGGATTCGGGTTTTCTTATAGAAGTGAGGAGTTATGAAGCGGGGGATCTTCCGTCTTGTGGCACCGTACAGCCCCTGTGGCGATCAGCCCCAGGCCATTGAACGTCTGGTTGAGGGGTTATTCCGGGGGTACCGGTACCAGACCCTTATTGGGGTGACCGGGTCGGGGAAAACTTTCACCATGGCCAACGTCATTGCCCGGTACAACCGGCCAACCCTGATCATCTCTCACAACAAGACCCTGGCTGCTCAGCTTTATAGCGAGATGCGGGCGTTTTTCCCCGAGAACGCTGTGGAGTATTTCGTGAGCTACTACGATTACTACCAGCCTGAGGCCTACGTTCCTGAGTACGATCTCTACATTGAAAAGGACGCTTCGATTAACGAGTACATCGACCGGTTGCGTCTTCGGGCAACAAGCGCTCTGATGGAACGCAACGACGTCATCATTGTGGCCTCTGTTTCGTGCATCTACGGCATTGGTTCTCCAAAGGAGTACGCCCGCCGGGTTTTCCGTGTCCGAGTGGGAGACACCTATAAGAGGAAGGATTTTGCCCACCGTCTCGTGGACCTTCTCTACGAGCGGAATGAGGTGGAATTCATGCCGGGGGTCTTTCGCATGAAGGGCGATACCGTTGAGGTCTACCCGGCTTATAGCGAAGAGGTCTTTCGTTTCGAGTTCTTTGGGGATACGGTGGAGAACATTAAGGTTCTCCACCCTGTGAGCGGGAAGGTTCTCGGAAAGCTTGATGAGGTCTTCATCTACCCCGCCCGGCATTACCTTGCAGACCAGGAGATTTTTGAGCGGGCGCTTCTTGGGATTGAAGAAGAACTTCGGGAACGGGTGGCCTATTTCCTCTCCCAGGGAAGGCTTGTTGAGGCGGAACGCCTGGAGCGGCGGACGCGGTACGACCTTGAACTGCTCCGGGAAACGGGATACTGTCCGGGAATTGAAAATTACTCCCGGTATCTTGATGGCCGTCAGCCTGGGGAACCGCCCTATACCCTGCTTGATTACTTTCCGGAGGACTTCCTCCTTTTCATTGACGAATCCCATGTGACGGTTCCCCAGCTTCGGGGAATGCACGAGGGGGATCGTTCGAGGAAAGAGAGCCTTGTGGAATTTGGCTTTCGCCTCCCTTCCTGTTTCGATAACCGGCCCCTGAGGTTTGAAGAGTTCGAGAAGAAGATTTCCCGATGCATTTTCGTTTCGGCGACACCGGGAGAGTTCGAACTGAACGTGAGCGCTCAGGTGGTGGAGCAACTGATCCGACCCACCGGCCTTCTGGACCCGGAGGTTGAGGTGCGTCCTGCCAGGGGTCAGGTCGAGGACCTCGTGGGGGAGATTCGAAAGGTAGTGCAGAAGAACCAGAGAGTTCTTGTCACCACACTCACCAAAAAGAGCGCCGAGGACCTCTGCGAGTTCCTATACAGTCTTGGTATTCGGGTGAGGTACCTGCACTCAGAGATTGATACCCTGGAACGGGCCCGGATTATCCGGGATCTTCGGGCAGGGGAATTTGACGTCCTTGTGGGGGTTAACCTCCTCAGGGAGGGCCTTGACCTCCCGGAAGTAGCCCTTGTGGCGATTCTTGATGCCGACAAAGAGGGATTTTTGCGTTCTGAGGTGGCGCTCATTCAGACGATTGGGAGAGCGGCGCGCAACGCCGAAGGACGGGCCATCCTCTACGCCGACACCATGACCCGTTCTCTGGAGCGGGCTCTGGCAGAGACGAAACGACGGAGGGCTATTCAGGAGGCGTATAATAGAGAACACGGGATTGTGCCGCAGACTATCACAAAGGAAGTCCGGACCCTTATTCCCGAAGAGGCTGGCCTCTCTAAGGAGGCGGAGGAGGCCTGTCTCCTTGTGGAGGAACTCGAGGAGAGCGAGGAGAACCTGGAGCGGCTCATTGAGCGGCTGACCCGGGAGATGAAGGAAGCGGCCAGGCGCCTGGAGTTTGAAAAGGCTGCCCTCCTGCGGGATGAGATCTTCCGTTTGCGTTCCTTGCAGGAGAAGCGGACGCTGCACCAGGGTGAGAACGATGCAGGACGGTAAGATTGTCATTCGTGGAGCACGAGAACACAACCTGAAAAACGTGGACCTTGAGATTCCCCGGAACCGGTTTGTGGTTATCACCGGTCTCAGTGGGTCGGGAAAGTCTTCCCTTGCTTTTGACACCATTTACGCCGAAGGACAGAGGAGGTACCTTGAGTCCCTTTCTTCTTACGCCCGACAGTTCTTGGAGCGGATGGAGAAGCCCGATGTGGACTCTATCGAGGGACTCTCTCCGGCGATTGCCATCAACCAGAAGGTGTCATCCCATAACCCTCGTTCCACTGTGGGAACGGTCACGGAGATTTACGACTACATGAGGGTGCTTTTCGCCCGATGTGGCAAGGTTTTCTGTCCCCAGTGCGGGAAGCCCATTGCTCGCCAGACGGTGCAGCAGATTACCGACGAAATCCTCTCCCTTCCCCAGGGGTCCAGGGTCCTCATCATGGCTCCTCTGGTACGGGGAAGGAAGGGGGAGTACCGGAAGCTCCTTGCCGATCTCTTCAAAAACGGATTCGCCCGGGTTCGCGTCAACGGGGAAATCTTTGACTTGGAAGAGTGGGAGAGCATAGAGCTTGACCGGAACAAAAAACACGACATCGACCTTATCGTTGACCGGATCATCATTGAGGAGGATATCGAACGCCGGGTGAGCGATTCCGTGGAAATCGCCCTTCGCTACGGGAAGGGTGTGCTCAAAGTTGGGATATGGGAGGAAGGGACGATAAAGGAACTCCTTTTCAGCGAACGTTTCGCGTGTGTGGACTGTGGGGTGAACTTCCCGGAGATTACTCCCCGGATGTTCTCTTTCAATAACCCTTACGGAGCCTGTCCTCGCTGCAGTGGTCTGGGGTTTCTTGCCTTTGTGGATCCGGATCTCGTGGTGCCCGATTATTCGAAAAGCATCGACGAGGGAGCTATTGTTCCCTGGGACCATCTGGATCCGGAGAGCTACTGGGGAGCACGGATTCGTCGGGCTTTTGCTGCACGGGGCATCCCGACCAACCGGCCATTCCGGGATCTCACCGAGGAGGAGCGGAATTTCATCCTCTACGGCGATGGAGTCTTTGAAGGCATCATCCCTATTCTTGAGCGAAAGCTTGCCAGTGCCCAGGACTGGTGGGAGCAGGAAGAGATTGCCCCGTTCCTCTCAACCAGGGTGTGTCCTGAGTGTCAGGGAGATCGCCTCCGAAAGGAAAGCCTTTCGGTGAAGATTCAAGGGTTCTCCATTGGGGACCTTTCCCGCCTGACCATTGGGGAACTTCTTGAGTTTTTCGAAAACCTTAGCTTCTCCGGGAACGAGGCGGTCATTGCAGAACCGGTGCTGCGAGAAATCCGTTCCCGCTTGGGCTTTCTGAAGGAGGTCGGTCTTGAGTACCTGACCCTCAACCGCTCTGCCGCCACCCTTTCCGGTGGAGAGGCGCAGAGAATACGCCTGGCAACACAGATTGGCTCTGGTCTTGTGGGGGTTCTCTACGTCCTCGATGAGCCCACCATCGGTCTCCATCCCCGGGACAACCAGAAGCTTATTGCCATCTTGAAGAAACTCCGGGACCTTGGGAACACGGTGATCGTGGTGGAACACGATGCCGAAACCATCAGGAGTGCAGACTTTGTGGTGGATATTGGTCCTGGAGCGGGGGAGAAAGGTGGGAGGGTTGTGGCCTCGGGTTCACCCCAGGAAATCATGGAGAATCCCGAAAGCCTGACCGGACTCTATCTCAGTGGTCGAAGGTGCATCCCTGTACCTACCAGGAGAAAGCCCCCGGGAGATGAATGGCTTGTGGTGCGAGGTGCCCGGGCAAATAACCTCAAGAACATCACGGTGAGCATTCCCCTTGGGCTTCTTGTGGGCATCACGGGGGTTTCCGGTTCAGGGAAAAGCACGCTCCTTTATGATATCCTGTACCGGGGACTTTCTCGAATCCTCCATGGGTCCAGAGAGGTTGCCGGAGACCACGATGCCATTGAAGGTGTGGAGTACATCGATAAAGTCATCGTGATCGACCAGTCCTCAATCGGGCGAACCCCTCGTTCAAATCCTGCCACCTACACCGGGGTTTTCACCGATATCCGGACGCTTTTTGCTCAGCTTCCAGAATCCAGAGCCCGGGGGTACAAACCAGGACGATTCAGCTTTAACCTCAAGGGTGGGCGGTGTGAGGCCTGTCAGGGGAATGGCGTCATCAAAATTGAGATGCATTTTCTCCCGGATGTCTTTGTGACCTGCGAGCAGTGCCAGGGGAAGCGCTACGGCAGGGAGACGCTCGACATCAAGTATAAAGGGAAGAACATCGCCGACGTTTTAGACATGAGCGTTGACGAGGCCATGGAGTTCTTTGAACACATCCCTCCTATCCGGCGCAAACTCGAGGTGCTCCAGCGGGTTGGTCTGGGGTACATCAAACTCGGACAGCCGGCTACAACCCTCTCTGGTGGAGAGGCGCAGCGGGTGAAGCTCGCACGGGAACTCGGGAAGGTGGCAACGGGAAGGACCCTGTATCTTCTTGATGAACCGACCACCGGGCTGCACTTTGCCGATGTTGAGAAACTCCTCTCGGTGCTGCTTGAGCTTCGGGACCGAGGGAACACTGTGCTCATCATCGAGCATAACCTTGACGTCATCAAATCGTGTGACTATCTCATCGACCTGGGTCCTGAGGGAGGAGAGAAGGGTGGCTACATCGTTGCTCAGGGAACTCCGGAAGAAGTCGCTCAGGTTCCCTCCTCCTACACAGGCCAGTTCCTGAGAGAGGTGCTGCAGGCTGACCGAAAGAAAGCACTATGTCCCCTTTGAGGTGAAACGGGAGGACCTTGACTGCCTTCCTGTGGAATGCGGGGTGTACGTCCTGAAGGACGGTGAAGGTCAGGTCCTTTATGTCGGGAAGGCTGTGAACATCCTCAAGAGGGTGAAGTCCCATTTCTACCGGGCTTCTTCCCCTCTTAAAGAGGGAATGCTTGAGGCCGTTGCGTCGGTGCAGTACTTTGTGACAGGGAACGAACATGAGGCGCTCCTCCTTGAGGAGGAACTGATCAAACGTTTCCGTCCTCCTTACAACCTCCGTTTACGGGATGACAAGAGTTATCCTTACATCCTCTTTGAGACGAGGGGGGATTTCCCTGCGGTTCGGTTTGCCCGAAAAAAGACCGGAGGCGAAGGGGTGTATTTTGGACCCTTCACAGATTCCCGGAAGACCCGGGAGGGCCTGAAGCTCCTCCGGTCGATTTTTCGTCTGCGGGGATGCACCATTCCTGAATCCTCTTTCCCTCTTCGCCGGCCCTGCATCGATTTTGAGCTTGGTCTCTGTGGAGCTCCCTGTGTGGGCCGCATGAGCCGGGCGGAGTACCAGGAGAACTTCAGGAAGGCCGTGGATTTCCTCAACGGAAAGTACGAGGAAATCGCCCGGTGGATTGAGGATGAGATGTGGAAAGCTGCAGATGCCCTGGATTTTGAGCGGGCCATCTACTACCGGGAAAAGCTTGAGGCCCTCCAGAAAGTTGCAACGCGGTACCGCTTAGTCCTTTCGCAGCCCGAAGACATTGACTTTGTGGAAGTTGTCCGCGATGAAGAAGTCGCGCTTTTTGTGGTGCTCCGCGTTCGCCAGGGAAGGCTCATCGGGAGCGAGAGCTTTGTTGCCTCGTCTTTGGGATGGCAAAGTAAGGAGGCGCTCCTTCGGGAGTTCCTGGAACAGATATACCTCCACGCTTTCCACTTTCCCAGGCGGGTGTGTGTGGCGGTGGAGCATCTGGAGGTTCTCCGGGAACTCAGTGAGTTCTTCCCCTTTACGGTTACCCCTCCCTGCAGTGGTGAGGAGGAGGAAATGATGTTTCTGGCTTTAGAGAACGCTCAGAGGAGCCTTGAGGCGGAGGTGCTCAGACGCAAAAAACGAGAGCGAGCGTCAACGGAGCTCCTTCGGGGTCTTCAGAATGTCCTTGGACTTCCCTCTTTCCCTCGCCTTGTGGAGGGTGTGGATATCTCCACTTTTCAGGGTGAAGAGGCTGTGGGGGTGGTGGTAGCCTTCCTTGACGGGGTTCCATACCCCAAAGGGTACCGAAGATTCGTCGTGAAAGGTGAGGGTCACCCCGACGACTTTGGCATGATGCGGGAGGTTCTCGTCCGGCATTTCCGGAGGTTGCAGTCGGGGGAAGGGAGCCTTCCTGACCTTCTACTCCTTGATGGGGGGCGGGGGCAGCTCAACGTGGCGCTTGAGGTATTCCGGGAACTCGGCGTTTCCTGTCCGGTGCTTGCTCTGGCCAAGGAGTTTGAGGAGATTTACCTTCCCGAGAGGGCTACACCCCTTGCGCTTCCCCCTCACTCTGAAGTTCTGCAGTTCCTGCAGCGGGTGAGAAACGAAGCGCACCGTTTTGCTGTGACCTTCCACCGAGTGCGGAGGAACAAGAAGTCCTTTGGTTCGCTCCTTGAGGAGGTGGAAGGTATCGGGCCAAAGCGGCGGGAGAAGATTCTTGCTGCCTTTGAGGATTTGCGATCACTCTGTGAAGCGGATCCTAAAGAAGTCAGTAGACGCCTGAGGATTCCCCAGGAGGTCATCGCCCGTCTTAAAGAGCGGCTTCAAGAGGTTTACCAACATGGACTTTCGGGCTCTTCTTCAGGATGAGCTCTGTGCCCTTTTTCCTCCCGAGAAAGAGCGGCGAAGGGCTGAATTTGCTGGTCTTTTGAGGAGTGGCGTGATCCGGAAGGGAGAAGAAGGACTTTTCCTTTGCCTCTCACATTCCTCTCTTGCTCCTCTAAAGAAGTGCCTGGTCCTTAAGAGAGAATTCTCCCCTCTTGCGCCTTATGAGCTTGGACGCTCCAGGGAACGGGGTATTCGTTCGGGGCTTTTTTATCGCCTGGAAATCGGCATTTCCGAGGCGGTCCTTGAGGATTTCGGATTCTACGATGTTTCTGTCCTTACTGGTTTTCTTAAAGAAGAGGTTGCTGCGGACTTCATCCGGGGGGTTTTTGAACTCCGGGGGTATGTGGGAGACCCCCTGCGGAGCTATCAGCTCGAGATTCGGTTTCCCTCAAGGGCATGGGCACTCCTTGTCCAGGAAACCCTCAAAGCCCGGGGGATACCCCTTCGCTGCCGCCAAGTCAAAAGCGAGTGGCACCTCTACACCAAAAACGCGGAGACTATCGGTCTTTTCCTGGGGTACCTTGGGGCCTTCCGGAGTCACCTGGAACTCGAGCGCCTACGTGTGGAGAAGGAAACGGTCAATGACCTCACCCGCTGGGTGAATTACACCACCTCAAACCTTGAGCGGACCGTCCGGTCCTCGCTGCGTCAGCGGGAGAAAATCAGAAGTCTTCCTCTGGAATTGCTTCCGCCAAGGCTCCGAGAGATTGCCCTTTTGAGAATCCGTTACCCCTATGCTTCACTCCGGGAGCTTGGGAGTTACTGTTCACCTCCTGTTTCCAAGGGCGAGGTGTACCGTCGGCTGAAAGCCCTGGAGGAAGCGGCGGAAAGGTTCCAGGAGAAATCCATGTGACCTGAAGGGTTTACAGAATGTGAACAATCTTCTAAAATGTCTTTTGGAGAGTTTCCCTGTGTGTAGTTTCATTCTGGTGAAAAAAGGGGGAGCATAAATGGCGAGTGTGACTCTGAAGAACGTGGTGAAGCGGTTCGGAGACGTTATTGCGGTGAACAACGTGAGCCTTGAGATCAAAGACCAGGAGTTCGTCGTTCTCGTTGGTCCTTCAGGGTGCGGGAAAACCACGACGCTTCGGATGATTGCGGGGTTAGAGGAAGTGGATGAAGGCGAAATCTACATCGACGACGTTCTGGTAAACGACGTCCCCCCGAAAGATCGGGACATCGCCATGGTTTTCCAGAACTACGCGCTCTACCCCCACATGAATGTCTACGACAACATGGCTTTTGGTCTTCGGCTTCGCAAGTTCCCCAAAGATGAAATCGATCGGCGGGTGAAGGAAGCCGCGGAAATTCTGGGGATTCAGGAGCTCCTCTACCGGAAGCCAAAGCAGCTCTCCGGTGGTCAGAGGCAGCGTGTGGCCGTTGGTCGAGCCATTGTCCGTCACCCCAAAGTTTTCCTCTTCGATGAGCCCCTCTCCAACCTCGACGCGAAGCTCCGGGTGCAGATGAGGGCAGAGCTTGCCAAGCTCCACGACCGTCTCAAGACCACGATGATCTACGTCACTCACGACCAGGTGGAGGCCATGACCCTGGGGGACCGGATTGTGGTCATGCGGGACGGAGTGGTCCAGCAGGTAGGAACTCCTCTTGAGCTCTACAACAAACCCATCAACAAGTTCGTCGCCGGTTTCATCGGTACTCCTTCTATGAACTTCCTCGACGTAGTGCTCAAGAAGGAGAACGACACCCTTATCCTCGATGGAGGGTCCTTCAGGATCAAGGTACCGGCAGAGTACAAAGCGCCACTTGAACCCTATGTGAACAAGGAAGTCACCTTCGGTATTCGTCCCCAGGATGTGTACGACCTTGCGGTCTCGAAGGAAATGTTGCGGGACGATGGCAATGCCATTGACGCCGTGGTGGATGTTATTGAGCCTCTGGGTTCCGAGCAAATCATCTACCTCACCTCTGGTCCGCACACCATTGTTGCCGTTCTTGACATGCAGACCCATACGGAAGTTGGGGCCAGCATGAAGATTGTAGTGGATACGAGTAAGATGCACGTTTTCGATGTCAACACCGAACGGGCCATCATATGAGGTGCAAGGCAAGAAAAAAGGGCACCGTACGGTGCCCTTTTTTCTTGCCTTATTTCAGGAATTCGGGTATGATAAAATGCTTTAGTTTATTCCGGGAACAAAGGGGGTAGAAGCAATGAAAGTTGCGATCAACGGATTCGGAAGGATCGGGCGACTGGTGTTCCGCAGAATTCTCGAGGTCGGTGGTGACATAGACGTTGTAGCCGTGAACGACCTGACAAGCGCCAAAGTCCTCGCGCACCTTTTGAAGTACGACTCCGTCCACGGGACCCTTCCTAACAAAATCGAGGCTACTGACGATGCGCTGATTGTTGATGGGAAGACCATCAGGGTCTTTGCCCAGAAAGACCCCGCTCAGCTGCCTTGGAAGGATCTCGGTGTAGAGCTTGTGATTGAGTCCACGGGGAAGTTCACCGACCGTCAGGGCGCTTCGCTGCACCTGCAGGCGGGGGCTAAGAAGGTGCTCATCACCGCACCGGCCAAGAATCCCGATGTGACCATTGTGATGGGCGTGAACCACACGATGTACGACAAGGCGAATCACCACATTGTCTCCAACGCCTCGTGCACCACGAACTGTCTCGCTCCGGTGGTGAAGGTGCTGCACGAGAACTTCAAGATCCAGCGAGGATTCATGACCACTGTCCACGCGTACACCAACGACCAGGTTATCCTTGATTTCCCCCACAAGGACCTCCGGAGAGCCCGGGCTGCGGCCATGTCTATGATTCCCACCACAACCGGTGCAGCAGTGGCCATGGGAGAGGTCATTCCTGACCTCAAAGGAAAGCTCGACGGCATGGCCATTCGTGTTCCGGTACCCGATGTCTCCATTGTGGACTTTGTGGCGGTGGTGGAGAAGGAACCCACAAAGGACGAGGTGAACGAAGCACTGAAAAAAGCAGCAGAGGGTGAACTCAAGGGTATTCTGGCGTACTGCGAGGAGCCTCTGGTGTCGGCGGATTTCCTCCACACCACTGAGTCCTCCATTGTTGATGCCCTTTCCACCAAGGTCATCGGCAACATGGTGAAGGTGCTTGCCTGGTACGACAACGAATGGGGGTACTCCTGCCGGGTTGTGGACCTTGCCCAGTACATGATGCGGTGAGAGGGAAGCTTCATGAATCGCACACTGATTGCTGCCGGAAACTGGAAGATGCACAAGACCATCGGGGAAGCCTCGGCATATGCCGAGGCTTTCCTTTCCAGAATGCGGGAATTTCAGGGCCTCGAGGTCGTTATCTGCCCACCTTTCACGGCTTTACCGGTACTGCGAGACCGGTTTTGCCAGACTCCAGTGCGGCTTGGGGCACAGAATGTCCACTGGGAGGTCCAGGGAGCCTTCACCGGGGAGATTTCTGCCTGCATGTTGCAGGAACTCGGGTGCCGGTACGTGATTGTGGGACATTCGGAACGGCGGCATATCTTCCGCGAGACCTCCGAGGAAGTGGGCCGGAAGGTGAAGACGCTCTGCAGCTTTCACCTTTCCCCCATTCTCTGTGTTGGGGAGACCCTGAGCGAGCGGGAGGCAGGGAAAACCCGGGAGGTTGTGCAGGAGCAGCTCCTTCAGGGTATTGCCCATCTCACCCCTGAGGAGGCACAGTCCTTGGTGATTGCTTACGAGCCGGTATGGGCCATTGGCACCGGTAGGGCCTCAACACCCCAGGATGCCGAGGAGGTTATCCGGTTCATCCGTGAGGAGCTTGCCGGGCGATTCGGTCAGGAGGTTGCGTCGGGTATCCGTATCCTTTATGGGGGGAGCGTCACCCCGGAGAACGTCTTCGACTTTGTGGTTCAGGAGAACATCGACGGGACGCTTGTTGGTGGTGCCAGCCTCGACCCGGGGAAGTTTCTGAAAATCGTGGAAGAGACGGAACGGGCGTTTCTGAGAAAGAGTGGAGGAGCTTGAGGCATGGAAGGATGGATGGTTGTCCAGATTGTGGTATCTGTGGCGCTCATTCTCGTTGTCGTCCTCCAGCCCCGAAAATCTGGCGTTGGCGGAGGGATATTCGGGGGCATGACCCGGGCAGACCGAAGTGCGAAGTTTCGAGCTCTCCCGATTCTGAGCAAACTCACCGTTGTCTTTGGCGTCGCCCTAATGGTGCTTTCGCTGGTGTTCTCACTGCTTCTTGTCCGGTGAGGGAGAGGGAATGTCGAAGCGACCGTGGCTTTCGTCGCTTGAAGAGGTTGAAGCCTTTCAGGTAGGGAAGGAGAGGCTTTTCTATTCTGCAACCCACGAGGAAATCCGAAAGGGGTACACCACAGATGTCTACTTTGTGACGGCCCAGGAGATTCTCCGCCACCTGAAGCTTGCCGATACCGTGGTGACTGCCGAGGTTTTCCCCCGCCGTCCCGGTGTCCTCTGCGGGGTTTCAGAGGTCCTGAATCTCCTTTCGGAGAGCAACGTCGAAATCTGGGGGCTTGAGGAAGGAGAGGAGTTTGCCGCTAAGGAGGTGATCATGCGCATTCGAGGGCCGTATTCAGAATTTGGGATTTTCGAAACGCCTCTTCTTGGCATCCTCGCCCACAGTTCCGGGTGGGCAACGGCGGCCAGAGAGTGCAAGAGGGCTGCCGGGGAAAAACTCGTGCTCTCTTTTGGTGCCCGTCACGTACATCCTGCGGTGGCTCCGGTGCTTGAACGGGCAGCACTCGTGGGGGGCGTGGATGGTGCGGCGTGTCTTCTCGGGGCCAAGCTCTTTGGGAAGGAGCCGGGAGGAACAATCCCTCACGCAGTCATCCTCATCGTGGGGGATACGGTCATCACGGCTAAGGCCTTTGAGGAGGCTATTCCGGAGCGCTTCCCCCGAATCATCCTCGTGGACACCTTCAAGGACGAGGCTGAGGAGTCTCTCCGGGTGGCAAGAGTTCTTGGGGAGAGGCTTTCTGGGGTTCGTCTGGACACCCCTGACGAGCGAGGAGGGGTTACCCCGGCCCTGGTGGAGGAGGTCCGGGAGCGGCTGCGGCAGGCCGGTTTCCCTCATGTGAAGATTGTGGTCTCGGGAGGGCTGAATCCAGAGAGGATTGCCCTTTTACGGGACAAGGCGGACGTTTTTGGGGTGGGGAGCTACATCAGCAGTGCTCCACCCATCGACATGACCATGGACATCAAGGAGGTTGCGGGGCAGAACGTGGCCAAGCGTGGGAGAATCCCGGGGATCATCCCCAATCCCCGCCTGAAGCGATTGAAGTGAGGAGGTGCGAGGAGTGAAAAGGTTTCTGGTCGTCCTTGGTTGCGTGTTCTTTGCTCTTTTGGGTGTGCTGCCTGTCTTTGCAGAGGTCAAGAATCCCGACACGTACATTTACCTTAGCACCGGGGAACCAGATACCCTTGACCCGCACTATGCGTACGATACGGCAAGCGGTGAAGTGATCAACTTCGTATACGAGAACCTCATCGCCTACAAGGGTGAGAGCGTCACCGAGTTCGTCCCCCGCCTGGCGACTGAGGTTCCCACCGTTGAGAATGGGCTCGTTCGGGACGGGGGGAAGACCTATGTGTTCCCCATCCGCAAGGGTGTGAAATTCCACAACGGGAACGAGCTCACCCCTGAAGATGTGGAGTACAGTTTCGAACGGGGCATCCTCTTTGACCCCTACGCAGGACCCATGTGGATGCTCATCGAGGCTCTCTTTGGCTACGAGACCCTCGAGGACTTTGTGAAGGACAAGGTGGGTATTGCCTGGAGCGACATGGTTGATGAAGAAGGCAACCTCAAAAGCGAAGAGTACCGCCAGAAGCTCATCGATTTCTACACCACGTACATTGACCCGGCTGTTGAGGTCGAGGGGGACAGTGTGGTCTTCCACCTTTCAAGGCCTTTCGAGCCCTTCCTGAGAATCCTTGCCCAGAACGCAAGCTGGAGTGCCATCCTTGACAAGGAGACCTGTATCTCCCTGGGTCTCTGGGACGGTCAGGCCGACGGATGGTGGAAGTACCACAACTGGAAGAAGGAGAAGAGCCCTCTCTACGAAAAGGCCATTGGGACCGGACCCTTCAAGCTCCTTGAGTGGGACAGGACCCAGCAGAAAGTCACCCTGGTCAGGAATGACGAGTACTGGGGAGAGAAGCCGAAACTCGCCAAGGTCATCATCTGGGGCGTTGATGAGTGGAGCACACGGCGTTCCATGCTTGAGGCTGGGGATGCGGACCAGATTTACACACCCCTCCAGTACCTGGACCAGGTGAAAGGACTGCCAGGAGTCGTCATCGAGAAAGGTTCCCGCCTCACCATCACGGCGCTCCACTTCAACTGGACGGTGGCCAAGGACAGCAAATACCTTGGGAGTGGGAAGCTCGACGGCGAGGGCATTCCGCCGGATTTCTTCAGCGACGTCCATGTGCGGAAGGCTTTTTCGTACGCCTTTGACTACGACACCTTCATTGCGCAGGTCCTCAAAGGATACGGACACCGCGTTCCTTCGGTTATTCCACGGGGACTCATCGGCTTCAGCGAAAATCTCCCCATGTACCCCTTTGACCTTGAGAAGGCAAAGGAAGAATTCCAGAAAGCCTGGAATGGTGAGCTCTGGGAGAAAGGCTTTAAGCTTACGCTCCTCTACAATACCGGGAACGAGGCTCGCCAGACGGCCTGCGAGATGCTCAAGGAGAACATCGAATCGCTGAACCCGAAGTTCCGAATCGAGGTTCAGGGGGTCCAGTGGCCGACCTACCTTGACGCCTACAGGCAGGGGCAGCTTCCGGCATTCATCATCGGGTGGCTTGCCGATTACCCGGATCCGCACAACTTCATCTTCACCTACTATCACAGTAACGGCGTGTACGGAACGACCCAGGGAGAGGCATTCCGGAAATTCGCCGAAGAGAACCTCGACGCCCTGATTGAAAAGGCCATTGAGGAAACGGATCCCGCCAAGCGGCAGGCCATGTACGAGGAAATCCAGAGAATCGCCTATGAAAACGCCCTTGGCATGCCCCTGTATCAGCCGGAAGAGGTCTATGCCATGCGGAGCTGGGTGAAGGGCTGGATGTTCAACCCCATGCGTCCTGGAGAAGTCAACTATGACGGTGTGTGGAAAGAAGAGTGAGGTGACACTGTGCTGGAACCCCATGGGGACTGTGGTCCCCATGGGGCCTGGTTCGCGCTTATGATTTTCTACATCCTTCGGCGTCTCCTTTTTCTCCCTCTGACGCTTTTTGGGATTTCTCTCCTCATTTTCCTCATGATCGGTTTTCTTGGTCCGTACCAGCGCCTGGCTACCTTCATTAACAGTCCTGAGCGTCTGAAGGGGGCCGATGTGGACAAGCTCGTCGAGCTCTACGGGCTCAACGACCCGCTGATTATCCAGTACGGTCGATGGCTGAAGAACGTCCTCCGGGGAAACCTCGGGTGGTCCTACGTGGGGAAGGAACCGGTGCTCTCAGCCATCCTCAAGCGTTTTCCGTACACCCTGGAGCTCACCCTTTTCGCCGCCATCCCCATCATCTTCCTCGGAACGTCTCTTGGAGTTCTCGCAGCACTCAACCATAACAAGCCCCTGGACCACGGATTGCGCATTTTTGCCGTTGTTGGATGGTCCTTCCCCGATTTTGTTTTCGGACTCTTTGTCCTCATGATTTTCTACGGCACGCTGGGGTGGTTCCCACCAGGAAACCTGAGTGTCTGGGCCGAGGAAATTGTCAAATCCCCGCATTTCCGGAATTTCACCGGGATGCTCACCCTTGATGCCCTTCTCAACGGGCGGTTTGATGTGTTTCTCGATGCACTGCGGCACCTCGCCGGGCCGGTGCTCACCCTGACATATGTGGAGTTTGCCTTCCTCCTCAGGATTACCCGTTCCTCCATGCTTGAGGTGCTTCGCAAAGAGTACGTTCGAACGGCCCGGGCGAAAGGCCTTGATGAGCGTGTGGTCATTCACAAGCATGCGAAGAGAAACGCCCTTATTCCGGTGGCCACGGTGTCTGGCCAGACGGTGATCGGGCTCCTTGCCGGAACAGTCATTGTGGAGACGATTTTCAACCGGACCGGCCTTGGAAGCTTCATTGCCCTCGCATCGCAACAGCTCGATTACGCTTCCATTATGGGTGGAAGCCTCTTTTTCGGTCTCATCTTGGTCATTGGGAACCTCTGTGTGGATCTCTCCTACGCCTTGATCGACCCAAGAGTGAGGCTTGAGTGATGCGGGAAGAGACAAGGAAAGCGCTTCGGCGACTCTTTTCCAATGCTTCCGGAGTTCTGGGTGTTGTCCTTCTCGGGCTTTTTGTCATCGTGGCGCTCTTCGCCCCTCTCCTTGCTCCTCCAAAGCCCGGGCGGGATCCATACTTCATGCCTGTGGTGACCTGGAGTGCCGATCCCCTTCCCCCCTCTCGGGAGCATCCGTTTGGTGTTGCCGGGAAACGGGACATTTTCTATGGTGTTGTGTGGGGGACGCGTACGGCCTTCCGTATCGGCATCCTCGTAACCCTTGCTTCAACAGCCATCGGGCTTTTTGTGGGGTCTCTTGCCGGGTACTTTGGAAGGATTCTCGATGAGATCCTCATGCGGGTGACGGATGTTTTTATGGCCATTCCTTTCCTTGTGGCTGCCATGGTGCTCACCACGGTCCTCGGCACGGGACTTGATAAGGTGATGATTGCCCTCATTGTGTTCAGCTGGATGTATCCTGCCCGTCTCATCCGGGGGAATATCCTCCAGGTCAAGGAGGAGCAGTTTATCCTGGCCGCAAAGTCCCTGGGAGTGAGCGATACGCTCATTATCCTCCGCCACGTTCTCCCCAATGCCATTTTTCCCGTGCTCATTCAGGCTTCCATGCGCATGGGGTCTTTAGTCATCACGGCGGCAGCGCTGAGTTTCCTTGGTCTTGGGGCACCCCAGGGGTATGCTGACTGGGGGGCACTCCTCAATTACGCCCGGAACTGGATGCTTGGGGGATATGGGGCCACGTTCAAGTACTGGTACATGATCGCCTTCCCCGGAGGGGCTATGGTGCTTTTTGTGCTCGCTTGGAATCTTCTGGGTGATGCCCTGCGGGATGCCTTTGACCCGCGCCTGCGGTGGTGAAGGAACCCGTGCTTCTTGAAGTTCGCAACCTCAAGGTGTACTTTCGAAATGACGAAGGTCTGGAACTCCGGGCGGTTGACGGGGTGAGTTTCACCGTTCCTCCTGGGAAAACGGTGGCGCTGGTTGGGGAGTCAGGATGCGGGAAGAGCGTGACGGCTCTGGCCATCCTGCGTCTTGTGGAGGCCAACGGGCGTATCGCTGGCGGGGAAGTGCTCTTTGAGGGAAAGAATCTCCTGGCCCTTTCGGAGCGGGAAATGCAGAGGGTTCGGGGGAAAGAGATTGCCATCATTTTCCAGGAACCCTCTGCAGCCTTGAACCCTGTGTACACCGTGGGGGAACAGATTGTAGAAGCTATCCTTCTCCACCAGTCTGTGTCTCGGGAGAAAGCCCGTGCTCTGGCGGAGGAAATGCTCCACCTTGTGGGCATTCCCGAACCCAGGAAGCGCCTGAATGAGTACCCTCATGAGCTCTCCGGGGGTATGAAACAGCGGGCCATGATTGCCATGGCGCTTTCCTGTCGGCCGAAATTGCTCATTGCCGATGAGCCTACCACCTCCCTTGACGTTACCATTCAGGCGCAGATTCTCGAGCTCCTCCGGGAGCTCCAGAGGCAGATTGGCATGGCGATACTCCTCATCACCCATGACCTTGGCATTGTTGCCGATATGGCGGACGAGGTTGTGGTCATGTACGCCGGGAAAGTGGTGGAACGGGGAACAAAGTACGATATTTTCAAACGTTGCCGCCATCCGTACACGCTCGGGCTTCTGCGCTCTGTGCCCCGTCTCGATGTGGACGAAAACGCCCTTGCGAGCATTCCGGGGTTTGTGCCGGATCCCCTCCATTTTCCCGAAGGGTGTCGGTTTCGGGGTCGCTGTTTCCTGGAAGATGAGACCTGTGCCACGGAGCCTCCGGAGGTTGCTCTTGGTGACGGGCACGTGGTGTACTGCCATCATGCTGCGCTCTCCGAGGTGTGCCATGGGGAACGGTGAGGTCTTGCTCCGTGTTGAGAACCTCAAGAAGTACTTCCCCCTCCGGGCAGGGGTTTTCAAAAAGGTTGTGGGATGGATCCGGGCGGTAGACGGGGTGAGCTTTGAGGTCTTTTCGGGGGAGACCCTTGGAATTGTGGGGGAATCGGGGTGCGGGAAGAGCACGCTCGGGATGACCATCCTCAGGCTCCTTGAACCGACAGAAGGACGAATCTTCTTTGCCGGACAGGATATCACCAGGCTTCCCCCTGCGAAGCTACGGCCCATTCGCAAGGACATGCAGATGATTTTTCAGGATCCCTTCAGTTCCCTCAACCCCCGCATGACCATCCAGGCCATCCTCGAGGAGGGGCTCAGGGTACACCGTGTTGTTCCCCGGGATGCCATGCAGAAAGAGGTGGAGATGCTCCTTGAACGGGTCGGTCTTTCCCGGGACTACGTCCGCCGTTTCCCTCATGAGTTCTCCGGGGGACAGAGGCAGCGCATCAGCATCGCCCGGGCTATTGCCCTTCGTCCCCGCCTGGTGATTGCCGATGAAGCCCTTTCGTCCCTTGATGTCTCTGTACGGGCTCAGGTACTCAACCTCCTCCAAGAGCTGAAGAGGGAATACTCCCTCACTTACCTCTTCATTTCCCATGACCTTGCCGTGGTTCGGCAGATTTCCCACCGGATTCTCGTCATGTACCTTGGAAAGGTGGTGGAACTGGCTCCAAAAGAAGCCTTTTTTGCCCGTCCCCTCCATCCCTACTCCGTAGCGCTGATTTCCGCCGTTCCCATACCTGACCCGGGTGTCCGAAAGGTCCGCATCATCCTGAGTGGTGACGTGCCAAGCCCTCTCCATCCCCCTTCAGGATGCCGTTTCCACACTCGCTGTCCCAGAGCCCAAGAGATTTGTGCGATGACCGAACCGCCTCTCCTTGAGGTAGAGCCGGGCCATTTTGTGGCCTGCCACTTCCCCGGAAGCCTTACCCTGGAAGGGACAAGTGGATAGGTCCACAGAGATCTGCAGGAGGTAAGGCAAAAAGGGAGAAGAACCGTATTCTGACTCAGTGTCGAAAAATTCAAGAGAAGAAAGGCCCTGCACTGTATAAGAGGAGCACAAAGGGAACAGGGATGCTCCAGGCATGTTCTGGGAATCCTCCACCTTTTGAGCTTCCTCTCAAGGAATGCCATCGCTAAGCTCGCTCAAGCCCATGGACTCTCCTTGCGGTGGGCCTATTCCTCCCTCCATTTGAGGGTATTCCTCGAGGAACTCCGAAAGGTCCCCCCTTTCCCGCTCAAACCCCAAGGTACTGGAGGGCGTTGATGCTCTGGGGAATTTGAGAGTCCTTGCAAGAATGCGTATCACGCTCTTCGTCCTTCCTCCAGGGTCTCCCATATCCGTGGAATGGTGGAACGGTGCAACCGGACCTTCCGGGAAGTTCTCTCTGTCCTCCAGGGAGGTGGATCGTGACCCCATGAATTCCCCCACCTCAAAAGGTGGACTGAAAGGTGTATAATCGGAGAAGACCGCACTGGAGCGTGAGGGAGAGGAGCCTTGGGAGCTGAGAGATACTGGTTTCTCGAGTGTCCCACATGATGTGGACCTCTACAGCGAGTTGACGAACCTTGGAGAATATGGTATTTTTTTCTACCGTCTACAAAGGCTTGTGAGGAGGCGATTCGTATCGAGTTACGGTATCGAGTGAACCACCAGATCGGGGCGCGGGAAGTGCGGTTGATTTCGCCTGAGGGGCATCAGATTGGCATTGTTCCTCTTAAGAAAGCGTTGCAGATGGCGGAAGAAGCAGGACTTGATCTCGTTGAAGTTGGCCCCAATGCCAACCCTCCGGTGTGCAAGATTATGGATTGGGGGAAGTTCAGGTATGAGCGGGAGAAGAAAGCCAAGCTCTCCCGCAAGAAGCAAAAGGCTTCAGAGCTCAAGGAACTCACCATGCGCCCCAAGATTGACGAGCATGACTACCAGGTCAAGCTCCGGAATGCCCTCCGGTTCCTTCAGGAAGGTAACAGGGTGAAGGTGATCATCCGGTTTCGGGGAAGAGAAGCGGCATTTCAGGATCGGGGGCATGAGCTCCTCCGGAGAGTCATCGAGGACCTGAAAGACGTGGGAAAGGTGGAACAGGATATAAAGAGCGAAGGGTCGAGCCTTACGGTCACTCTGGCACCGAAGAAGTGAGGAGGACGGGAAACCATGCCGAAGATGAAGACACACAGAGGGGCGGCAAAGCGTTTCAAAATCACCGCTCACGGGAAGATCAAGAGGTCCCAGGCAGGAAAGTCACACCTTCTTGCCCATAAGGAACGGAAACGAAAACGGAGACTCCGCAAGACCATCGTTCTGACTCCTGTGGAGGCGAAGCGAATCAAGAGTTTACTCCCTTATGCATGAGAGGTGGCGCACATGTCGCGGGTAAAGACCAATGTTGCCTCGCGCGAGAGAAAAAAGAAAATTATGAGGATGGCCAAGGGGTACCGGGGTGCCCGTTCTCGGGCCTACCGGAGAGCAAAGGAACAGGTCATCCGCTCTCTGGCGTACGCATATCGTGACCGACGGAACCGCAAGCGGGATTTTCGTCGATTGTGGATTCTCCGTATCAATGCCGCAGTGCGGAACGAAGGCATGACGTATAGCCAGTTCATGGGTGCTCTGAAGAAAGCCGGGGTTCTCGTGAATCGGAAGAGACTTGCACAGCTCTCCATCGAGGATCCTGAAGCCTTCCGGGAGCTTGTTCAGATTGCTCTGGCTCATCGATGACCCTCGGAGAGTCTTCGTAACCTGAGGGTGGAAGAGCATGATTGAGGAAATAGAGGAGTATCTTCGTGACTTTGAAGGAGAACTGGCCCAGGTCCTGACGAGGGATGACCTGAACCGGGTGAAGGGGAAGTATGCCGGGCGCAAAAGCCGGATTCCCCTTTTCCTGGAACGGTTGAAGACCTTACCTCTTGAAGAGCGGAGAATTGTTGGACGGCGGCTCAACGAGGTCAAGGTGCTCATTGAAGAGCGCCTCAGGGAGAAGGAGGCGGAACTCTCCCGGAGGGAACAAAAGCGAGAGCCTGTCGACTTCAGCCTTCCAGGGCGAAGACATCCTCTGGGAGCCTTCCATCCTCTGCGCCTAGTTGTGGACGAAATTATCGCCATTTTCCGCTCCCTGGGGTTTCGCGTGGAAGAGGGGCCGGAGATTGAGACCGAGCTTTACAACTTCGAAGCCCTGAACATCCCTGCTGATCACCCTGCCCGGGATGCCCAGGATTCCTTTTACCTCGGAGGTGGTTTCCTCCTGCGAACGCATACCTCCCCTGCCCAAATACGGGTTATGAAGAAGCTCACACCTCCCTTTCGGGTTATTGTCCCCGGGCGGTGTTACCGTCGGGATGCCTTTGATGCCACCCACAGTCCTGTGTTCCACCAGGTTGAGGGGCTTGTGGTAGCACCGGGAATTTCCATGGGGGACCTCAAGGGAACCATTGAGGTTTTTGCCCGTCGCCTCTTCGGCGAAAGGCGAAAGGTTCGTTTCCGCCCCAGCTATTTCCCCTTCACCGAACCGAGTGCGGAGGTGGATATTTCCTGTGGCATCTGTCAGGGGGCAGGATGCCGGTCCTGTGGGGGGCGGGGATGGCTTGAGATTATGGGAGCCGGTCTTGTGCATCCCCAGGTGTTCCGCAACGTGGGATACGATCCGGAGAAGGTTCAGGGGTTTGCATTTGGTATGGGCGTGGAGCGGATCGCCATGTTGAAATTTGGCATTCCTGACATCCGGTGGTTCTTTGAGAACGACGTTGCGTTTTTGAGTGCTTTCAAGGGTCTGGGGTAGCATATGCGCGTCTCATATCGGATTCTCAAACGATTCCTTCCCGAACTCTCTCTTCGTCCCGAAGAGGTTGCCGAGGTTTTCATGAACCAGGGGTTTGTGATGGAGGAGGTTCTTTCGGCGCGGGACCTCTTTTGCTCCCCTTTACTTGCCGGTACCCTTGTGGAGGCACATCGCGAGGGTCTGCTGACCCGCTGCACGGTGAAGCTCGGAGAACGCACCTTCCGGGTTCTGGTTCACACTTCCGGTGTTCCGGAGACGGGAAGCAGGGTCCTTGTGGGGTTTGAAGACCATACGCCGTCTTTTCTCCCCGTGCGGGGGGAAAGAGCGAGGGAGATCCTTGATTTCCTCCTACCTCTTCCTCCGTTCCTTGAAGAGGGTGATGACGTTTACGAGGCCCTCATTGGTGATGATGTGGTTTTCGAAGTTGAGGTTACCGCAAACCGTGGGGATTGCCTCTCGGTTCTGGGACTGGCTCGGGAGCTTGCAGCCCACTGCGATATTCCCCTGGTGTTCCCTGAGGCGCGCTACACCGAGAAACCCATCCACCATGGTTTTCGTCTTGAAAACGAGGCACCGCACCTCTGTCCGCTGTACACCGGAAGGTACGTCACTGCAATTACTGTGCGACCCTCACCGTTCTGGATAGCCAAGGAACTCATCCTCATGGGTATGCGACCCATCAACAACGTTGTGGATATCACGAATCTCGTCATGCTTGAGATGGGGCAGCCACTCCATGCCTTTGATGCTGCCCGCATTCGGGGGAATCTCGTCCGTGTTCGTGAGGCAGAAGAAGGCGAGTGTCTCGTTACCCTCGATGGGGAAGAGAGGATGCTCAGAAAGGGCATGCTCCTCATTGCCGATGCGGATCGTCCCATCGCCCTTGCCGGGGTCATGGGAGGACGGGATACCGAGGTGGGGCCAGAGACGAAGGAGATCTTCCTGGAGGCGGCCTTCTTTGACCGTGTTTCCGTTCGGAGAACGGCCAGGGCTTTGGGGATGCGAACGGAGGCATCGGCGCGCTTTGAGCGGGGTGTTGACCCCCTGGGGGTGATGCGGGCAGCATCCCGAGCACTTGCGCTTTTGGAGGAAATGGGAGGGGAAGTGGCTTCGGGGTGGCTTGTGAGCGGCCAGCCACCCTTCGCGGTGTGGGAAATTTCGGTACCATGGGAACTCGTTGTGCAGCGGCTCTCCTGCGAGGTTCCTCAAAAAGAGGGCATTCGTATCCTTGAGCGGCTTGGTTTTCAGGTCGCTCAGGAAGGAGAGACCCTGCGTGTTCGTGTACCGAGCTGGCGTCCCGATGTGCGGGAACCTATTGATGTTGTTGAGGAGGTGGGAAGGGTTTACGGGTACGGGAAGATTCGTTCCTCTTTCCCCTCCTTTCCCTTTGATCCCGGGAATGTTCCCCGGGGGGAATCCCTGGAAAATCGGATTCGAGCGCATCTTGCCCATCGCGGTCTTTACGAGGTGGTAACGCTTTCCCTGGTTGAGGAGGAAAGCGTGAACGTGCTTGGCTTTGGAGGAGAGGAGCGTGTTGTGGTACTGAACCCCCTTTCCCAGGAACACGCTGTCCTCCGTCCTTTCCTTTTCCCAAGCCTCTTTGAGGTTGTGCGGACCAATGCCCGGCGGGGCAGGAGGAGCAGGGGGTTTTTCGAGGTCGGCAAGGTGTTTTTCCGAAAGGAAGGGAATTTCCGGGAAGAAAAGCGTCTGGGTATCATTCTCTGGAATGTTCCTCAACCTGCCCTGTGGAAGGAGGACCCTGTGGACCTCTTTACCCTGAAGGGGTTCCTTGAGGAGATAGGAGAGCTTGCGGGTACAGGGTGCGGGGCTGTTTGCCCTGGGAGGGTTTTCCCGGTTTTTGAGGAGGATGGAGCTTTCGTGGCATCTTCTCCTGAGGGGGGTGCAGAACCCATCGGGTGGGGTGGAAAGGTTCTCCCCGCTTTCCTGCGCAGGCACGATGTTGAGGGGGAAGTGTACTATCTCGAAATCCGCCTTGAGGGTCTTGCCGCTTGGGGGCAGGACCTTCCGGCAAAGGATTTTGTCCTGCCTGCTTTTCCTGCTGTTTCCCGAGACATTTCAGTGGTTGTGGATGCATCCACTCCCTGGGCTTTTGTGGCGTCGCTCGTTGCTGAGGAAGCAAAGCGCAGCTGCATGGCCCTTGAGGAGTTTGCCCTCTTCGACGTGTTTTCCGGTGATCCCCTCCCACCTGGGAAGAAGGGATTCGCCTTTCGTCTTGTGTTCCGAGCTCCGGACCGGACCCTTGAGGATGAGGAGGTCGGGAGATGGGTGCAGAAGCTCAAGGAGAGTCTGAAGCAGACGGGGAGGGTGGTGTTACGGGAAGAGATGATTCTCTCCCATGAGTGACTGGTACACCCTGCTGTGTTTTGGTATTCTCGTTCTTAACGCGGTGCGCAGTGCGCTTCGGGGATTCAGCAAGGAATTCCTGGTGTTTGTTGGGCTTGTGGTTGGTCTTCTCCTTGGCCTCCGGTACTTCCCTGCGATCAGTGGGTTTTTCCACACCCGTTTTGGATGGCAGAGTCCCTGGCTTGGGGTTATCGGGTTCCTCCTCGTTTTCCTTCCTACGGTGATGGTGTTTTCCTCCTTTGGTCTTCGTCTGCGCCGGGTCTTTGAGCACCTCGACATCCTCTGGGTTGATGCTCTCCTTGGGTTTTTTGTGGGGCTTTTGAAGGGCATGCTCTGGATTCTCGTCATCACAGTGTTTGTAGCCAATGTGGCGTACCTCGGTTTCCTTGAGGAAGGTATTGCTCGTTCCCGGTTTTACCAGGATTGCACATTGCCTGCCATTCGCTCTGTAGAGCATTTTGCCTCCCAGTTCCCCCAGATTGCCTTTTTACGGCCATGGCTTGAGAAAGGAGCATCCATAGGCGGTGGAGGTTCCAAAGAGCACCCTGGCGAGCTTTGAGTACGAGAGAATCCTTGAACTCCTGGTTCCTCTCTGTTTTTGCCCCGCAACGCAGGAAAGGGCCAGAGCACTCCTTCCTCTGGCACCGGAAGCGCTTCCCCTGCACCTTGAAGTGGTGCGGGAACTTAGAGACCTCATCCGTTTTGACGGTGACATCCCCTTTGGGGAGTTCCCTGATCTCCGTCCGGTTCTTGAGGTCTTGCGTCTTCCCGGGGCCCGTCTTTCCCTTGAGGAAGCGCAGAAGGTATACCGTTTCCTTCTCATGAGCCAGGGTATCCGCCATTTCCTGAAAGAACGGGGGGTGGAGAGGAAGTACCCCCGAATGTCTTCCCTGTACTTCCGGAACATTCAGGATTTCTCAGGGTTTCTGAGGTATGCGGAGAAGATTTTCTCCCAGGATGGGCAAGTGCTCGATACTGCGAGCGAAAAGCTCTGGAACATCCGGAGGCGGAAGGAAGAGGTCCAGAGCCGGATTGTGGAAGTGCTCCATCGCATCCTCCAGGATAGCAGAATCACCAGGTACCTCCAGGAGCCACTGTACACTCTGCGGAAGGGCCGGTATGTTCTTCCTGTGAAGGCTCAGTTTCGGGGTATGCTGAGGGGATTCGTGGTGGATTGTTCCTCAAGTGGTTCCACACTGTTCATTGAGCCCTGGGCCGTGGCAGAGCTCACCAATGAGCTCGAGGTTCTGGAAACCCTTGAGGAGGAAGAGGTCTCTCGCATCCTTTCCACCTTCACTGAGAAGCTTCGGCCGCTGTCTTCGGCCCTTTGGGAAACCTTCGAAGGCCTCGTGGAGCTCGACCTCCTTCGGGCCAAAGTGAAGCTTGGGGAGCGATGGAGAGGGGAAATCCCCGAGGTTGGAGGGGAGACACTGCGCATTCGTGAGGGGCGACACCCTCTGCTTTTTGAACGGGCGGTTCCCTTCGACCTTGAGGTCCCCGGGGATCGCAGCATTGTGGTTGTCAGCGGGCCTAATGGCGGAGGGAAAACTGTTCTTGTGAAGGCGCTTGCGCTTCTTGTGACGCTCACCTTCTCCGGAATCCCGGTCCCCCTCGCACGAGGTTCTTCCATCCCCCTCTACGACTATCTCTTCGTGGATATCGGAGACCATCAGGATTTGGAGAACAGCCTGAGTACTTTCACGTCCCGGATGGTGCTTTTAAGAGCTGCGCTGCAAAAAGCTGGACCCCGGAGCCTTTTTCTCATCGATGAGCTTGGAGCGGGCACAGACCCCCACGAGGGTGCAGCACTTGGGATTGCCCTTCTTGAGTACCTGAAAAAGCGGGGCACGACATGTATTGTCACCACCCATCTTCCGGCTCTTCGGGAATATGCCCTTCGGGGAGAAGGTGTTCTCCCTGCCTCCCTTGCCTTTGACCCCGATACTCTGCAGCCCACATATCGCCTTGTGGTGGGGAGCGTTGAGGGAAGCTATGGCATCACGATTGCGGAACGGGTTGGCCTTCCCCAGGAGGTTATCCAGGGGGCACGACAGGTGCTCCGGAAGGAGGAAGTTGCCTTCAACGAGCTTTTGCTCTCCCTCTCCCGGGAGCGGGAGGAGATGCGGAGAAAACTTGACGAACTCCATGAGAGACTTGCCGAGCTTGGGAAACGCGAGGAAGAGGTGCAAGCGCTTAGGAGAGCTCTCGAAGAAGAACGTCGTCGCCTGACGAGGACTCTGAGGGAGGATTGGGAAGTCCGTCTGCGGGAGAGAGAGAAGGAGATTGCGCGCCTTGTGGGGGAATTGCGGAAGGCAAGAGCACTCGACGAAGAGAAATATGGAGAACTCAAAGGACTCCTCCAGGAAGAGCGCCGATGGCTTGAAAGTCTCAAAGAGGAGCGAGAAGAGCCCCAGGAGTTCCAGGCAGGGGACCGGGTGTTCGTTGACCCTCTGGGTCGGGGAGTTGTTCTTGAAGTTGATATGAAGAAGGGCGAAGTTCTCGTTGCCGTGGGGGAGAGAAGAGTTCGGGTAGCGCCGGAGCGTTTGAGGAAAGAGGAGAAGGAAATTCCCCAGGAGTCTCCACAGACTCCCATCACCACCTTCACTCTCCGGGAACGGATAACCAATGAAGTCACCATCAGGGCTCTCAAGGCAGAAGAGGCCCTTGCCGTCCTTGAGAGGTACCTTGACAGGGCAATCCTTGCTGGTTTCACCACCGTGTACATCATTCACGGCAAGGGTGAAGGGAAACTCCGTCAGGTCACACACGAGTTCCTGCGGAGCCACCCCTATGTTCAAGAGTTCCGTCCCGGTCGGCCTGAGGAGGGAGGGCTTGGGGTCACAGTGGTCACCCTCCGAACATAAGGTCAGGGGCAGGATGTGCAAACCGTCTGAGGGGCGGTTCCCCTCTTGAAGGGGAGCACAACGGTTTTGCAGGAAGGGGAGGGCAGAAGGCCGGTTTTCAGGCACACAGCGACTTCCACCACCCCTTCGGGGCGAGAGAAATCGTGGGGTGGGGTGACCTTCAGGGCCTCTTTCATCACCCGGGCAAAGAGGGGAGCGGCGATGATGCCCCCCGTTTTCTGAGGCCCCAGGGGTTTCCGATCGTCATTCCCGAGGAAAACCCCGCACACCAGGTCGGGAGTGAATCCCACAAACCATGCATCGATGAAGTCTTCGGTGGTTCCGGTTTTCCCTGCCACGGGCCTGCCGATGGCTGCCCTTCTTCCTGTTCCTCGTTCTATAACCCCTTGGAGGAGGCGGGCCATGATGTACGCCGTGTCTGGCGAGAGTGCCCGTCGCACCACCGGCGTTTTCTCGTAGAGGACGTGGCCTGCGGTGTCTTCCACCCGGAGGATGGCCAGGGGTTCGGGAACCATCCCACCGTTGGCAAAGGCCGAGTACGCCGTGGTGAGTTCAAGGAGGGTCAGCTCAGAGGTTCCCAGGGCGAGTGACAGATCCCGCCTGAGGTTGCTCCGTATGCCCATTTTCCTGGCGTACTGGATGACTTTATCGATGCCCACTTCCTGGAGAAGCTTAATCCCGATGATGTTCACGGACTTCTCCAGGGCTTCTCTCAGTGTCATCGGTCCCCGGAAAATCCGCTCGTAGTTTTGGGGTTTCCAGCCGTTTGGAAACTCCAGGGGTTCGTCGACGAGGACGCTGCTTGGGGTAAAACCACTATCAAGGGCTGCGGCGTAAATGAAGGGTTTGAAGGTTGATCCTGGCTGCCGGTACGCCTGGGTTGCCCGATTGAACTTGCTCTCCTCGTAGCTCCGTCCTCCCACCATGGCCTTGATGTACCCGTTTGTCGGGTCGATGCAGAGAATCGCCCCCTGGTATCCGCTTTCTTTGAGGGCTTCGTTGGCAACCCTCTGGATGTCGGCATCAAGCGTAGTGTAGATTTTGAGGCCGCCGCTAAAGATCTGCCAGTCCTCGAAGGTCGTGCGGAGTTCCTTGAGGAGGTAGTCGAGGAAATACGGACAGAGGGAAGCACGTTTCTCGAGTCCTGAGAGCACAATGGGGGCAGAGAGGGCTTGTTCGAATTCCTCCTGGGTAATGAAACCGCACTCCAGCATCCGCCGCAGGACCCGTCGTTTCTGTTTCTGGGCTGCGGAGAAGTCGATGTACGGGGAGAAGTACGAAGGGGACCGGGCGACCCCCACGAGCATGGCCATCTCTGCAAGGGTGAGGTCGGTTAGGTCTTTGCCAAAGTACAGGCGGGCTGCTGCTTTCACCCCGTATACGCCGTGCCCCAGGTAGATCTGGTTGAGGTAGGCCTCGAGGATTTCCTCCTTGGTGTACCTTCGCTCAAGGAGGAGGGCAAGAAGGAACTCCTTGATTTTTCGCTCAATGCTCCTCCGGTTGTCGAGGAAACGGCTCCGGGAAAGCTGCTGGGTGATGGTGCTTCCCCCCTCGACAACTCTGAGATTGAGCAGGTTCTGCCACAGCGCCCGAAGGATGCCGAAGGGGTCCACTCCGGGGTGGCGGAAGAAGTTCTGGTCCTCACTGGCGATGAAAGCCTTCTGGAGAAGAGGAGGGATTTCCTCAAGACGGGCGTATTCGCGCCGTTCGGTGAAGAATTCTCCAATGAGCCTCCCCCGGATATCGTAGACCCTTGTGGTGAGGGAGGGCGTGAAATCTTCAAGGCGAGTTGAGATGGTCTTCAGGTCTTCCGAAAAGGGAAGGAGCATACCCCCAAGGAGCACGCCTCCCGCAAGAAGACCGGCTATGAAGGCCAGGGCAAGAAACCGGGTGTTTTTCCTGTTTCCCCTTCTCATGGTTTCAGCCATTCTTGGTATAATATGTGCCATGATATGGTACCACAAAACCGGGAGAAACGGAATGAAAAGCCTTGCTCGTGGAGCTTTTGTGGCAGCACTGTACGCTCTTCTTGTTGTGCTCCCCCCTTTTGCTTCTTTCGCCTATGGTCCCGTTCAGGTGCGTATTGCCGAAGCGCTGACGGTATTGCCCTACCTCTTTCCCGAGACCATCTGGGGGTTGACCCTGGGGTGTTTTGTGGCGAACGTTTTGGGAGGGTTGGGATTCTGGGACTTTACCCTGGGAACCCTGTTCACGTTCCTTGCCGCCTTTTGGACTTCCCGCATGCGTCATCCTCTCCTTGCCCCCCTCCCTCCGGTTCTCATCAATGGCTTTGGGGTTGCCATGTACCTTGCTTTTCTCTTTAACGTTCCTTACGGGGTAACAGCCTCCTACATTCTCCTTGGAGAAACTGTGGCCTGCTACGGGCTGGGGTATCCACTCCTTGTGGCGCTTTTGAAGCGGGGATTTCGAAAGGAGTGAAGGACGTTGACACAGTATGCCGAGCAAGTTGAGAGGGACCTTGCCATGCTCAAGCGTGGTACAGAAGAAATCATCGACCTTGAGGACCTCCGGAGGAAGCTCCTCCGCTTCTATGAAACGGGAAAGAAGCTCGTGGTGAAAGAGGGTTTTGACCCCAGTGCTCCCGATATCCATCTGGGTCACACCGTGACCCTTCGAAAGCTCAGGCAGTTCCAGGAGCTGGGGCACGAGGTCGTTTTCCTCATTGGTGATTTCACGGGTCGTATCGGTGATCCAACAGGGAAAAAGGAGACCCGGCGGCAGCTCACAGAAGAAGAAGTTCAAAGGAATGCCCAGACCTACGCGGAACAGGTTTTCAAAATCCTTGACCCTGAGAAAACGAGGGTTGCCTTCAACAGCACCTGGCTTTCCCGGCTCACTTTGGAGGAAGTTATCATCCTTGCCTCCCGCTTCACTGTAGCCCGGATGCTTGAGCGAGAAGATTTCTCCAGGCGCCTGCGGGAAGGGAGACCTATCGGGCTTCACGAATTCCTCTACCCCCTTCTGCAGGGGTACGATTCTGTGGCGCTCCAGGCCGATGTGGAGCTTGGAGGAACGGACCAGCGTTTCAACCTCCTTGTGGGACGGGACCTGCAGCGGGAGTTCGGTCAAGAGCCCCAGGTCATCATCACCATGCCCCTTCTTGAAGGGACCGACGGCGTGGAGAAGATGAGCAAAAGCCTCGGGAACTACATCGGCATCAACGAGCCCCCCTTCTCGATGTTCGGGAAGGTTATGTCCATTCCCGATTCCCTCATCGAGAAGTACTTCGTCCTCCTCACCGACGTTCCTCTTGAGGAGGTTCGGAAGAAAAAGGAGGCTTGCGAGAGGGGAGAACTCCACCCGAAGGTCTGGAAGGAGGAGCTAGCCTTTGAGCTCGTTCGCCTGTACCATGGGGAGGAAGAGGCGAAAAAGGCCCTTGAGGATTTCGAGCGGGCATTTTCCCAGAAAGCCTGTCCCGAGAGCGCTCAGGACCTCTGCATTGCCCAGTCTGAACTCGTTGCGGGGAAGCTCTGGATTATGAAGCTCCTGCAGAGAACGGGTGTTTTCCAGTCAAAGAGTGAGGCGCGTCGCTGTCTGGAACAAGGGGGTGTGTACCTCAACGGAGAGCGTATAAGCGGGGTGGACCAGGATGTTCCGCTGAAGGATGGGGATGTTCTTCGGGTTGGCAAGAAATCCTTCTTCCGGATCCGAATCGTTGCTTCTCGGGAAGAAAGCGTCTCAGGAAAGGAGGAGGTCAGATGAAAAGCAGAAGACTTGTGGTGTTCCTTTTTCTTAGTGCTGTGTTCTTCTGGGGACAGGTTTTTGCTGAGGAGCCCATTCGCATTGGCCTTCAGGCTCCTATAACGGGGAGCTTTGCCATTGAAGGGCAAATGGCCAGGCAGTGTGTGGAAGTTGCGGCAGAGCTTATCAACGAGCAGGGAGGCATTCTCGGTCGTCCTGTGGAGATCATTGTGGCCGACGATGCCTCTAACCCCAGGGATAGTGCTCTGGCAGCACAGAAGCTCATTTCCCAGGGGGTTGTGGCGGCCATCGCCAGTTACGGCTCGTCGGTGACCGAGCCTGCTGCGGACCTTTACGAGCGGAACCGGGTAGTGTGTGTGGCTTACGGAGCGACGGCAGTGCGGCTTACCATGGGGAAGGAGCGTCGGTACTTTTTCCGGACCTGTGGGCGGGATGACTCTCAGGGTGAGTTTTTTGCCCGCTTTGCTGTCGAGACTATGGGATGGCGGCGCATCGCCATCATGCACGACAACCAGACCTACGGGAAGGGCGTGGCTGAGGAAACGAAGAAGTACCTTGAACCGTACATCAGGGAAGGCCGGGCAGAGATCGTGTACTACGACGCTATCACTCCCGGAGACCAGGATTACAGTGCGGCGCTGACGAAGCTCCGAGAGAGCAACCCCGATGTCTGGTACTACACCGCCTACTACCCCGAGGCAGGGCTTTTGGTCCGGCAGGCCCGGGAGATGGGTATCACTGTGCCCTTTGTGGGGAGCAATGCCGTACCCAATGAGGACTTTGTCCGTATTGCAGGTCTTGAGTACGTGGTGGGAACCTTTATGACCCAGGAGCCCCTTCCCCAGGATCTCAACACTCCAAAAGCTCAGGAGTTCTTCGCAGCCTACCGGGCAAAGTACGGGGACATCCCTTCTTCCCCTTGGCCGATTTACGCTGCCGATGCCCTTTTTGCCCTCGCACAGGCGATAGAGAACGCGAAGTCAACAAAACCGGACGATATTGCCCAGGCTATGCGCACGATGGAGAATGCCGAGGGCATTACCGGCCCCATTGTCTTTACCGAGCGGGGAGACCGGAAGGGTGTTCCCTACGCGATGTACCGGTACAACGAGAAAGGACAGCTTGAGCTTTTTACACCCTGAGGCTTTCCCCACCGGGTCTTCCCGGTGGGTCCTGGGGGAATCCAGGGGGGACGGAATTGCGGGTATTTTTTGAGCAGCTTGTGAACGGAGTGACGGTGGGATCGTTCTACGCCCTTGTGGCCCTGGGGTATTCCATGGTGTACGGTGTCATGAAACTCATCAATTTCGCCCATGGTGACCTTTTCACCCTGGGGAGTTACCTGGGCTACACCTTCCTCGTGTGGGGAGCAGCGTGGATTACAGAGAGGGCAGGGCTCTGGTGGGGCGTGTTGGGGGCGATACTTTTCGCCTTTCTGGCCAATGCCGGAGCGGGGATTCTCGTCGAGCGGGTGGCCTATCGGCCAGTTTACCGGGCGGGACGCCTTCCCCTTGTCGTTTCTGCACTTGGTATGTCCATTTTCCTCCAGAATGCCATCATGGCCGTCTGGGGGCCCCGCTTCCAGGTGTATCCGAGTGACCTCGTTCCTGTTGCCTCTTTGAGGTTTCTGGGACTGTCTCTGCCGCTCCTTAAGGTGGTGATCCTCTTCCTCTCCCTTGGGGTGATGTTTGTGATGTACTGGATTGTGGAGAAGACGGAGTTCGGGGCAGCAGTACGGGCAACGGCCTTGGATAGAGAGATGGCTACCCTCCTTGGCATCGACGTTCAGAGGGTTATCCTCTTCGTATTCACCCTGGGGCCAGCCCTGGGAGGAATGGCGGGGGTCATGAACGGGATGTACTACCGGTCGATTCAGTTCAGTATGGGGTGGAACTACGGACTCAAGGCCTTTACTGCCACCATTCTCGGAGGCATTGGCAACATCCCGGGGGCCATGGTGGGAGGTGTGCTCCTTGGGGTCATTGAGACGCTCCTTGCGGGGTATATCCCCGGAGGAGGCGCCTGGAAGGACGGATTTACCTTTCTGATCCTCATCCTGGTTCTGATTTTCCGGCCAACAGGGATTCTCGGCGAGAAAGTTGCGGAAAAGGTGTAATCCGATGGGTGTGGTATTCTCCCGCCCCAGGACGGGTCGATTCTGGCGGTTTGTTCCCGTTCTCCTTGGAGGGTTTATTGCTGTTTTCCCTTTCCTCCCCTTTGTGAACGATTACTGGGTCGATGTAGGGTTCTTTGTGGGGCTGTACGGTCTTTTGGGGCTCAGTCTCAACGTCGTCCTGGGGGAGGTAGGGCTTTTCGACCTCGGTCATGCTGCTTTCTACGCCATTGGGGCGTACACCACGGCCATTCTGAACACCACCCTGAATATACCGGTTTTGCTGCTTCTTCCCGTGAGTGCCCTCGTTGCTTCGGGGTTTGCCTACCTTGTGATGTCTCCGGTGATTCATCTTCGGGGAGATTACCTCTGTATCGTCACCATCGGTATTGGGGAAATCGTCCGTATCATCATCGTCAACAATCCCTGGGGTATCACCAACGGCCCCAATGGTATCACGGGTGTGGGATTCCCTACCCTTGGCCCTTTTGTGATTCAGACGCCTATGCAGTTCTACTACTTTGTCTGGGTGGTGGTGGCGTTTGTCGCCTTTATGCTTTTGCGTCTCCAGAAGTCCCGAATAGGTCGTGCCTGGAATGCCATCCGGGAGGATGAGATTGCCGCCGAGGCCATGGGTATCGATGTGCGGGCGTACAAGCTCCTGGCCTTTACCCTGGGAGCAGCCCTTGCGGGTCTTGCAGGGAATATCTATGCGGCGAAAATGGCTGTGGTCTCGCCTCAGAGCTTCCTCTTCATGGAGTCCGCGCTGCTTTTCTGTATCGTTCTCCTCGGAGGCCTTGGTTCTCTCCCCGGTGTCCTTCTTGGAGCGGCTCTGGTGGTGATCTTCCCCGAGGTTTTTCGCCGTTTTGCAAGCTTTCGCCTCCTCTTTTTCGGCCTGGCTCTTATGGTGGCAATGATTTTCCGCCCTGGCGGTCTTCTCCCCAGAAGGAGGGAAATCCTGGAACTCGATGGTCTGGACGTGCAGGGATTCTCTGCGGAGAAGGTATCCCCGGTGCGAATAGGGCAAGTTTCCCTGAAGGAACATTCCCCGGTTCAAGTCCCTTGCGAACTCGATCCTTGTCCTCTCCTTGAGGTTCAGGGAGTCACCCTTCGCTTCGGGGGACTTGTGGCAGTGAACCGGTATAACCTTGCAGTGTACCCCGGAAGGGTCACGAGTCTCATCGGTCCGAATGGAGCAGGGAAAACCACCCTGTTCAACATCATCACCGGCATATACCGTCCCGACGAGGGGAGAGTGCTCTTCAAGGGGGAAGATATCACCGGCCTGAAGCCCCATCTTGTGGTGGCCCGGGGCATTGCCCGTACCTTTCAGAACATCCGTCTTTTTCCCTCCCTTACCTGTCTTGAAAACGTCCTGACGGGTCTCCACTGCCGTGGAAGTTCGGGATTTGTTTCCACCGTCCTTCGCATGCCTTTTCAGGTGCAAGAGGAGCGGGAATTCGTGGAGACGGCTGCGTACTGGCTGTACCGGGTGGGGTTGTGGGAGTACCGGAATGAGCTGGCCCGGAATCTCCCCTACGGCAAGCAGAAGTACCTTGAAATTGCCAGGGCTTTGACCACAGGACCAGAACTCCTTGTTCTCGACGAGCCTTCATCGGGGCTCAATGAGAGGGAGACGGAAGAGCTCATGGAATTCCTGCAGAGGCTTTTGCAAGAAGGCATCACCATTCTCCTCATCGAGCATGATATGAATGTCGTGATGGGGATTTCGGACTGGGTTAGCGTCATGGACATGGGGAGCAAGATCGCAGAAGGGTCACCGTGGGAGGTTTACAACCACCCCAGGGTTATCGAGGCATACCTCGGGAAAGAGGAGGAGTGGGTTGGGAGTACTTCTTGAGGTTGAGGATATCCGGGTTTCTTACGGGGCAGTGGAGGCGCTTCGAGGGGTGACCCTCAGGCTTAAGGAGAAGGAAATCGTCGCTGTTCTGGGTGCCAACGGAGCGGGGAAGACCACGCTTCTCCGGGCCATTTCAGGACTCCTCCCCCTGGTCCAGGGAAAAGTCCTTTTCTGCGGTCGGGACATCCGCTCCTTTGCTCCTTTTGAGCTTTTGCGTCAGGGCCTCGCCCATGTTCCCGAGGGCCGCCGGATTTTCCCCACTCTTACTGTGGAAGAGAATCTCCTCCTTGGGCTTTACGGGGTTCGCCATCTGGTGAGCGATGCCGAGCGGAAGAAGCGAAAGGAGTGGATTTTTGAGCTCTTCCCGGTTTTGCGGGAACGGCGCCGACAACTCGCCGGCACCCTCTCGGGAGGGGAGCAGCAGATGCTGGCCATTGGTCGGGGTCTGATTTCAAGACCAAAGGTGGTTCTCATGGACGAGCCCTCTTTAGGGCTGGCCCCCAGAGTTGTTCAAGAGATTTTCCGGGTTATCCGCCAGATCCACGAGGAGGAAGGAGTTTCCCTTCTCCTTGTGGAACAGAACGCCCGCAAAGCGCTTTCGGTGGCAAACTACGCTTACATCCTTGAAAACGGCCGTGTGGCCCTGGAAGGAAAGCCGCAGGACCTCGTGCACGATGAGCGCGTTCGTTCTGCGTACCTTGGTGGATCGGGAATACGACAGCGCCTTCTCTGAGCTCTTTCCTGATTGTACAATAGAGAGGGAGGGCGGAGTATGGCGCGGTGTTCTAAGGAAGTAGTCCTCCGGGTCATCGAGCAGGAGAAGAAGAAACTCGACAATACCTCGGTTTTTGGGGGTTTCAGCCGGTTTCTCAAGGGATGGTTGCAGAAAGAAGGGAATCACCCGGAGGAATGGCTTGGGCAGCTTGAGAGCTACGAGAGCCTTCCCCGAGAGGAGCGGAGGCGCTTGCTTTTGACCATTGAGAGTGCCCTTCGGGCGGGTTCTGCATTAGGAAAGGGTGTGTCGTCAAAACCTCAGAAGTTCGTCCCTTCCCTTGCCCATCCGGTGCGTTACCTCAAGGGTGTCGGTCCGGCTCTGGAGAAAAAGCTAAACCGTCTCGAAATCTCCACGGTGGAAGATCTCCTCTTTTTCTTTCCCCGAACGTATCGCGATCGGGGTACGATCAAGCCGATTCGAAGCCTCCAAGGTGTGGGGATTGAGACCGTCGAGGGACAGGTGGTGCAGCACAAAATCGAGCCTACCCGGCGGGGTCCCCTGCTGAAGGTTGTTGTGAGCGATGGAACGGGAGAGATTCGTCTGGTGTGCTTCAACAGGGGGTATCTTGCCAGGGTTCTGAAAAGGGGCACCTGGGTTCGGGTGTCGGGAAATTTCCGGTACGCCTTTGGAGCCTGGGAGACGGCAACGTTTGAGTACGAGGTGGGAAAGCTTAGGACAACCGATTTCGAACGCCTTGTTCCTGTATATCCCCTCACCGAGGGCTTAACACCCAAGAAGCTCCGGGCGGTTATCCTCTCTGCTCTTGAGACCTGTCTCCACGAAGTTCCTGAAATCCTTCCTCCTGCCCTTCGTGAACGCCTGCAAATCCCTACAAGGCGCGAGGCCATTCGGGAACTCCACCTGCCTTCTACTGCTTCTCTTGAGGAACTCCAAGCCCGCCGGAGTCCTGCCCACCTTGCCCTGATCCTTGAGGAGTTTCTCCTCTTTGCCTTGAGCCTGAAAATCCGCAGGAGAAACCTTGAGACGCTCCGGGTTCCTCCCTGTCCCCTGGAGTCTCCTCTTGTGGAACGTTTCGTTCGATCTTTGCCTTTCTCTCTCACAGAGGCGCAGAAACGGGTGTGCCTTGAAATCGCCCGTGATCTGGCAAGTGGCAGGGTCATGAACCGGCTGGTTCAGGGGGATGTGGGCTCGGGAAAGACCATCGTGGCGGTCATCAGCGCTCTGCGAGTGGTCGAAACCGGGCGTCAGGTAGCCTTTATGGTTCCCACCGAGATCCTTGCCGAACAGCATTACTCTCGTTTCCGCGAGCTGCTTGCGGCCCTGGGGGTTCGGGTAGGGCTCTTGAAAGGGGGGAACACGAAGGAGAAGCGCCAGCTCCTTGAGGCAATACGGAAAAAGGAAGTGGACATCGTTATCGGAACACATGCTCTTATCGAGGAAAAGGTTGTCTTCGCGGATCTCGGTCTTGTGATCGTCGATGAACAGCACCGTTTCGGGGTGCTCCAAAGGGCAAAGCTCAGAGAAAAGGCCGTGGTTCCCCATACTCTGGTGATGACGGCGACACCGATTCCCAGGACTCTGGCGCTGACGCTCTATGGGGACCTCGATGTTTCCGTGGTTGACGAAAAACCGGCAGGGAGAAAGCCGACGCGGACGCTCTGCTTCTCCCTTGAGGAACGCTTCAAGGCTTACAGCCGTGTGCGGAAGCTCCTCAGGGAAGGTCGACAGGCGTATGTTGTGTGTCCGGCCATTGAGGAGAGCGAAGAGGAGATTGCCAATGTCCAGGAGGTGTTCGAGGAGCTCCAGAAGAAGTGGCTTTCCGGGTTCCGCATAGAGGTTATCCACGGGAAACTCCCTTCGCGGGAAAAGGAAGACATTATGCATAGGTTTTCCCGGGGTGACGTTGACGTCCTGGTGGCGACTTCCGTCATTGAGGTGGGCATCGATGTTCCCAGAGCCAGCGTCATGGTGGTGGAGAACGCTGAACGCTTTGGTCTTGCACAGCTCCACCAGCTTCGGGGGAGAATAGGCCGGGGAAGCGAAGAAGGAGTGTGCATCCTCCTTGCCGCTCTCTCGGGGGAAAACGTCCGAAAGCGCATGGCCATCCTCACGGCGACGGATGATGGCTTCCGCATCGCTGAAGAGGACCTCCGTCTCCGGGGCCCTGGAGAGTTCTATGGTGTGCGTCAGCACGGAGTGCCTGAATTCCATCTTGCTGACCCCTTTGCGGACTGGCCACTTCTTGAGCGGGCTCACCAGGAAGCAGAGAGAATCATTGCCGAAGACCCGTTCCTTGAGAGACCAGAGTACCGTCCACTCCGGCAGGAAATAGAGCGGCGCTTTGGTCGTTATCTGGAATTTGGGGAGGTTGGTTGAGTGGGGTATATCCACATTATCGGAGGGGAGAAAAGGGGCAGGAAAATCGTCGTTCCCGGGGGGTGTGGTGTCCGTCCCATTCAGGGAGTTGCCAGGAAAGCGCTTTTCGAGATCCTCAAGGATGAGCTTCCTGAGAGCGTTGTGTACGATATTTTCGCCGGCAGTGGATCTCTGGGGCTTGAGGCTCTGAGTCGTGGTGCCCGACGGGCGTATTTTTTTGAGAGCAATCCAAGGGTGTGCCAGGTTCTGCAGCGGAACATTGCCCTCTGTGGGTATGAAGACCGGGCTCAGGTTGTGCGCTGGGATTTCTGGCAGGCGAGGAAACTCCCCCAAGCCATCGAAAAGCCTGATGTTGTGTTTCTTGACCCCCCTTTTGCTTACGACATTTCCCAGGTCATGGAAAAGTTGTATAATTTCAGAGTTGTCATAGGTAATGCGCTTGTGGTCATCCGGTGCTCCCGGAAGGAGTGGCAAGGAGAGGGGTTTTCGTTTTTTGAGGTCCAGGATGTACGGCGGTACGGGAAGAGTGTTCTGGTCTTCGGGAGACTGAAAGGTTAGGAGAATGGAGGGGTACGGGTGATAGTAGCCATTTACCCTGGGAGTTTCGACCCTATCACCAATGGACATCTTGACATTATCGACCGAGCGAGGAAAATCTTCGACCACCTTATCGTGGCGGTGTTGCAGAATCCGAACAAGGTTCCCCTGTTCAGTGCGGAAGAACGGAAGCGCATGATTGAAGAGGCAGTGGCTGACTTCCCCAACGTTGCAGTCGAAGTTTTCGACGGACTTCTCGTGCACTTTGCCCGCTCTCGAGGTTGCAGGGTTATTCTTCGAGGCTTGCGTGCCATTTCCGACTACGAGTACGAGACGCAGATTGCTCTGACCAACCGAAAAATGGCTCCGGAGATTGAAACCATTTTCCTCCCTACAAGCACTGAATACTCCTACCTCAATTCCACGGTAGTCAAAGAGATTGCCCGTTTTGGCGGATGCGTTCGGGGTCTTGTTCCCCCCGGGGTGGAACGGCGGCTCCGGGAGAAATTCAGCTCGGTTCCCAGATAAAAATTCGCCCAGAGGAGATGAGGTGTTATGGATATTCTTGCCCGTATCCGGGAGAGAGCGCGGGGCCTTGGGAAGAAGATTGCTCTCCCCGAGGGGTACGATGAGCGGGTGCTCCGTGCTGCGAGTCTGGCAACCCGAGAGGGGATTGCGTCCATCGTGCTCCTTGGTGACGAGGGGGAAATTCACCGGAAGGCTGAGGCTCTTGGGGTAAGCCTTGAGGGGATAGGAATCCGGAATCCCCAGAAGGATCCCAGGAGGGCAGCCTATGTCCAGTCGCTTTTTGAGCTTCGCCGGGAGAAAGGGGTTACACTTGAAAAGGCGGAGGAACTCCTTCAGAACTCCATGTACTATGCCTGCATGATGCTTTTCCACGGAGAGGTCGACGGTGTTGTGGGAGGAGCGGTGTTCACAAGTCCTGATGTGATCCGTCCCGCTCTGCAGATTATCAAAACCGCTCCAGGCATCAAGCTTGCTTCAAGCTGTTTCCTCATGGTTTTCCCTAGCACGCAGTACGGGGAGAACGGAGTGTTTCTCTTTGCTGACTGTGGTTTCAACCCCGACCCCACTGCCGAGGAGCTGGCTTACATCGCGGTGACTACTGCCCGGACGTTTCGTCTTCTGGTGGGAGGGGAGCCAAGGGTGGCCATGCTTTCGTTTTCGACCAAAGGGAGCGCCAGGCACAGTCGGGTAGATAAGGTGCGGGAGGCCACGCGCATTGCCCAGACCCTTGCCCCGGATCTCCTCATCGATGGTGAACTCCAGGGGGATGCGGCGCTCGTTCCGGAGGTGGGGGCAAGAAAAGCCCCGGGAAGCCCGGTGGCAGGAAGGGCCAACGTTTTGATTTTTCCCGATCTCGATGCGGGGAATATCTGCTACAAGCTCACTGAACGCCTGGCTCATGGGAGGGCCATTGGACCAATCCTTCAGGGTCTGGCAAAACCGGTGAACGACCTTTCCCGGGGCTGCAAGGCCGAAGACATCGTCGACCAGATTGCGGTCACTGTTCTCCAGACTCAGTTTTAGGGGGGATGGGCCTTGAACATCCTGGTGGTGAACTGCGGTAGCTCAACCGTCAAATACCAGCTTTTCCGGATGGAGGACGAAGACCGTTATGAAGTAGTCGCCCGGGGGATTGTGGAGAGAATCGGTATTCCAGGATCTCGTCTGGAACATCGATCAACTCTTGACACCTTCGTTGAGGAACGACCTGTGCCGAATCACCGTGTGGCCCTGGAACTTGTTATTGCTGCCTTGACCTCTGGGGAAACCCGGGTACTTTCCGGTGTTGGGGAGATCGACGCCATTGGGCATCGGGTCGTCCACGGCGGTGAGAAGTTTACCGGCTCAGTGCTGATCACTGACGAAGTTCTAAAAGCCATTCGGGCCTGTGCGGACCTTGCGCCCTTGCACAATCCTCCCAATATCCTCGGCATTGAGGCCTGCCAGGAACTCATCCCGGGGGTCCCGCAGGTGGCGGTCTTTGATACCGCTTTCCATGGCACGCTCCCTGAGTACGCGTACATTTACGCTATTCCGTACGAGTACTATGAGAAATACCGCATCCGGCGGTACGGGTTTCACGGAACCTCTCACCGGTACGTGGCGGAGCGAGCGGCGAAAATGATGGGCCGTCCCCTTGAAGAGCTCCGGCTCATCACCTGTCATATGGGCAGCGGGGTGAGCTTTGCCGCCATCCTCTATGGAAAGTCTATCGATACCTCCATGGGGTTCACGCCTTTGGAGGGCCTCGTTATGGGAACCCGGTGCGGCGATATTGACCCGGCGATTGTCTTCTTTTTGATGGAGAAGGAAGGTCTTTCGGCGAAGGAAGTGGAGGAAATCCTGAACAAGAAGAGCGGGGTTCTCGGTATTTCGGGGATAAGCAGCGACACCCGGGACATTGAGGATGCAGCACCGCACAACCACCGGGCGCGTCTTACCCTCGACATTATTGCCTACCGAGCCAAAAAGTACATCGGGGCGTACTACGCTATCCTCGGTGGACTCGACGGTCTGGTGTTCACTGCAGGGATTGGGGAAAATTCCCCTTACATTCGAAAGTCCATCTGCTCAGGTCTTGAGCACCTTGGGATTCTCATTGACGATGAACGGAACACCGTGCGGAGGAAAGAGGCCCTGATCAGCCGGGATGACTCGCGGGTCCAGGTGATGGTCATCCCCACCAATGAGGAGCTTGTGATTGCCCGGGATACCTGGCGAATTGCACGGGGAATGAGGTGAAGGGTGTGCAGCTGTACATTGGGGAGGTCAAAAGGGGCACAGGACGAACGTTTTTTGATCTCCAGGAGGAAGTTTTCTCTTCCGTTCGTCTGGGGAGAGAGGATGTTCTCTTTACCCAGCCGGTGCAGATTGAGGTCCATCTTGTGAACTGTGGTTCGGAGATTCTCGTCGAGGGCCACCTGAGAACGGCTCTTCTTCTGCACTGTGCCCGCTGTCTTGAACCCTTTCTCTACCCCATGGATATTCCTTTCCGCTTGGAGCTTCGCAACGTTAGCCGTCTGACGCGCCCTTCGGATTTCGAGGCAGAGGCAGAGGAGACCGTGGAAGTCCGGTACTTTACCGAAGAGGAGAACTATGTGGACATCACCCAGGAAATCCAGGAAATCGTTCTCCTCAATGTTCCCATGAAGCCCCTATGTCGTCCCGACTGCAAGGGGTTGTGCCCGGTGTGCGGGGGAAACAAGAACGAGGTGCAGTGTCGCTGCGAGGAACAGGAGATCGACCCAAGATTTGTAGCGCTTAAGCGCTGGAAACCAAAGTAAGGCGTTTGCAAAGGAGCAAAAATTGTTCTATACTATCCTACACCTTGACTTCGCAGAATAGAGGGGGTATTCAAGCATGGCGAATCTGACGAATAAAACCTCGCGATGTCGAAGAAACAAAAGGAGAACACACTGGGTTATTCATCCACCCCACCTTGTGAATTGCCCTCATTGCCACATGCCTAAGCTCCCCCATCACGTTTGCCCCGAGTGCGGGTACTATAAAGGGAGACAGGTTCTCAAGGTTGAGGAGTAGTGGGGAAGGGCAATGAGGATTGCGGTGGATGTGTGGGGTGGCGACTTTGCCCCCCTGGAGATTGCAAAGGGCCTGAAGGAGGCCTATTCTCCCGAATATACCCTTGTGGCGATTGGTCCCAGGGAAGAGCTCCTCACCCTGTATGAAACCCTCTCTATGCAGGAAGAGGACTTCCCCATTGAGGATGCCCCGCAAGTCATCTCCATGCAGGAGCATCCTGCAGAGGCAGTGAAGAAAAAGCCGCATTCCAGCATCTGCAGGGGTATCCAGCTTCTGGCACAGAAAAAAGTTGACGCCTTCATCTCTGCAGGGAACAGCGGAGCGGTCATGGCTGCGGCGTGGCTTGGCCTCAAGCATGTTGCAGAGGTGGAGCGACCAGCCATCACGGCCCTCATCCCCAACGTCCGCTCGTACTGTGTGCTCCTTGATGTGGGAGCAAACGTCGACTGCAAGCCCAAGCACCTCTTCCACTTCGGCATCATGGGGGCAGAGTACGCCAAAATCGTCCTCGGTGTTTCCCGTCCCCGGGTAGGTCTTCTGAGTATTGGAGAGGAGGAAGGGAAAGGCAACGAGGTGGTGAAGGCGGCGTACCAACTCTTCAAGGAGCGACGGGACAGCCTGAATTTTGAGTTTGTGGGAAATGCTGAGGGGCAGAACATCGTCGACGGAACGGTGGACGTCGTCGTCTGCGACGGGTTTACGGGGAATGCCCTTTTGAAGTTTGGTGAGGGACTCATTGAGCTCATCGCCCAGTTTCTGGAGCGGGAGATTGAGGACACTACCTCTAAGGAACGGCTCCGGTTGCTCTGGAAGAGGCTGGACCGAAGCGAATATGGTGGTGCACCCCTCCTTGGGGTTGAGGGGGTGTGCCTCATTTGCCACGGGAAATCCAAGGCCCGGGATATCAAAAGCGCCATTCTGCGAGCCAAGGAACTTGTGGAGAGAGGCATACTGGAGAAAATCCGGGAACGCCTGTCCAGATTTTCTCTTGAGGATTGAGAAAGGGTGAACCATGAGAACCAGAGTCACAGAACTTCTCGGCATCCAGTACCCCATTCTCCAGGGGGGTATGGCTTGGGTGGCGACGGCCTCCCTGGTGGCTGCGGTTTCGGAAGCTGGAGGACTGGGTATCATTGGCTCGGGAGGGATGACCGGAGAGGAACTTCGGGAAGAAATCCGGCGTGTTCGTTCCCTTACGGATCGACCCTTTGGGGTGAACCTCATGCTCCTTTCTCCCCACATTGAAGACCAGATACGGGTGGTGAAGGAAGAGCGGGTTCCGGTAGTCACCACCGGCGCGGGGAACCCTGGTCCTCTGGTGGAGGAGTTCGCCCGTCTGGGAATCATCCTCATCCCTGTTGTGGCCTCTGTCGCTTTGGCCAAGAGGCTTGAGCGGTATGGTGTTCAGGCCATTATCGCCGAGGGGAACGAGTCGGGTGGTCATGTAGGAGAGATAAGCACTCTGTGCCTCGTGCCTCAGGTGGTGGACGCCGTCAGAGTCCCGGTCATCGCGGCGGGAGGCATTGGTGACGGACGGGGTATGGCGGCTTGTTTTGCCCTTGGGGCGGAAGGGGTACAGCTTGGGACACGTTTCATCTGCACTGAAGAGTGTGAGGTCCATCCGGCGTACAAGGAGGCAATCCTCAAGGCCCATGATCGCTCAACGGTCGTCACCGGCCTTTCTACCGGTCATCCGGTGCGGTGTCTCAGGAATCGCCTCACCCGGAAGTTCGAGGAGCTCGAATTCAGTGGCGCTCCCCGAGAGGTTGTGGAGGCCCTGGGGGTGGGAAAGCTGAGGGAAGCCGCGGTCTGTGGGAACGTGGAAGAGGGGTCCGTTATGTGCGGTCAGGTGGCGGGCCTCATTCGTGACCTGAAACCCGTTCGGAAGGTCATAGAGGACATCATGCAGGAATTCTGGGCAACCCTCGAGCGGCTGAAGCAGGTGGGAGATTCATGAAAGTGGCCTTCCTCTTTCCGGGTCAGGGTTCTCAGAAGGTGGGCATGCTGCGAGAGTGGCTTGAAGAGGATGCCCCTCTGGTGGAGGAAATCTTCGGCCAGGCCAGCCGCATTTGTGGGGTTGATTTGCTCCGGCTGAGCCTTGAAGGGCCTGAAGAGGAACTGAACCTCACGAAGAACAGCCAGCCAGCCATTCTCACTTTCAGCGCGTTGCTTTTACGGAAAATCCCTTTTGTTCCCGATATGGTGGCAGGGCACAGCCTTGGTGAGTATTCGGCTCTTTTTTGCGCGGGGAGTTTCGATTTCGACGAGGCCGTGTACCTGGTGCGGCGGCGTGGGGAAATTATGCAGGAAGCTTCTCCCTTGGGAGAGGGGACTATGGTGGCCGTCCTGGGCCTTTCCCTGCCAGAAGTCCAGGAAATGGTGGATATGCTCAGGGAGGGGGGGAAGGTCGAGATTGCCAACATCAATTCCTCGGACCAGGTTGTGCTTTCTTTAGAGAAATCGTTGCTTCCCCGGGTCCTTGAGGAGGTTGGCAGGAGAGGAAAGAAGGCCGTGGAACTCCGTGTGAGTGCTCCGTTCCACTCCAGTTTCATGGAAAAAGCCCGGGAAGCCTTTGCCCGGGTCCTTGAGGGAGTTACCATCCGCCCACCCCGTTATCCTTACCTGAGCAATGTGACGGCAACCTTCGAGCGCGATCCAGGGAAGATTCGAGACCTCCTTGTGGAGCAGCTCGTTGCGCCGGTTCGCTGGAAGGATATCATGGACGTCCTCTGCAAGGAAGGTGTGCGGAGGGCCCTGGAAGTGGGTCCCGGGATGGTGCTTTCGAAACTCTTCGAAAAGGAACACCCTGAAGTTTCTGTTTTTCCGACCTTTTCTCCCAGGCGTTTGCAGGTTGCTGTGAGCGAGGTGAGAGAGGCACAATGAGCTTTACAGGGAAGGTTGCGCTTGTAACCGGTGCCCGGAGAGGGATTGGCTTTGCCATTGCGAGAACCCTTGGGCTTGGTGGAGCTTTCGTAGCGCTCAATGACGTTGGATCTCAAGAGGAGCTCCACGAGGCCGTTGAGGCTCTGCGCCAGGAGGGCATAGAGGCTCAGGGGTATGTGGCTGATGTAACGGTGCGGGAGGAAATCCGGGCAATGGTGGAGGACATCATCGCAAGATGGGGGCATATCGACATTCTGGTGAACAATGCCGGTATTACCAAAGACGCCCTCTTTGTCCGAATGAAGGACGAGGACTGGAAGGCGGTTCTTGATGTTTGCCTCCAGGGGACATACAATTGTACCAAAGAGGTTCTCCGGTATATGATGAAGCAGCGCTACGGCCGTATTATTAACATCTCCTCGGTCGTAGGGGTTATGGGAAACGCCGGCCAAACCAACTACGCCACGGCAAAGGCCGCTCTTTTGGGCTTCACCAAGTCCCTGGCGCGGGAGGTAGCACCCCTTGGAATTACCGTCAACGCCATTGCTCCTGGTTTCATCAACACAGAGATGACCCGGAGACTCCCTGAAGAAGTACGCGAGATGTGGTTGCAGCAGGTACCGATGAGGAGGTGGGGTGAACCGGAAGAGGTGGCGCAGCTTGTTGCTTTTCTGGCTTCCCAGGCTGCTGGTTACATTACGGGCCAGACCATTCACATCAATGGTGGACTCTTTATGGCTTAAAAAACCTTTTGGGAGGTGTGCGTATGGACGTTTTCTCCAAGGTGAAGGAAATCATCGTGGACCAGCTTGGTGTGGATGAGGAAGACGTTACTCCCGATGCCTCTTTTGTCGACGATCTGGGAGCAGATTCCCTCGACATTGTGGAACTCATCATGGCGTTTGAGGAGGAGTTCGACATCGAGATTCCTGACGAAGACGCGGAGAAAATCACCACCGTTGGGGAAGCCGTAGAGTACATCGAATCCAAAATCCGCTGACGCTCTTCAATGCCTGCGCCGGAGAGGGATCTCTCAGAGTTAGAAAAGCGGATCCGGTATTCTTTCCAGAATCCAGAAATTCTCCGTACAGCGCTCCGGCACAAATCAGCCCTGGAGGGCAAGGCCGGGGCCTGCAACGACCGACTCGAGTGGCTGGGAGATGCGGTGATCGGTCTTTTTATCGCTGACTACCTCTTCCAGAACTACGATCGGCCCCGGAGCTGGCTCTCCCTTGTAAAGGCGAAATGGGCAAGTGAAGAGTGTCTGGCGTATCTGGCCCGGAAAATTGGTCTTGAGCAGTTCATTGAGCTTGGCCGCGGTGAAGAACGCAGTGGGGGTCGGGAAAAGGATTCTATTCTCTCCAGTGCCTTTGAGGCTTTAGCCGGTGCAATCTTTGTGGACTCTCTCTCGTATGAGCGTACCCGGGAGGTCCTTTCAGGGATTTTCTGCAACGAAGAGGGGGTGGAATTTGCCTTTCTCTCGGTCAATTACAAGGGTTTGCTCCAGCGGTGGTGCCTGCAGTACTTTTCCTGTCTTCCAGAGTACGAGATTGTCACAGTGGGGGATAACTCTTCGTACCAGGTTGTGGTGAAAATCCAAGGGCGGGTGGTCGCCAGAGGCGAGGGAAAGAGCAAGAAACGGGCAGAGCAGGAAGCGGCTCGACGAGCTTGGGAGCGAATCATGGAAGAAAGCAGAAGTTCCAGGGATGGTCAATGTATCTGAAGGAAATCGCTCTTCAGGGTTTTAAGTCCTTCGCCCATCCCGTGACGGTGGACCTTGCACCGGGACTCAATGTCATTGTCGGTCCCAACGGTTCCGGGAAGAGCAACCTCCTCGACGCTCTGCGGTGGGTTCTGGGGGACCGGAAGGAAGTGCGCAGTGCCGGGGGAAAAGAAGTGCTCTTTCACGGTTCATCTCTCCACCGACCGGTGAACATGGCCTCAGTGGAGCTCCTCCTCGTAGGGGAAGGGGTGCCCCCTTTTCGGATTGAGAAACGGTCTTTTGCCTCCGGAGATACCGAGTATTTTTTCCAGGGTACCCGGATGCGTTTCGGGGACCTTCGCCGGCAGTTGCAGAAACTGGGTCTTTCCTTAACCCGTCTTGAGGTTGGCTTTGTCACAAACCGGGATCTCCATGCTCTTGCTGACCTGAGCCCTCTGGAGCGTCTCCGATGGTTAGAGGAAGCCAGCGGAACACATGAAGCGCGGGTACGTCTTTCTCGTCTCTCCCAGATGCTCCGGGAAACGGCGGAAAGGGTGAAGCGTTTCCAGGAACGTCTCAAGGAGCTCTCTTTCCAGAAGGAACGTGTGGCTGAGTGGGCGGAGAGGGAGAAGGCATACCTTACCCGGGAAAGGCAGTGGCAGAGTGCTCAAAAAGTGTATCTTGAGAGGCTTCTCGCCCAGCTTGGGGAGAGACTGGAAGCGCTTGAGGTGGAGGAAAACCGCTGCGAACTCGAGCTTTGTCGTCTTTCTGCCCCAGAAGGAGCGCGTGAGGTGGAAGATGGGGAACGGCGGCTTCTTGGAATCCAGGAAGAGATTCGCCACCTGCATCATGTGGTAGAGGAAAAAAAGCGCCGGGTGACCGAAGGCCTTCAGGAGCTCTACCGGCTCCTCACCCAGATTCGGGAGCGGAAGCGGACCATTCTGGCCCTTGAAGAGGAGATGGTAAAGTTTCTCGAAGAAAGTCACCGCCTCGAAGAGAGGGTGCAGGCTTCCAGTATGCTCTTGCCGGAAGGCATAGAACGTTTGAGCAGGACGGAAGCGGTCATTGGGCATTTTCTAAAGGAGAAAGAGGGCATCCTGCAGGCCTGGAGGGAAGAACGGCAGTGCCTCCGAGAAGAGCTTGCTCGCTGCGAAGCTTCTCTGGAAAGGATGGCGCAGGAGAAGGAACGTACCGAGGTGCTCATCCGGGAACTCGAACGAGAACTCGCCCAGCTTGAGCGTCTTATCTCCAGTGCTGAAAAGGATGTGCTTCAAAAAAAGCATGAGAGAGAGAGGCTGGTACAGGATCGGGAGGAGAGCCTTCGGATACTTGCCCGGGTTCGGGAAGGTCTTTCGCGGATTCGGGAAAGACGGAAGCAGGTTGGCCTTTGGGGGACTGCGCTGGAGTTTTCTCAGGCCATGCGGGAGGGCCTTCTTGCTCAGGGCTGGCCACAGCGGGCGGTTCATGCCATTTTTGGTCTGCTCTCGGAAATTCGAGTTCTCCAGGGTGGGGAAGCCTTGGAGGTAGGGACGTGGGCAATGCGTCAGGATGCCCTCCCGCCCTGGTCGTCGGCCTGGGAGGTAGTGAAAAGCGAAGAAATCCTCGAGTGCTTTGTGCACGGTGAGGAATCTCCCAAGCACCTTGTGGCGTCTGACGGCAGTGCCCTGCTCCTTCGGGGAGGATTGCTCGTTCTCCCCCGGCGACTGGTTCATCGGGGTCGCTTCCTCAAAAGCTGGGAGCGACGGGAACGCCTTTTTGAACGTCGCGCAAGAGAACTCGAAGAGACCCTTGCAGCAATCTCCGGCAGAGAACAGGACCTCGAAAAGCATCTGAGAGCGCTGGAGTTTCGCGTCATCAGGTGGCGGGAGTGCTGTTTTGAGAGGAATGTGCGACGGGAAGAACTGCAGAGAAGCCTGGACCATCTTGGGGAGGAGTGTGTGCGTCTTCTGGAGGAACGGGAAGAGGTTCAAGGGAAACTCCGGAATCTTGAAGGAGATATACGCGCCCTTGAGACCACTCTTGCCCGGGCGAGGAGGGCTCTGGGGAAGGTCAGGGAGTGGAAGCGACGCGAGGAAGAGAAAAAGCGGGCATGGGAACGACTTCTCTGGGAAGTTCACGGAATGCACAAAAGGGGTATCGAGCTTCTCCAGAAATTCCGGGAAAACGAGACGACGCTTAAGCTGTTACTGGGGGAACTCGGGAAATGCGCCAAAGCTCTTCAGGATGCTTTCCGTGCTTTGGCAGCGGAAGAGGCCTTGCTCGCTGAGCGGGAGAAAATGGCACAGTCCTTGCAAGTAGACGTGGAGGCAAAGCGGCAGAGAGAAAGGATGCTTGAACGCCAGAAGGAGCGGTGGATTCGAGAGCGGGAAAGGCTCCGGTTTGAAAAACAGCGACTTTCCGAGGAAATGGCTCGCACGAAAACTGCCCTGGAGGCCCTGGGCGATGTTGCCTGTGCCGTGCCAGGGGAGCTTGAAGCCATGAGCCTTCAGGAGCTTGGAGCCTTTCTTGAGCGGGAGCGGCAGGCACTTCTTGGCGAACGTGTCCGACGGGGTGCCATCGAAGAATACCAGGAACTCGAGGCCCGGGAAAGGGACCTTCGGAGGCAGGATGCCTTTTTTCAGAGCCTCCTCGGACTCATTCGAAAAGAGCTGCAGAAGCTTGAGCGTGAAGTGGAACAGACTTTTCTTTCCTTCCTCCAGAACGTTCAGGCAGCCTTTGGACGGTATTTTCAGCAGGTGTTCCCCAGGGGGGAGGCTTCTTTTGCTGTTCACGATGGTGTTCACCTTGAGGTGCAAATTCCGGGGAAGAAGAAGCAGGGGATGGCGCTCCTCTCAAGTGGAGAGCGGACTCTGGTGGCACTCTGTTTTCTCTGCGCCTGCTTTGAGGCTGGTGGGGCAAAGATGTGCTTTTTTGACGAAATCGACGCCAATCTCGACCATACAAACAGTGTGCTTCTCGCCCGGATTCTCCGGGAATTTTCCGCCTCCCGGCAGGTTGTGGTGGTGACGCACAAAGAAGAGGTCATGGAAGTTGCGGATCGGATTCTTGGGGTCACCATGAGCGAGCCCGGGGTGTCTCGGGTGCTCCTTTGCGAAGGTATCGCACAGGCACAGGAGTTTTCTCTGGGGGGAGAATAGCGTGGAGAAGGGACTGTGGAAACGATGGCTCCAGGGGATAGGGCGTATTACGGGTGAGGTCAAAGAGCGACTGAAGGAACTCTGGTCTCAGAAAAGCGTCCGGCCTGAGGAGTGGGAGGAGTTAGAAGAGATGCTTATCAGTGCCGATATCGGCCCGACACTCGCGGTAGAAATTGTTGAGGAGTTTCGCCGTTTGAAGGAACGGTCCCGGGAGGATACAAGCTGGGAAGAGTGGTTGTACAGGAAGCTTGTGGCCTTCTTCGAGGAGGGGGAACACTTGCTTTTCCCTCGGGCACAGCCTGAAACCCTCAAGACCATTTTCCTTGTGGGTATCAACGGTGTGGGGAAGACCACCACTGCGGGGAAACTCGCTTACCTTGCTAAAGAAAAAGGAGAACGGGTGGTCCTCATCAGTGCCGATACCTTCCGGGCGGCGGCGAACGAGCAGCTCGAAGTCTGGGCACGTCGGGCGGGATGTCGATTCTTCCGGGGAGCTCGGGGGGCCGACCCAGCAGCGGTGGTGTACGACGGCCTCCAGTCGGCGCTCAAAGAGAAAGAAACCCTGGCGATTGTGGATACTGCAGGGCGTTCTCACGTTAATAAGAACCTCCTGGCGGAACTCGAGAAGGTATCCAGGGTGATTCGCCGGTTCCTCCCCGAAGAGCAGGTGGAACACCTCTTGGTCCTTGATGCCTTAGCCGGTCAGAACGCTTTTGCCCAGGTGGAATCCATTGCCCGGGTGGTGCCGCTCACGGGAATTATTCTTACGAAGTGGGATAGCCAGGCCAAGGGGGGGATCCTCTTCCGGGTCCGGAAGGAGTTTGGTCTTCCCGTGAAGTACCTCGGAGTTGGCGAGGGTATCGAAGACCTCATTCCCTTTGAGGCCCACGAGTTCGTCCGTGCTATCGTTTCGTAACGGCTTTCCTTGACACGCCCCGGGGCCGTGGGTATCATCTATGTGTTCTAAGGAGCGTGATGGATTGCGTGTTCGAACAGCTGGCGGAGAAGTTTGCCGGGGTTTTTAAAAAGCTTAGAGGAAAAGGCCGCCTCACGGCGGAAGAGGTTGACGAGGCCTTGCGGGATCTGCGCCTCGTGCTTCTTGAATCCGATGTCCACTACCGGGTGGTGAAGGACCTCATTGCCCGGGTACGGGAGCGAGCAGTGGGGCAAGAGGTGCTGGAGAGCGTCACCCCCGCAGAGATGGTCATGAAGATTCTCTGGGAGGAGATCCGAGGAATCCTTGGGGGCGAGGCAAAAGACCTCCATGTTCCTCCGGTGACTCCTGCGCTCTTCCTCCTTGTGGGTCTGCAGGGGTCGGGAAAGACGACAACGTGCGGGAAACTTGGGCTCTTCCTGAAAGAGCGTCACTACTTCCCCGTTCTGACCTCCACGGATACGCGACGGCCGGCGGCGCGGGAACAGCTGAGGATCCTCGCTTCCTCGGCCGGGCTGGATTTCTTCGACCTTCCCTCGGCGCAACACCCCCTTGAGGTTGTTCAGGCGGCACGCCGGTATGCCAGGGAGAAAGGGAGGGACGTGGTTTTAGTGGATACTGCAGGGCGGCTCCATGTAGAGGAGGAGCTCCTTCGGGAACTCCAGGAGCTCACCCGGGGTGAAGAGTTCCACGAGATTCTCCTGGTTCTTGATGCCACAACCGGTCAGGAGGCCGTTCGAGTTGCCGAGGGGTTTCGGGAATGGGTGAACCCCACGGGCATCATCCTTACCAAGGTCGATACCGATGCTCGTGGAGGTGCGGTGCTGTCCATCGTGGCGCAGACCGGCTGGCCGGTGAAACTCATCGGGGTTGGGGAGAAACTCGATCAGCTTGAGGTTTTCCATCCTGAGCGAATGGCCAGCCGCATCCTTGGCATGGGCGATACCCTGAGTCTCATCGAGAAAATCGAGCGGGCCATCACTGAAGAAGAGCGGAAGAAGCTGGAGAAGCAGGTGACGAGAGAAGAGTTTACCCTTGAGGATTTCCTCGAAGAACTCCGTCGCCTTCGCCGGGTTGGTTCCTTTGAAGACATTGTGAACATGCTTCCCGCTTCACTCCGGGGAGCTCTCTCCCAGGTTGATGGAGAGAGGAACCTGAAGCGTACCGAGGCCATCATTCTCTCCATGACCAGGGAGGAGCGCCGGAATCCCGGGATCATCAATGCCTCCCGGAAGCGGCGCATCGCCCAGGGAAGCGGGACAACCGTTCAGGAAGTCAACCGTCTCCTGAGAGAGTTTGAGGAGATTCGTAAGCTTTGGAAGAAGATGAAAAAAGGGCAGGCATTGCCCTTCGCCAAAAGAAAGGGATTTTTCGGTTTTGGATTCTGAGAGAAAGAAAGGAGTGTCGATGCATGGCAGTACGGATCCGTCTCGCCCGTGTTGGGAGAAGGCATACCCCTCAGTATCGTATCGTGGCGATAGACTCTCGGGAGGCCCGGAGCGGGAAGCCCCTCGAGGTCCTCGGTACCTATTCGCCTCTTGCCGAGTCTCCTCTTGAGGCTGTGAAGTGGGATCGCATTGAGTACTGGATTTCCCGGGGTGCCCAGGTCTCGGATAAGGTTCGGGCAATTTTGAAGAAGGCGAAAAAGCCTGAGGGAGCTGGGGTCCAGTGAAGGAACTTTTGGAGTTTCTGGTTCGTTCTCTCGTTGACGAACCCGAGAAGGTGAGCGTGGCTGAGGTGAAGGGGGAGAAGTCGGTCGTGTACGAGGTGCGGGTAGCACCCTCCGATACTGGGAAAATCATCGGCAAGCAGGGGAGGGTAGCCCGGGCCCTCCGGACCATCGTCAAGGCCGCTTCGGCAAAGAGGGGAACGAAAGCGGTGGTGGAGATTCTGGAATAGGGAGGGGCTTGTGTGCCTCGCCACATTGATCGGGTCTTCGTGGGGAGGATTACCGCACCCCATGGGTTGAAAGGCTGGGTTCGGGTGCTCCCGCTGACGGATTTTTCCGAGCGTTTCGTGCGGGGAGCGGTGTTTCTCGTCGGTTCTCCCCAGGGGACCTTTGTCGAGAGGGTGGTGGAGGATGTGGCCTGGCGCGGGAATTTCCTCCTCCTCCGTTTTCGGGGGGTTACTTCGCGCCAGGAAGCAGAAATGCTCCGGAGTCTCTTTCTTGCCATTCCCAGGGAGGATGTTCCACCTCTTCCCCCTGGTCATTTCTACCACTTTGAGCTAGTGGGTCTTGAAGTCTGGGAACGCGGTGCACGCCGTGGCGTGGTGGACGCGGTTATCCCCATGGCGCTTTACGATTACCTCCTTGTCAAAGACACCGAAGGGCGGGAGTTCTTTTTGCCCTTTGTTTCTGCTTTTGTGGTAGCCGTCCGCCCTGAGGAGGGGTTTCTCGAGGTCGCCTGCCCCGAGGGGTTCTGGGAATGAAGCTTCGCATCGACATCGTTACCCTCTTTCCCGAGGCCATTCGGCCATACCTTGCCGCTTCCATTCTGGGGAAAGCCCAGGAGAAAGGATTGGTGTTCATCAAGGTCCACAACCTGCGCAGTTTCTCTCAGGACCGCTACCGAACGGTTGACGACTACCCCTTTGGGGGAGGTCCGGGCATGGTCCTGAAACCCGAGCCCCTGGTTCGGGCCGTGCGCTTCATCAACGAGTACACGCAGAGCCAGCCCCTGGTGATTGTCACAAGTCCCCAGGGGGAACTGTTCACCCAAAGCATTGCCCGGGAACTGGCGACGAAGAGTCACCTCCTCATCCTCTGTGGTCGTTACCAGGGCATCGACGAGCGAGTGATAGAGATTACCGGAGCGCGGGAAATTTCCATTGGAGACTACGTCCTCTCCGGGGGAGAACTCCCCGCGCTCGTCATCGTGGAGGCAGTGGTGCGTCTTATCCCTGGAGTTTTGGGGGATGAAGAATCCCTGCGGTATGATTCCTTCTCGGAGTGGGTTTTTGGTCCACCGCAGTATACCCGACCCCGGGTATTTTGTGGTCTGGAGGTACCCGAGGTCCTGCTCTCTGGCAATCATGCGCTTATCGAGAAGTGGCGGAAAGAGAAGGCTCTGGAAAAAGCCAGAAAAGTGCGTCCGGACCTTTTTCAGCGCCTTGCGCTCCGTCCTCCTTGCGAAAGGGAAAGAGGCGTGGTATAGTATTCCGAGATTTCTGGCCTGAGGAGGAGGTTTCCATGGATAGAGCAAGGATCCTGCGAGCGGTTGAAGGAAGTTTTATCAAAGACGACGCAGAGGTTCCTGAAATTGCTCCTGGAGATACCGTACGCGTGCACTTCAAGGTCATCGAGGGGGATAAAGAGCGCGTTCAGCCCTTTGAGGGTCTGGTCATCGCGGTACGGGGTTCTGGGGTCAACCGGACCTTCACGGTGCGGAAGGTATCCTTTGGCGTTGGTGTGGAGCGCATCTTCCCTCTCTATTCTCCCCGGATTGAGCGCATTGAGATTCTGCGGCGCGGAAAGGTCAGACGGGCAAAGCTCTACTACCTGAGGAAGAAAAGTGCCAAAGAGTCGCGTATTGAGGAAAGACGCGAGGTCTAAAAAGAAGAACGCCTTGCGAGAACTCGTTGAAACCGTTCTCTGGGCTCTGGTCATTGCCCTTCTTGTTCGGTACTTTGTGGTGGAGGGGTATTACATCCCGAGCACCTCGATGGAGCCCACCCTGGTTCCGGGGGAACGGGTGCTTGTGGCCAAGTTCCTCTACCGGTTCACCGAGCCGCAGCGAGGGGATATCATCGTTTTTCGGTACCCGATTGATAACCGGAAGAACCTCATCAAGCGCATCGTTGGTCTTCCAGGAGAACGAGTTGAGATTACGGGGGGAAAGGTGCTCATCAACGGAGCCCCCCTTTCTGGAAAGCTCTTTAACCGGACCTACTATAGTGCCGGGTACTACGGTCAGGGAGAAAGGGTCGTCCCGGAAGGACACTACTTTGTCCTGGGAGACAATAGCGAAAACAGTGACGACAGCCGTTTCTGGGGGTATGTTCCCCGAAAGAATATCTTAGGCAGAGCCTTTCTCGTCTACTGGCCGCCCCATCGTGTCCGCATCCTCCGCTGATTTCATTGAGCACAGACTGTGGAGTTTGGGATACCATCACGTTGGTGGTGTAGACGAAGCCGGTCGGGGGCCTCTGGCGGGGCCTCTTGTGGCAGGCTGTGTGGTCCTCTCTCCTTCTTTCCCCCTCCAGAACGTTCCGGATTCCAAACGTGTTTCCCCGGCAAGGCGAAGGGCACTTTTTGAAGTCATCTGTCGTGAAGCGGTGGCCATTGGTCTGAGCATTGTGAGCGAGCGGTGGATCGACCTTGTAGGTATCCAGAGGGCCAATGAGCTTGCACTGTACGAGGCGGCATGGCGGGCAATTGCTGCAGGACGTTTCGAGTATCTCGTTGTGGACTGGATGCACCTTCCCTGGTCCTTCACCCCGGTGCTCTCCCTCCCCAAGGCTGAAGAACGGAGTCTCGCCGTGGCCTGTGCTGCTTTGGTGGCCAAGGTTGTGAGGGACAGCATCATGGAGGAGTGGTATGACCCGCTTTTCCCAGAATACGGGTTCTCCAAGCACAAAGGCTACGGGACGGCGCTGCATTTTGAGCGCATTCGGGCATTTGGCCTTGCCCCGTGTCACCGGAGGTCTTTCTGTGGGCAGTTCGGAGAGGCGAAAAAAGGGCGCGCAGGGTGAAGCCCTGGCGGAGCGGTGGTTACGAACCGTCTTCAAAGCGGAGATTCTGGAGAAGAACTTTCGCTCTCCCTTTGGGGAAATTGACCTGATCGCCCGGAAGGGAACATGTCTGGTGTTTGTCGAGGTGAAAACCAGGGAAAGCACCAGAGCAGGGTTTCCGGAAGAGGCCATTACCGAAGAGAAACAGGAACGTGTCCGGCGCAGTGCCCTCTTCTACCTCACGCAGCGCGGGTACAATCCTGAGGATACCGCTTTTCGCTTTGACGTCATCACAGTACATCTTGAGGGGAAGAAACCCAGAATTTCCCACTATCCTTCAGCCTTCTGAGGAGGCGAGGACGGTGCTGGCGCGGGTGCTCAGCGCAACGAGTTTTGGCATTGACGCTCGGTTCGTGGAGGTTGAGGTCGACGTCGGTGCAGGGCTTCCCTCTTTTCACATCGTGGGGTTGCCTGATGCCGCTGTTCAGGAAGCTCGGGAACGGGTCCGGAGTGCTCTAAAGAATAGCGGTTTTACCTTCCCCCCTCAGAGGGTGACCGTGAACCTCGCACCGGCATTTCTGAAAAAGACGGGAAGCGACTTCGACCTTCCAATTGCCCTGGGAATCCTTCTTGCCACAGAGCAACTCCGTTCTCTTCCAGAGGGAATTGTCGCCCTGGGGGAGCTCTCCCTTTCTGGAGAGCTCAGGCCAGTCAATGGGGTTTTCCCTGTGGCCCACTTTCTCTCCCTCCAGGGGAAGCCGTACCGGATGCTTCTGTCTTTAGCTAACGCTCAGGAGAGCGCTGTGGTGGAAGGTGTCGAGGTATTTGGTTTTCGCACGCTCCGCGAGGTATGCGATTTCCTCGAGGGTCAACGAACGCTCAAACCCCTGAAGCGGTCCTGGGAAGAATACCTTGCTTCTCCGTCCTTCGATGAGGACCTTGCAGAGATCAAAGGTCAAAGACAGGGGAAGCGGGCACTGGAGATTGCCGCTTCGGGAGGACACCATCTCCTGTTCATCGGACCACCTGGCTCGGGCAAGACTATGCTGGCCCGAAAACTCCCCTCACTGCTTCCTCCGCTCACTGTGGAACAGGCTATCGAGGTCACGAAAATCCATAGCGTTGCCG
>JAPWUU010000048.1 GCA_028275365.1 Candidatus Caldatribacterium sp.
GAGGCAAAAAACCTCAGGACCCTGAGGGAAAAAGTTCTGGAAACCGGATCCGACGCGGGCATTGCCTTCGACGGTGACGGAGACAGGGTGGTCTTTGTGGCCGACAATGGGACGGTGCTTGAGGGAGAAAAGGGGATGATCTTCTTCATCCGCCAGTACTTCGCCCCTATCCCCGGGGAGAAGAAGTTCGTCTACGATCTCAAGTGTTCCTCCGTCGTCCCCGAGGAGGTGCGCCGAGCCGGAGGCATCCCCATTCCGGAGCGCTCAGGCCATGCCTATATCAAGCGGAGGCTCCTTGAGGAAAACGCTGTGATGGCGGGGGAGATCAGTGGCCACTACTTCTTCCGAGAACTCGGCCGGGACGATGGGCTCTACGCCGCCTCGCTCTTCCTCACCCTTTTGAGCAGAAACAGCACACCGCTCTCGTCCATCATCGCCACTTTCCCCAAAAGCTTCGTGACCCCCGATATCCGCATTCCCCAGAAAGGACGAGAAAACCTCCTCTCCCTCCTTGAGAGCACCCTGCGAAGTGGGAGCATCTTGAAACTCGATGGCCTGCGGGTGGAGTGGGAAGAGGGGTGGGCACTCATCAGGAAATCCGTGACCGAGCCCGTGTACACCCTTCGCTTTGAGGGGAAAAACAGAGAAGCCATCCCTTCCCTCGTACACCGCCTCCTTGCGGCTTTTCCAGAAATTGCAAGGGAGGTCCTGGAGAAACTCTCCTCAGATTCGGCGGATTATGGCCCTCAAAACTCTCTGGAGGGCTAAGACAACAAGGGGACCGATCGCCACCGCACTCCCGGCCTGGATGAAGTTCCCCGGAAGCTCGGCCAGGGCTGCCCCGAATCCATAAAGGACAACTTCGGCGAGGAAATACCCAGAAACCATGACAAGACCCCCAAGAAGGCCCACAAGGACCCGAACGGGGTAGCTCTTTTCTCCTGAGGCCAAAAGGCCCACAAGAAGCCCCTCAATCCCCTTGATGACAAGCGTAAAAGGTGCCCAGTGCGCGTATCCTGTGAGAAGGTCGGCCAGCGCTGACCCCACACCCCCAGCGAGCGCTCCGATCCGAGCTCCAAAGAGCATGGCAAAGACAAAAATCACTGTGTCTCCCAGGTTGATGTACCCCCGCGTCTGGGGCACCGGAATCTGGATGCTCATCGTGGCCAAAGCCACAAGGGCAATACCCAAAGCTCCGTACACGAGGGTTTTTGCTCTGTCCTCCATCGCTTTACCCCCACAGGGACCGAGTCATTCCCCAAAGGTATCCTCATCGACCAGAACTTCCATGAGATTCGCAAAGAGGCGGTCCACCTGGTCCTCTTGAAGACCTAAAAGTTCCACCGCCTTTGGGGAAATGCGGTAGAGGAAGCCGTCAACCCCCACCCCCATGCCAAGGCTCACGCTCATGCAGTCCGCAATGTGGGCAATGGCGGTGAGTTTGGGGTTCTCCTGAGCCCGTTCCGGTTCGTGGTGGAACCCAATGGCCTCAACGAGCTCCAGAGGGAGATTCCACTTTTCGGCAACTTTTGCCCCCACAAGGGCATGGTGGAACCCCAGAAGGGCTTCTTCGGCCGCAAGGAAGGTCACATGCTCCTTTTCAACCTTCTCGAGTACCGCTTCGTACTCATCCCTCAGGTAGGTATCAAGAATAAGCTTCCCGATGTCGTGGAGTAGAGCCGCCGTATAGGCCACCTCAAGACGGGAGAACTTCACTTCCCTTGCCAGCATGCGGGCACCCACAGCCGTCGCCTGGGAATGCCTCCAGAGCTCCCCCCGCTCCAGAGCATACCCTCTGAGTTCCCTTTTCATCATCTCACTGACTGAGGCTGCAAGAACAATGCTCCGGATGGTCTGGAAACCGAGGAGAATCGTGGCATCGGTAACGGTGGAAATGCGCCGGGGGAAACCGTAGAACGCAGAGTTCGCCAGGCGCAGGACCTTGGCCGTGAGCCCCTGGTCCTGCGTGAGAACGTTGTTGATATCCCGGGCAGTGGACTTCGGGTCTTCCGTGAGCGCGATAACCCGCTGCACTACTGCCGGTAAGGCCGGTAAATCCTCAACCGCTCGCACCAGCGCCGGGAGCGTGAGCTTACCCATATCCCCCTCCAGAAATCCCTTTGTGCATTATAGAACACAAAAAGCGCCCTGTCTCTTCCAGGGAGAGAAAAATTGTTGCCAGAACACGACCTTCTTACGGTCGGACGATGACCTTGAGGTACGGCCCCTTTTGAATCTCCCGGAGCATCTCGGGGAGTTCCTGGAGAGCGATGACCTTCGAAATGTACGCTTTGCCATCGATGCGTCCTGCACCCATGAGGTCAAGGCAGGTACGGATATGGGCGGTGGTGGCCCCTGAGGTCCCGTGGATGAAGAGCTCCTTGTAGTGGACCGTGTTGCCGTCGACCTGGACCATGCGGTCGTCCTTGGGAAGACCCCCGAAGAAGTTCACCCGCCCCCGGGGGGCAGCAAGTTCCACCGCCTCTTCCTGGGCCTTACGGGAAGATGCAGCGACGATGACCACATCAGGGCCAATCCCCTGGGTTTCCGCAAGGACAACCTCTCTCAGGTTCTCCTTTGCAGGATTGATGAACCGGTCGGCACCGAAGCGCTTCGCCTCGGAAAGGCGGGCTTCCTGAATCTCGGCAACGAAAACCCTCGTTGCTCCGAGGACCTTAGCAAGCGCCACGTGCATGCATCCCACAGGTCCTGCACCGATAACCAGAACACGGTCACCCAGTCCCACCCTGGAGAGGAGCTGACCGTTCAGGGCACAGGCCATGGGCTCGGAGATCGCCGCTTCCTCAAAGGAAAGGCTTTCGGGGAACTTCACGAGATTCCCCCGCCGCACAGCCTTCTCCGGCACAAGGACGTACTCGGCAAACCCTCCGGGGTAGTAGTACCCGAAAGCCTCGGTCCTCTCCTTGAAAACAAGGCAGAGGTTCGTGAGCCCCCGCTGGCAAAAGAAACACTGCCCGCAGGAGACAATCGGGTCCACCACAACCCGATCCCCTATCTCGTACCCCTCCACGCCTTCTCCCTTCTCGGCAATAACCCCGGCAATCTCATGGCCGAGAATCTGGGGTCCGGTAATGGCCCGGTGGCCAAAGTGGAAAATACGAACATCGGTCCCGCAGATGGCACACGCCTCAACCTTCACCAGAACGTCCCCTTTCCCCACCTGAGGAACCGGCCGTTCCTCAACCCGAAGATCCAGGGGTCCGTAGAAAACTGCCGCTTGCACGTTCCATCACTCCTTTTGTGGGCGTCGCCAAAATTCGTACCAGGAAATGATTCGCTCCCCCAGAGGGCTTGCAGGGGGAATGCCACAGAACTCGTCAAGGAGAGGAAAAAGGCCTTTTTCCTTTACCATCTCCTGAAGCCGAACCGCCTCAGGATCCCCATGCCAGTCGTAACACAGGGCAGCAGCGCACACGCAGGCGATGTACTCGGGGAATACCCCCTCTTCAAGGCAGAGCAGAGCACTCCCGATAAGGCGCTCAGAAGGAGCGAGCTTCCGAAGGGGATCCCGGGCAACCCGGTGCACGGTATCCCGAAGGAGGGGATTCCCAAAGCGTACCCGGATGTCTTCCCGGATCCTCCTGTGCTCTTCCCGGTCAAGGTCGGGGAACCGGCGAAAGAGCGCCTCGGTTGTCTCATCCAGAGCCTTCTCAAAGACTTCGTTCACCAGGGGGTCAGAAAACCCCTCGTGGACGTAGGTACGACCCCTCAGGTACCCGAGGTACGCCAACGCGGCGTGACCGAGATTGTGGGTGTGGAGTTTCCGGAAGAACTCGGCTTCGAAGTTCACCACCGGTTTCATGCTCCGAACGCAGGGCGGAAGAGCCCGCAAGGCCCTGGCATCATAAGGAAATTCACGGTACGCATCGGCAACCACAAGGAGGGGATCCTCAAGCTCCGGGAACGCTTCTCTCGAGGGAACCATACGGGCCACACTCGTGGCCACAAAACCGATATGCTTCTCGGCCCATGATTGCTCTTCCCCGGTGAGGTGCTGGAAAACCGCTTTTTTGAGGAAGCTCGAGGTATCTTTGGCATTTTCACAGAGGTAGATGTCAAGAGGTAGCCCACCGCATTCCCGGCGTCTTTTGATTCCCAAAGCTATGAGGGGAGCAAGGCTTTCAAGGTTTTTCACCCCAACCGCAGTTCCGGAGACCTCAGCCTGAGAAAATACCGTAGCAATTGCTTCTGTGTCAGAAGCATGGAGCGCCTGTACCGGACCGATGGAGTACTCGACGGTCTCTTTCGTATACGCATCGAGAATACGGAGGGGATACACTTTCCGGGTGTTGAGGAGGTCGACGAGGTCCTTTCGGACATCGACGAAAACGACCTCGTATCCCGCCTCGAAAAAGAGCTGCGCCATGAATCCCCGTCCGATGTTACCCGCCCCAAACTGCAGGAAAATGCCCAAGGTGCACCTCGAGTCTTTTTTCCTATTGTACGCCCTTTTTCAGTCCTGCGGCAAGGTACTCCTCAGGGGTATCACGAACGATGAGAACAGAAAGCCCAAGACCAGCAAGCATTCGGGCGACTTCGTTCCCCTCGGAGAGGAGATGGTTTCTGGTGACCTCGTTCTGGGCATGGAGAGCATTGATGTGTTCTCGAGAAGCGGTGTGGAGAATGGCAAAGACCCCGCCATCCTTGAGGAAAGCACAAAGGTGCCGAAGAGTCCCCTTTTTGTCCTCGAAATGAGGAAAGGAGGAGTAACAGACGATAGCATCGAAAGTCTCGGCGAACACCACGTCTTTTGCGTCACCGTGAACGTACCGGATACCATCGTCCCCGAATTTCTTCCGGGCTTCCGCAAGCATTGCCTCGGCAATGTCGAGCTCCACGATGAGGGAAGGGGCAAAAAGTTCCCGGAGAAAAGGGACGAGGACTCCCGTGCCCGAGCCGACATCAAGAATGACACCACCCCGGGCAATGGGAAGTTCCGAAAGCAATGCCCGGAGTTTCCCTTCGGGAACCTCCTGCATGGCGTCCCAGAAGGGGGCTTTCTCGTTAAAGAAGGCGCGGATATCCTGCGACATCCTTTTCCCTCCTCAGAATGAGCGCCGCAAGTCCCGGAACCGCCGCAAGCTGAATGGCAATTCCCGGCAGGGAGACCACAAAGAGACTCTGGAGAAGCGATAGCACATTGAAGTCCCTCCCCAGGATGGCAAAGAGCACGAAGTACCCAGAGATTGCCACCGCACGGCCCAGAAGCATTGCTCCAAAAAGCGAAGGAACAATGCCCCACCGGAGGCGACGGAAAAAGAGGGAACTCGCAAGCCCGTACACCCCGAGTTCTCCCATCATGACGAAGAAATTGGGGAAAGGCGGCATGCCGCTTACCAGGAAGTTCACCGGAGGGAGAACCACACCGAGGAGGAAGCTCTCTCCACTCCCAAGGAGGAATCCCCCAAGGAACACTGGGATGTGCATGGGGAGGAACACCTGCCCGGGGATGCCCAAGAGGTGGAAAAACGACGGGAGGATGATGCCAAGGGCAAGGAGCACTGAAGCCCTGGTGAGGTCGCGGGTTCGCAAGAGCACCACCCCTTTGTGGCACGATTATAGAAAATTGTAGCACGAACGCCCGCTGCCTGGAAAGCGGCTCCCTGGTATAATAGGGAACGTATGACGATGCATCTTGTGCGTTTTGGAGTTTCCATGGAAGCGCAGCTCCTTGAGGCGTTCGACAAAACCCTGGCTCAGGAAGGCTTTGCCAACCGCTCCGAAGCCCTGAGGCACCTTGTGCGTCGCTTCGTGAGTGAGCAGCGCCTTGAGCACCTTGAGGGAGAGGTCTTCGGGGCGATCACCATCGTGTACGACCATACGGTCCGGAACTGCACGAAGCGACTCCTTGAGCTTGAGCACGCCTTCCAGGATACCATCGCTTCCACTACCCACGTGCACTGCAACACAAAGACCTGTCTTGAGGTGATGCTCGTGCGGGGGGATGCAGCGTCTGTTGCTGCCCTTGTGCGGAAACTCAAAAACCTCAGGGGTATCAAAAGCTGCCATGTGACCTGCGTGAGTTCCCATGGATGAAAGAATACGATACATCGCGCTTCGCCGGATACTCCTCTACGTCCTTTTCTGCAATCTCGGCGTTGCCCTTGCCAAGGTCCTCTACGGGAAAATGGCGGGGATTGCAAGCATCACCGCCGATGGATTCCACTCTCTCTCCGATGGAGCCTCAAACATCATCGGGCTCTTCGGGCTCGCCTTTGCTTTCCGCCCGGCAGATGCCAGCCATCCCTATGGACACAAGAAGTTTGAAACCTTCGCTTCCCTGGGCATTGCCATGCTCCTTTTTGGCGCGGCTTCAGAAATCATCCGGGAAGTGTGGGCCCGCCTGAGCACATCCCGTGTCCCCGAAATCCGAAGCGAAAGCTTTGTCATCATTGCGGTCACTATTCTTGTGAACACCCTTGTGGTTTTCTGGGAAAAATCGGTAGGCCGAAAATGGCGCAGCGACTTCCTCCTTGCGGATGCCCTGCACACCCAGAGTGACATTTTCGTTTCTTTGGGGGTTTTCGGAACGCTTGTGGCGGTGCGGCTTGGTCTTCCCTGGGTGGATACCCTCACGGCACTCGTCATCGTCGGCCTTATCGTCAGAGCAGGAATTGCCATTATTCGCGAGAGCTCTCGTATCCTCTGCGACGAGAATGTGCTCCATCCGGAGGCCATCGCCCACGTCGTGCAGGGGATTCCCGCAGTACAGGGGTGCCACAAAATCCGAACCCGCGGACGGGCCGACGACATCCACCTCGACCTCCACGTCCTCGTAGACGAAAACATGTCCGTTGAGGAAGCCCACCGGATATCGGAAGAGGTGGAACAGGCCATCAAGCAGAAATTTAACGGTGTGACTGACGTGACGGTCCACATTGAGCCGACCACCGAAAAGGAGGAACACCAGTGAAGTACCGCATCGATCCGGCGATTCTCGCCTCGTACCCCGGGTATCTCCGGGGCGTTCTCGTCCTCTCGGAGATGGCAAACCACGGCGAGCAGGAAGACGTGGTACGTCTTCTCCGGGAAGCAGAACGCACTGCCCGGGAACGGTACACCCTTGAAACCCTCCGGGACGATCCGAAAATCGCAAGCTGGCGTGAAGCCTTCATGAAGTTCGGGACAAACCCCAACCGGTATCCCCCCTCCATCGAGAACCTCCTCCGGAGAGTCCTCAAGGGGGGTACCCTTCCCTACATCAACACCCCCGTGGCCCTCATGAATACGGTATCTCTCCGCCATGGTCTTCCCTGCGGAGGTGATGACCTGGGAAAAATTGAGGGAGACCTCGTGCTCACCTATGCGCAGGGGGACGAATGGTACATCCCCCTCAACGGTACCGAGCCAGAACCTCCGCAAAAAGGCGAAATCATCCTTCGGGATAGCCGCAAGGTCCTCTGCCGGAAGTGGACCTGGCGACAGGGAGACGCAACGAAAATCACGGAAAGCACCGTATCCGCGGTCATCAACATCGATTGCCTTCCCCCCTTCACGCTTGAGGACCTCGAGGAGATCCTCGCCGAAGCCTCGTCTCTCTTTGCCCGGTACTGCGGCTGTCACGTCACAACGGGTGTCTTGGAGAACGACGCCCCGGAACTTGAAATTCCTGTGGTACAATAAGGAAAAAGGAGGAGAGCCTATGCGATACGCATTCTTGGCGCTGTCTCTTGTATTCCTCTGGGTTTCCTTCGCCTGGGCCGATGGGGAAGTCCCTTCTTTTGCCCCGTATAGCATTGACGTTCCCGAAGAAGGCTACGCCCAGGTGATGTTCGACCAGGGGTATAACCTCTACCAGGTAGGGAGGAAGGAAGAGGCCATCCAGTTCTTCATCGAGGCCGTCACCACCAAACCCGACTTCGTGAAGGCTTGGATCTGGCTTGCCCGAACCTATCAGGAAGAGGATATGTACGATGAAGCCATCTGGGCCTGGGAAAAGGTGGTGCAGCTTGACCCGGGAAACGAGCAGGCCAAGTACTTCCTGAAAAAGGTTCGAAACTGGAAACAGTACGGAAAAGATGCCTGGGAGAACTACGAGCGGGGCATCGTGGCTCTGGAGCGGGGCGAGCCCTACGACGCCATAGAGTACTTCAAAAAGGCTATCGAGGCTAACAAAACATTCGACAAAGCCTACTACTGGCTCGGAATCGCGAGTTTCCGGACCGGCGACTACCACAACGCCGTGTGGGCCCTGGAGAAATACGCGGCGCTTCGACCGGACGATGCCACCGGACAGTACTGGCTCAAGGAAGCCCGCTCGCGTCTTCCGAAGGCAAAATAATCGCCACCGCCCGTACTGGGGAGGCAGTTGCGGAGGAAATCTTCAGGGGAAAGCCGAAGAAGAGGATGTCTTTCCCCACAAGGTGAGCGACACCGGTGAGGTTTTCGTAAATCAGCACTCCTGCTTGAAGGAACAGGCGATGCAGGGGGAAGGGCGGTTCGTCAATGCTCTCTGCTTCAACCCCCACTCCTTTCACACCGCAGGCAAGGAGTGCCTGTGCGTCTTCCTCTGTGAGCTTCGGGTTCCCCACAAAGAGGACGATGTCCCCCTCCGCCACGTTGAGTTTCCGAAGTAGCGTCTCCTCAAGAGGACGGGGAAGTCTCTCGGGGTCAAGGGCTCGAGCCCGTCCAAAGAACCGTTCAAGAGCAATAGCCTCTACTCCCCAAGCATCCTTAAAGAAGTGCCGGGGAACATCCACGTGGGTTGCCGCATGCTCTGGAAGGAAAAGCACCTGAGTGGCGAACCCATGGATGTTGTGCCGGTGCCAGGGGAGAACGAGAAAGGGCGGGTCCCCAGAGAAGGAGGACTCCCCCGGAACAAGGGTCCGGGAGAGGTCGACAATCAGGTTTTCAGGCTTTCTGATACGCTGCAATGAACCTCCGAATGGAACGGTCATAGGTACGCTCAACGTCAGGCGGAAAGAAGCACCCCGGGATTTCTCCATGGGCGCGGTGGTACGCCACACACTCACAGCATTTCCCGCGCTTTG
>JAPWUU010000050.1 GCA_028275365.1 Candidatus Caldatribacterium sp.
TGTCCCCGAGTCTGGTACAATATTGCCGTGGGGCGAAGATGAAACCGCTCAAAATACTCCATACTGCTGACTGGCACCTTGGGCTTGTTTCCTGGAAGAGTCACCGGGAGATCGACCGCCTGGAAGAGCAGCGGGAATGCCTTGAAAAGCTCACTCGGGTGGCAAGAGACGAACGGGTTGACCTTGTGCTCCATGCCGGGGACCTCTTCCACCAGTACTACCATCCCCCCAGGGAGGCCATCCAGCTTGCCGCTGAGGTCATTGTGGAACTTGCGGAGGTTGCTCCTTTTGTGTGGCTCATCGGGAACCATGACTGGTACGCCGTGGAAGCCCTGCAGCGGGTGTTCCCCAAAAACATCACAGTTATCCGGGACATGGAGCCGAGGACCTTTCCGGAGCTTGGGGTGACCATCTTCCCGATCCCTTATCTGCCGCTCTCAAGGTTCCTTGCCGATCACCCCGGGGAAACAGTTCAGGCCATGGTGAGGGACCACCTTCGGCGCACCATGGAGAAGTGGAAGAGCTTGTTCAACCCCCGCCATTTCCACATTCTCCTTGGTCATCTGACGGTGGAGGAGCTGGCCTTCTACGCTGAGGCCAATGCTTCCCGGGAAGTCTTCCTCAAAAAGGCTGATTTCCCTCACGGTTTCTCCTACGGTGCCCTGGGGCATCTCCACGGGTACACAGTTCTTGAGGCCCCCTTCTCCCTCTGTTACCCATCTTCCCTTGTTCCGGAGAATTTTAAGAACCCCGACCAGAAAGGTGGCTTTGTACTGGTGGAGCTCGTTTTTGGGGAAAAACCCAGGATTCATCCGGTGTTCTTTGAAAGCTCTGCCCTTCTGAGCATCGACCTCGAAAAGCCCCTTGGGGTTTTGGAGGTTCGCCGCCTCATAGAGGAGCGGCTGCGCAATGGCCGGCGGAACTATGTGCGGCTCCGGATTCCGGGAGAGATGCTTTCCCCTGAGTGGTTCACGGAACTCCGCCGGCTCCGGGGAGAACGCTTCGAGGTGGTGGTGGTTGAGGCGGTCTGGGATGAAGAGGAACATCGAGAAAGCGACCAGGCCTCGTTCGATATAGCGGCGCTACCGGAACTTTTCGCCCGGTTTGCCGAGGAGGAGGGACTCTCGGAGGACGTGGTGCGGCTTTTTGAAGTATATTACCACAGGGCTTTTGAGGAAGAACAGGAATGAGGCCACTGCGTCTTCGGGTTGAGCGTTTTCTGGGGCTTGAGTGCGCAGAGCTTGAGTTTCCCTCAGACCTCTTTGTCATCGTGGGTCCCAACGGGGCGGGAAAGTCGTCACTCCTTGAGGCGATGTACTTTGCCCTGTACGGTCGGGGGATTCGCTCTGAGCGAGGGAAAAAGGAGCTCATTTACCGGGGGAGTCCCGACAAAGCCTTACGGGTGCAACTTGAGTTCCTCCTTGGGGAGAAGAAGTTCCGGGTCACCCGGGAGTACTCGGCGAAGCAGGGGGGTGTGGCCTACCTTGAGCAGTACGAGAGGGAGCGGTGGAAGCCGGTGGCCTCTGGGGAGCAGGGGGTCAACCAGCGCATTGAAGAGCTCCTCGGCTGCGATGCCCTGACCTTCCGGTCCTCTGTATTCCTCCCCCAGGGAGAAACCCTGGCCTTTGTTGAGGCGTCTTCGGCGGACCGCTTCAGGATCCTGAGCAGCCTCTTTGGCCTTGACATCCTCGACAGAATCCGCGAGCAGGTTCGAGGTGAGGTGAGGGCTCTTGAGGGGGAACTCGGGTCCCACCAGGAAAGACTTCGCCTGCTTGAAGCCGAGGACCTTCCCGGAGAGGAGGTACGGCTCCGGGAAGAGGTGAAAAACATCGAGCAAGAACTTGAGGATGCCGAGATCCGGCGCCGGGACCTGCAGGAGCGCCTGGAGAAGGCGAAGCGACTTGGGGAAATCCTCCGAAAGCTCCGAGAAAACGAGGCACAGCTTTCTGTCCTCCGCAAGCGCTGCGAGGAGGTGCGACCGAAAATTCAGGAAGACGACGATATTGAACTGGCGCACTACCTCTGTGAGGCCTTTGAAAGACCCTGGAAGGCAAAGGCAGAGCTCCTTGAGCGGGTGAATCAGGAGGTGGCAAGGACCGAGGAAGACCTCAGGAAGACCGAAGAGGGCCTTCTTTCGGCTAAAAAGTCCCTGGAGGAACTCCTCAGGGAGGAGAAGCACTGGAGGGAGGAACAGGAGAGGCTTGAACGTCTTGTCCGGGAGGTTGAGGAGCGGGGGCAGCCCCTCTTTGAGGATATCCGGAGGCGCAAAGAGGAGTACGTATTCTGGGAGAGGGAAGGACAGAAACTCAGGACGAGACTCCAGGAGCTTGTGAGGGAGCACGAAGACCTTTTGAGAGAACGGGAGAGGAAAGTGGAAGCGCTCAAAGAGCGGGAAGCCCGTCTTGCCAGGGTGGAGAGCGCCTGGAGAAGGATTGAGGAGGCAACTCGGGTTCTTGATGCCCTCGTTCCCGAAGCGCAGGAAAAGCGCCAGGAGCTGAAACAGGCTGAAGGGGAGCGACGGAGAATCGAAGGAGAGCTCACAAGGCAAAAGGAGAAACTGCTTGGACTTTTGAAGGAGAAAGAGACGCTTGAGGCTTCTTTGCAGGAACTTGAAGCCCAGAGAAAGGACCGTGAGGCAAAGTACCGCTTTGGGGTCAAGGCCTTTGTGGTTGGGGAACTTGAGGAGGAGTGGCGTCGCCACGGGGTATGCCCGGTGTGCGGAAGTGCGGTACCGTTCCCGGAAGGGGAAAGGGTGCGGGTGGATATCCTTGCGCTTGAGGAAGAGTACCGGGAATTCCACGGGCGTCTCGCCCGCCTTGCGTCGCAGAGAGAACACCTCCTCCGGAGCATTGCGGAGCTCCGAGAAGAGGAGGAAAGAGCCCTCAGGGACCTTGAGGAAGTGGGGAAGAGGGAGGAGGTTCTTGGTCGGGAGCTCCAGGAGCTGTACCGGCGCATCAGAGAGAGTCTTGAGAGCTGCGGGTACCCCGAGCAGGATGTGCTGAACCTTTCCCGTTTCCGCGAGTGGGTGAGGTCCCAGGAGAAGGCCAGGGAAGCTCTGCAGAGGGAAACAGAAGCGTTCCAGAAGGACCTGGTTGCCCTTGAGGGGCGGATTGCCTCGCTTGAAGAGCGGTTGCAAGAGGAGATGCAGCGTCTTGGGAGTGTAACCGCTACCTTAGAAGCACTGCAGGCAGAGCTTGAACGACAGCGAGCAATCCTTGGGGAGTACTGTGCGTTATGGGGAGTTGCTGAGAGTGGGGTACCTGAGGAGGCCTTTTTCGCCTTTGCCGAGGACCTCAAAAGGGGGTTTCAGAGGGCTGGGCAGGAGGTTGTGCGCCTTGGAGCGGAAATCAGGGCCAAAAGAGAGCACATCGCGCTTCTTGAAGGAGATGGAAACCGGCTGAAGGAGCGTCTTTTGCAGCTCTTGCAGGACCAGCACTCCCTGGGTCAGGAAGAGGAGCGCCTTCGGCAGGCCTTTCTTGAAGAGCTCAAGAAGCGAGGGTGGGATGAGGCCACGTACTGTCGGTTGCGGGATAGGGAACGGGGGAACTGGCGGGAGGTGCTCCATCGCCTGGAAGGGGAGCTTGAAGGACTGGAAAAGCGAATGGCGGAGCAGCAGAAGGAGAAAGAGAAGCTTTTTGCTGAGCTTGGCCTTGCTGAGGACGAACTCGAGGAGACGTTTGCCCGGTGGCAGAAGGAAGCTCAGGACCTTGAGGAGCGGGTATCTTTCCTCCACAAAAGCCTTGGAGAGGTTCGGGAGAAGCTCCGGCAGAATGAGAAGAAGCAGAAGGAGTGGAAAGAACTCCGCGAGGTGGTGGGCCAGAGAATGAAAGCGTACCGGGTTCATGTGGATCTGCAACAGGCGCTTGAGGTGGGCGGGTTCAAGAACTATCTGCTTCGGCTCTTTTTCGCCCGCCTTGAAGAGGAGGGTTCCCGAATTCTCCGGAAACTCTCAGGGGAACGATATGCGCTACGGATGCAGATGCGCAGGGGCATGGCGGACCTTGCGGTTCTTGACCGAAAGTTCGGCGGAGGAGAGCGCCTGCCGGAGGAGTGTTCAGGCGGTGAGAAGACCCTGATTGCCCTGGCCTTGGCTTTGGCCCTTTCGAGTCTCAAGCTCGAGAAGAGCTACGCCCGCAGAACGGAGTGCCTCTTCATCGATGAGGGATTCTCGTCCCTTGACCGGGAACACCTTGATCTCGTGGCTGACGCCATTTTCCGCCTGAGCCGGGAAGGGAAAATGGTGGGGGTAGTGACCCACGATCCGGATTTTGCCGGGTACTTCCCGGTGCAGCTTGAGGTCAGAGAGGGGGCGGTGCGGTGGAGGAGCGAAAGCATCGTGACATAGGAGCGTTGCTTCGGGGTGGCTTTGCCCAGGTGGACCACTGGTACATGGAGGACGAGGCCTTTTTCCACCGCGAAGTGGGTGAAGATATCCCCCTTGCTCCCAGGGACCTCTGGGAGAGCGAAGAATGGCGGGAATTCCCCGAGGATCTTTCGTTTCCGGGTTTTGACCGGGTGTGCTTTGTGGATGGGAAGGCCCGCATCCATGTGCGGATTCTCTACCGCACTTCGGTGTTGCTTTTGGCTGAAGTTGCCGCTTCCTGGGTGCAGTGGGAAAGAGGTAAAGGGCTCTCCTTTGGGTTTTCTCCCTCCTCGCCTCCGTCTTTTGCGCGGGTTCTTGGAGCAGGAGAAGAGCTCGCCCTCCGGGCGGTGGTGGAACATCCGGAGATCGACCTGGGGATGGGAATGGTCTTCCGCCTTGAGGAGACACGGCGGGGAGCAAGAATTTTCGCCGACACCGAGGTTGCCCGGCAAGCCATCCTCAACGTTATGCAGCGCCTCGAGCGGGAAGAGGTGCGCCGGCTCCTTGACCGGCGTATCCCGGTCGTCAAAGACGGCACCATCCACCTTATTGATCCTCCCACCTTCATCCCCGGGGTCGGTCCCTGTGGTCTCGTGAAGGGAGTGGAAGAACTCCGCCTCCCCCGGGAATGGCTTGAGTCTCTCCTTCGTCTCCCCCGGGGTCGTAGAACCCCAGCTGTCGTGGGATTCCTGCGTCAGGATCGCACTGACGTCCTGCGGGTGTTCTCCTACGTTCGCCTGGTGGAGGATCCTGCTTTCCCCTGGAAGGGTTTGGTTCGCCTGGAGGTTGTGGTTCCTGGGGAGCAGTTCCCTGTCCTTCGTTCTGACATTACCCGCCTCTTTGACGGCCTGGCGCAGGTTTTGCCTGAGCTTACGGGGGATTACCCCTGGCGGAGGCTCCCGGAGAACCTCTTCCCGATCATCGCCCTTGAGGAGCGCCTTCGTCAACACTTCGCTCCCTCGGGGTTTGTGCAGGAGCTCGTGCAGCGGGTACTCTGGGAGAAAAACCCCTCGTCGGTGTGGGAGCGCCTTGAGGAGTGAGGTGGAGAAATTGGAAGAGATTGGTACTGTCACGGGTTTGCGGGAGATTACTCCCTACACCTTCTGGGTACGGATGCGTCCTGCTTTTACCCCTGGGATTCGTCTTGAGGCTATTGTGCGGGTGGACTTCTCCTGGGGGGAGGAAACCTTTCGGCTGTACGGAGTGGTGAACGAGGTGGTGGCCTCCTGGGATGGGACGGTCACCACAGGGTACCAGGAGGAGGCCTATGCCGAGGGACGATACAGTGGTGTGACGATTTACCTTGGGCAGGTGGTGGTGACGAGAACCCTGAAAAAGGAAGGAGAGAGTTTCGTCACCGTTCCTCCTCTTGTCCCTCCGCCCGTGGGAGAAAAAGTTTTCCTTGCTCCCCCTGAAGAGACCGATGTGGCGCTGGGGTTTGACGAAGTGAAACGGGCAAGACGGGCTCTCCCCTGCGGGGTGCTCTCGAACAATGAGGTGGCGTACCTCGATGTGCGGTACCTCCTTGGGGACAACGGGGCCCATGTGAACGTCAGCGGCCAATCGGGTGTGGCGGCAAAAACCTCCTACGCCACCTTCCTCCTCTGGATGATGCTCAACTACCCTCGCGCCCCGAAGTGCTTTCTCTCAGGAGACGTGGCTACATTCTTGCGGGATAGCCGGGCCATTGTCTTCAACGTGAAGGGAGAAAGCCTCCTGTTCCTTGACCACTGGAATAGTGAATGGGAGGAGGCGAAGGGTTCAAGAGAGGCTCAGCTCTGGGAGGACATGTTCCGGCGTTTCGGTGTGGACGCTCGCCCCTTTGAGGGTGTCACCGTGGCCGTCCCTCCAAGGAAAGATGGACGACCCGACATCCGTCACTCCCGTGAGCGGGTGAGCGTCTACGGATGGGACATTCTCGACATCGCCGAGCTCCACCTCCTGCCGCTTTTCTTTGACCCGGAGGAGCTTGAGGAAAAGGCAAACTTTGCCCTGGCGGTCTCGGTGATTGAGGAATTCCTCTTTGACCAGTACACACGTCTTGTCGAGGAAGCCAGGGCAGAACTCTTCTCGCGGGATACCCCGTACCTCGAGGAGAACATTCGCTTCTCCTGCGAAGGCCTTGATGACCGGACCCTGGTGCGGCTATACCTTGCGGTGTGTGGCCAGGACCCGACATGGATGCTCCGGAGATTCGGCCTTCCGAATTCTCTGAAGGACCTCATCGAGCTCCTCCATGGGTGTACTGAGGAGGGAGAGAAGGGGGCCGGGGCGCTGGCGGCGGCTCTTGGGAGCGAGAAAATCGAGGATAAGACGATCCTTGCCATTTCCCGGAGGTTACGCCTGGCGGAGCGGAGCGGCCTTGCCAGGCTGTGGCGGAGCATTCCTCCCTCCCGTACCGTCGTCTTCCACCATCCTCCTGTTCCCGAGTACACCCTTCCCTGGAACCGTCCTGCGGGGGTGACGGTGGTGGACATCGCCAAGCTCTCTTCCCGGGGGCAGGCTTTCGTTGTGGGGGCGGTGCTCCGGGAAATTCTCTGGGCAAAAGAACAGGATCTCCTGAAGGAGCCGGTCTTCATTTACCTCGATGAACTCAACAAATACGCTCCCCGGGAGGGTGGTGGGTTCCTCGGGCAGATTTTCCGGGATGTGGCCGAACGGGGCCGGTCCTTCCGGATTGTTCTCATCGGAGCAGAGCAGACCGCGTCTCAGGTGGATTACCGCGTGGTGACCCAGGCGGCAACGACGGTGGTGGGAAGACAGAAGTATGCCGAACTCAGCAAGGAAGAGTACGCACACCTTCAGGGCATCCTGCGGGAGAAGGCGGCGGCACTGCTTCCCGGGGAGGTCATCGTGGACCAGCCCTTTTTCCGTCTCCCCCTCACCGTCCGCTTTCCCCTTACGCCCTGGGCAACTTCGGAGGAGAAACGATTGCTGCGATATGGCGAAGGTGTCGTCTCCCTTTCAGAGGAAGAGTTCCGAAAGCTCTTCGAGTAGGGGGTGGAACCATGTATGAGTTCACGGTAGCAACACGGAGGAAAGAGGAACTCGTGAACATCACCTCCTTTGTCCGCCGAGCAATCGAGGAATCGGGGAAAACGCGGGGAATCTCTGTGGTATACGTTCCCCATACGACTGCAGGAGTCACGATCAACGAGAGTGCCGACCCGGATGTGGTCCTTGACATCCTCCGGGGACTTCGCCATGCCGTTCCCGAGAACCTCCCCTACGAGCACGGGGAGGGGAATTCCCCGGCCCACGTGAAGGCTTCCATCGTGGGGCCATCGGTGAGCGTCCTCTTTGAGGATGGGAAACTCCTTCTCGGGACCTGGCAGGGGATTTTCCTCTGCGAGTTCGATGGGCCGAGGACACGCCGGGTCTGGATCCAGGTTGTGGGGGAGTAAATGCGTATCCTCGAGTGGATTGCTGAGAACCGTTTCATCCCGGATTTTGAGGAGTTTGTCGCCGTTCTGGCCCGGAAAAAGCCTCCCCGACGGGTCCACTTTGTGGAACTCCTCGTTGACCCGGAAATCATTGCGGAGGTGACCCGCAGGCTCTTTGGGGAAACTCCTGTGCCGCCTGTGCCCGAGACCATGCCCCTTTTCCTCCGCCAGTCTGTCCAGTTCTACAAACGCCTGGGGTACGACTACTGTATCTTCGTGGATGTGCCGGGGATGGGGCTTCGCTTTGTGGGGAAAACCCGAAAAGGAGAAGACACCGCGCTCTTTTCCCGGGGGGTGCGGGAGTGGGTTGAGGAGTCCTCGGGGGTGATTGCGTCCTTCGACGACTTCGAGCGCTACCCCTGGCCTGATGTGGCAGGTTTTGATTACTCTCCCTATGAACTCCTTTCATCCCTTCTTCCCGAGGGGATGAAGCTCCTTCTCAATGCCTGTAGCGGGGTCTTTGAGGTGGTGAGCGAAGTACTCCTTGGCTTTGAAGGCCTTGCCGTTCTCCTCCATGAAAACCGGCCTCTCGTTCAGGCGGTCTTTGACCGGGTGGGGGAGATCACTCTCGCTTTCTACCGGCAGCTTGTTGACCTTGACATCGTGGGGGGCATCTTCCAGGGGGACGACTGGGGGTTTCGAAGCGCCACCTTCCTCTCTCCGAAAGACCTTGAGGATTTTGTCTTCCCCTGGCATGAGAAGTTCTGTGCCCTTGCCCACGAGAAGGGAAAGTATTACTTCCTCCATTCCTGCGGGAACATCTACGGGGTGTTCGACACGTTCCTCGAGCGTGTCCCCATTGATGCCTTCCACTCCTTCCAGGATGAAATCCTCCCGGTAACGGAGTTTGTGAAACGGTACGGACAGAAAGTCGCCGCCCTTGGTGGAGTTGACCTGGACAAGCTCATCCGTCTTCCTGAAGCAGACCTTCGCCGGTACGTTCGGAGTATTCTTGAAGCCTGTGCCCTGCAGGGGGGTTTTGCTCTGGGGTCGGGGAACTCCATTGCGAACTACGTCCCCCT
>JAPWUU010000051.1 GCA_028275365.1 Candidatus Caldatribacterium sp.
ACCACAGTCCGGTATACCGGGCCTGTGCGTCTCTTGAAGAACAGCTGAACGGCATCCGAACGGCGCTCAACCGCCTGATGGCGCACCTTGAATTCCTGAGCCGCTTTGAACACCTTCCCATCCCTCTTGAGGATCTTGGGGAAACCCGTTACACCCGGAGTATCCTTCTCGAAATCCCCCTGGAGAAGAAGACACGCCTTGAGTCGAAGCTTCAGGAGCGGGGCTCGCTCTGGTTCTGTGAAACGTTCCCCTCTCGGGGGCGAAATGTGGTTGTTTTCCTCGTCGTTCACCGGGACTTCCTGCCTCACCTTGAGGAGATCCTCCAGGAGATTGGCGCCACCCCGGTGGTTTTGCCTCAGGCTTTTGAGGGAACCCCAAGGGAGGCCAGCGAGAGAATCAGGGTCCGCATGGCGGAGCTTGTCAGAGAGCGCGAAAGGCTCCTTGGAAAGGCGGTCCTGTACGCCCGTTTTGAGCGAGACCTGAAGCTTGCTCATGATTACTATGCCTCGCTTCTTGAGCGCCGGCGAAAAGAGCAGGAAATCCTCCACACCCGGGAGACTGTGGTCATCAGCGGGTGGGTGCGCGCCGAAGATATAGGAAAGCTTGAACAATCCCTGAAGGCTTTGGGGAACGAATGGGTGCTGTTTGTAAGGAATCCGCAACCAGGCGAGAATGTCCCCATAGATCTCAGGAACGGTTCCTGGACAAAGAATTTTGAGGTTCTGACGAGACTCTACGGCCTTCCGAACTACTGGGAACTCGACCCCACGCCTTTCCTGGCCCCCTTCTTCTTCCTTTTCTTTGGCATCTGTCTTGGAGATGTCATCTATGGTCTTATCCTGGCGCTTCTTGGATTTCTGGCTCCGGGGTTTTTAAAAGTTCCCGAAGGCACAAAGCGTTTCTTCCACATGCTTGGCTGGGGTGGGGTGGCTTCCATCCTTGTGGGCATGGGGACGGGCTCCTGGCTTGGAGACACCTTTGACTACCTGCCGAAGGCTTTACGTGCTGTAACGAGTTTCAAGCGGTCGCTCACCATCATTGACCCGATCACAAATCCCCTGCCCATGCTTATCTTTTCCCTCCTCCTCGGGCTTGTGCAGGTGCTCGTGGGGCTTTTCGTGAGCTTTGTCAAGGAGTGGCGAAGGAAGAACTACGCCTCGGCCATCATGGATCAGCTCGGGTGGTTTGCCTTTCTCCTTGCCATTGTGGTCTACATCGGATCGACGCAGTTTGCCCTGCTGAAGCCCTTTGCCCTGCCATTTCTTGTGGGGACAGCGCTGTTCCTTGTGGCCACTCAAGGAAGGCAGAAGAAGAACCCCGTCATGAGGGTACTCTCAGGGATTCTGAGCCTCTATGGGGTCATCTCTTACCTCGGAGACGTTCTCTCTTATTCCCGACTTTTCGCCCTTGGCCTCTCAAGCTCCATTATCGCCATCCTTGCCCGAACCCTGGGAGTGCTCTTTGGGAGTTCTCCGTATATCGGCTGGCTCATCGGGCTTCTTGTGGCTTTACTTTTCAACGTTTTCAACCTGGTTATGAGCAGCCTCGGGGCCTTTGTGCACTCGGCTCGCCTGCAGTACGTGGAGTTCTTCACCAAGTTCTACGAGAACGGGGGGAAAGAGTTCCAGCCCTTCAGCTACAGGACAAAGTACGTTAAAGTACAGTAAAGGGGGTTGTTGTCTGTGCTTTTGGATGGACTGGTCTTTGCACTGCTTGGCTCGGCGCTGGCCATTGGTCTTGCGGGTATCGGTTCGGCGATAGGTGTTGGCATTGCCGGGCAGGTCGGCGCAGGAGTTATGACCGAAGATCCTGGAAAATTCGGTCAGGTACTGCTCCTCCAGGCTCTTCCTGGAACACAGGGTATTTACGGGCTTCTTGCAGGATTCTGGGTGCTCATTAAGCTTGGCCTTTTTGGAGGAACACCGGTTCCGGTGACCGTTGCCCAGGGAATGCAGATTATGTTCGCCTGCCTGCCGGTTGCCATTGTAGGGCTTCTCTCTGGCATCGCTCAGGGGAAGACTGCTGCAGCTTCCATTGGCCTTATTGCTCGCCGTCCTGAAGAGACCGGAAAGGCCATCATTCTTCCGGCGATGGTTGAGACGTATGCCGTTTTGTCTCTCCTTGCCACGATTCTTCTCCTCAACTCCATTAAGCTCTGAGAGGGTGAGGATATGCCTCTTGAGGATATTCTGAGGCGCATTGAAGAGGAAGCGGCGTCTCGAAAAGAGGCCATCCTTGAAAGTGCCCGAAAAGAAGCAGCCTTGCGGAAGGAAAGGGCAAAAGAGGCCCTGGAGAAAGAGGTGGCCGCATTTCTTGAAAGCAAAAAGCGTGAGGCTGAACTCGAGGCACAGCGAATGATTGCGGAGGCGAGACTCTGGGGAAGGAATGAGCTGGCTAAAGTCAAACAGGAAGCTTTGCAGATGCTCCGGAGGGAACTCGAAACTCGTCTTCTTGCAGCCGTCGAAGCAGAGTACGCATCCTGGTGGAAGGAAGTGCTCTCCCGTTCTGTGGAGAGCGGTGACGAAGAGGTGTGGATGTTCCCTGAAGAGGCGAGGCGCTTGGGGCCCCAGTTCGTGGAAGAGGTCAACAGGAGCCTGGGGTACCGTCTCTCCTTTGGTGGAGTGCTTGAAGGCCAGAGTGGACGGGGCCTTCTCCTCAGAAAGGGCGGCGTGACCGTTGACCTGAGCTTCCGCACGCTCCTTGAAGACTTCTTCCGGAGTAACGAGCGCGATGTGCTCCTTGCGCTTTTCCAGGGTGTCGAGGCATGAGTGCAAAGAGAGATTACGCCTACCTCATCGGTCGGGTACGGGTGCTTGAACGAAGCCTTCTGTACCCGAGGCTTCTTGAGGCGCTTCTTCGTGCTGAGGACCTGGAACAGGCCCTTCGGGTGATGGCCGAGGTTCCTTACCTTGGTGAAGCCTTCCAGGGGATTCTCCCCACACCCCAGACCATCGACAGGATACTGACGGACCATTTCTTTGGTCTGGTGAGTGACTTTGCAAAGCAACCAGGTGGCGAGGACGTCACTGCCTTCTTCCTTCTTTGGTTTGACGTTGCGGCAGTGAAGCTCGCGGTGAAGCATTTCATGGTGAAGAAACCCCTGGAAAAGACGTATCCTGCTTCTTTCGATGTCCGAAAAGTCCTTCGTTTCCTCGGTGGGGAAGTCAGTGAGTATTTCCCCGCCCCCCTGGCGCAGGCGCTTCAGGAAGTTCAGGAGTTCCTTGAGAGCCATCCGGGAAATGCCCAGGGTGTGGAGTTCATCCTTGACCGCTTCTTTTTGCAGGGAGTATACAGACTTGCTGAGCGTGCCGAAGGTCCCCTCAGGAAGTGGTACCATGCGTTTCTTGTGTTTTCGCTTCTGCGGGGGGTTTTTCGTGCTCGTTACCAAGAGAGGAAGCCTGATGCCCTTCGTCTTTTGTACTTTGAGAATACCCTTCTTGGGGAGAAGGAGTTCCTGGAGCTTGGTGTGCTTCCTGAGGACAAGGTTCCAGAGTACCTGCAGTACCTCGGTTTTGCCTTTGTTCTCCCCGAGGAGGGGGTGTTTCGTAATGACCCGTACTACCTTGCGGAGATGGAGCGGAAAATGGATAACCATCTCCTCGTGTGGGTTCGCCAGTACCGGCGGGAAACTTTTGGTCCTGAGCCGGTTTTCGGCTTCCTCTTTGCCAAGTCCATCGATGTAAGGAATCTCCGCATCCTCCTTGAGGGGAAATACTTTGGCCTTGAAGGGGAGGTTCTCCGGCGGAAACTCCGGGAGTGTTACTATGAGTAGGGCATATCTTGCTTTTGTTGGTGGGGAAGAGCGGGCCTTGTGTTTTCGGGGCATGGGTTTTGATGTTTTCCCTGCTCGAACCCTCGAGGAACTCTCCGCCTTCCTTCCCACCTTGCGGAAGAACCAGTACGCTATCATCTTCACCGAGTGGCGGTTCTACGACGCCATCAAGGCCCACTTCGAGGACCTTCGCGGGGAGGCGCTACCAGTCATTTGCGCCATTCCCACAAGTAGTGTTGAAGTGGGCAGAGGTGGGGATATTGTCCGAAGGCTTATCGAGATGGCCATTGGGAGTAGCATCATGATTCAGGGAGAGGAAAAATCGCCATGAAGGACGTTCAAAGAGGAACCATCCTGAGTGTCAACGGTCCGGTGGTTGTGGCGGTTGGTCTTCCCGGGGCCAAGATGTACGACATGGTGAAGGTCGGCGAGAAGCGGCTGGTTGGAGAAATCATTGGCATCCGGGGAGACAAAACGACGATTCAGGTGTACGAGGAAACAGCTGGTCTTCGTCCCGGAGAACCCGTCGAGTCGACTTATGAACCTTTGAGCGTTGAGCTTGGGCCGGGACTCATTGGAAGGATTTTTGACGGGACTCAGCGGCCGCTTGAGCTCATCCGGGAGAGGGCAGGCGATTTCATCGCCCGGGGAGTGGAGCTTCCAGCTCTTGATCGCTCAAAGAAGTGGGATTTCGAACCTCTGGTGACTCCGGGGACAGAGGTTGAAGCGGGCGACATCCTGGGGACCGTCCAGGAATCAAAGACCATCGTCCACAGGATCATGGTTCCCCCAGGGGTGTGGGGACGGGTCCGGGAAATCCGGGCAGGTTCCTTCACTGTGGAGGATGTCATTGCCATTATCGAGCGGGACGGGAAAGAGATCCCTGTGACTCTCATGCAGCGCTGGCCGGTACGGACACCCCGTCCATACCGCCGCAGGGTTGAGCTCGATGAGCCACTCATTACAGGGCAGCGGGTCATCGATACGTTCTTCCCCATCGCCAAGGGCGGTGTGGCCTGTATTCCGGGGCCTTTTGGGAGCGGTAAGACAGTTGTGCAGCACCAGCTTGCCAAGTGGTCCGATGCGGACGTCATCGTCTTCATCGGGTGTGGGGAGCGGGGGAACGAAATGACCGACGTGCTTATTGAGTTTCCCGAGCTCATCGACCCCTACACCGGAGAGCCGCTCATGCAGCGGACGGTTCTCATCGCCAACACATCGAACATGCCTGTAGCTGCAAGGGAGGCGTCTGTTTACACCGGTATCACCATTGCCGAGTACTTCCGGGACATGGGATACAGAGTTGCCCTTATGGCGGATTCCACGTCCCGGTGGGCAGAGGCCATGCGAGAAATCTCAGGGCGCCTTGAGGAGATGCCAGGAGACGAAGGCTTTCCGGCATACCTCGGAAGCCGTATCGCGAGCTTCTACGAGCGGGCCGGAAAGGTCCAGTGCCTCGGGAGAGACGGTCGTTTTGGTTCTCTCTCGGTTATTGGTGCCGTTTCCCCTCCGGGAGGCGACCTTTCAGAGCCCGTGACGCAGAACACCCTGCGTGTGGTGCAGGTCTTCTGGGGTCTTGAGGACCGCCTGGCGTACAAACGGCATTTTCCGGCTATCAACTGGCTGATTAGCTACTCTCTCTACCTCAAGCACCTTGAGGAGTACTGGAGGAAAAACGTCGCCCCGGATTTCTCCGAAAACAGAGCTCTGGCGATGCGTATTCTCCAAAAGGAGGCCGAGCTTGAGGAAATTGTGCGCCTTGTTGGCGTTGAATCCCTTTCGTTCCGGGAGCGGTTCATCCTTGAGGTTGCCCGGTCGATTCGCGAGGACTTCCTCCAGCAGAACGCCTTCCACGAGGTGGACACCTTCACCTCGCTCCGGAAGCAGTACCTTATGCTGCGAGTGATCCTCACCTACTACCGTGAGGGGATGAAGGCTCTGGAACAGGGGCTATCGCTCCGGGACGTTTTGAGTATCCCCGCTCGAGAGCGAATTGGGCGAATGAAGTACATTCCGGAGTCAGAGCTTGAGCGGATTGAAAGGCTCGAGGAGGACATCAAAGAGGAACTCAGCGCAAAGCTCAGGGGTGAGGTCGAGAGCAATGTATAAGGAATTCACGACCATTTCCGAGGTGGCAGGACCCCTGCTCACCGTGGAACAGGTTGAGGATGCTCGATACATGGAAATCGTGGAGATTGAGCTCCAGGATGGAACCCGACGTCGAGGCCAGGTGCTCATGACCAGCAGAGGCAAGGCCCTGGTGCAGGTTTTCGAGGGGACTGAGGGCATCGGTATCGGACAGAGCAAGGTTCGGTTCTTAGGAAGGGTGATGGAACTCCCCGTTTCTCCGGATATTCTCGGGCGAATTTTCAGCGGTTCGGGAGTTCCCATTGACGGCGGACCGGAAATCGTCCCTGATGCCCGGCTTGACATCAACGGAAACCCCATAAATCCTGTTGCCCGGGACTACCCCACGGATTTCATCCAGACAGGCATCTCGGCCATCGACGGTTTGAACACTCTCGTGCGGGGACAGAAGCTTCCCATCTTCTCGGGTTCGGGACTGCCCCATGCCCGTCTGGCTGCCCAGATTGCCCGGCAGGCCCGGGTACTGAGTGGGGAGGAGAAGTTTGCCGTCGTCTTCGGCGCGCTGGGCATCACCTTCGAAGAGGCCAACTACTTCATCTCGGAACTCCGCAACACGGGAGCCATAGAACGTTCCGTCCTCTTCATCAACCTTGCCAGTGACCCGGCGGTGGAACGGATCATCACCCCTCGTATGGCGCTCACTGCTGCAGAGTTTCTGGCTTTTGAGCTTGACATGCATGTCCTTGTTATCCTTACGGACATGACGAACTACTGTGAGGCGCTTCGGGAAATCTCTGCTGCTCGCCGGGAAGTTCCGGGACGGCGAGGATACCCCGGGTACCTCTACACCGACCTGGCCACGATGTACGAGCGTGCAGGCCGGATTCGGGGAAAAAAGGGATCCATTACGCAAATTCCCATTCTCACCATGCCTGAAGACGACAAGACCCACCCCATTCCCGACCTCACAGGGTACATTACTGAAGGGCAGATTATCCTGAGTCGCCAACTCCACCGAAAAGGTATCTATCCTCCCATCGACGTTCTTCCGTCTTTGTCCCGGCTTCGGGACAAGGGTATCGGTCCGGGCAAGACACGGGATGACCATGCCGATGTGGCGAACCAGCTTTTCGCGGCCTATGCCCGCGGGCGAGAGGCTGCAGAACTCGCCACAATCCTCGGGGAAGCTTCCCTCACCGAACTCGACCGCCTTTACATGAAGTTCGCCGATCGGTTCGAGGAACGCTTCGTGCAACAGGGAGAATATGAGAATCGCAGTATCGAAGAGACGCTGGAAATCGGCTGGGACCTCCTGCGCATGCTCCCGCGGGAAGAGCTCAAGCGTATCCGCGACGAGTACCTTGAGCGGTTCTATGGAAAAAGGCAGGAGAGGGGAGCCGAGGCTCCATGAGACTCAATGTCAATCCCAATCGCATGGAGCTCATGAAGCTCCGGAACCGCCTCGTAATGGCGCGGCGGGGGCACAAGCTCCTCAAGGACAAACTTGACGCGCTCATCCAGGACTTCGTCCGGGTCGTACGGGAGAACGCCAACCTTCGTCGAGAAATCGAAAAGGAAATCGTCAAGGCCTTTGAGGCGCAGAATATTGCTTCCCTCATGCTCTCTGAAGAAGACAAGGAGCTCGTCACTCTTGTGTCCCAGCAGCGACTGCTCCTTGAGGTTCGTACAAGGTACTTCACCGGGGTTCGGGTTCCCCACTTTGAGGTTCAGGTTGAAGGAGACCCGTACGCCTATGGTGTAGTGCACACTCCTGCAGAGCTCGATACAGCATTCCGGTTGTTTTCCCGAGTACTGCCCCTCATGATTCGCCTTGCCGAAGCTGAGAAAACCATTGAGCTTCTGGCCGTGGAGATTGAGAAAACCCGCCGTCGGGTGAACGCTCTGGAGTACGTGCTCATCCCCAACCTCGAGGAGACCATCAAGTACATTCAGTTGAAGCTTGAGGAACTTGCCCGTTCCGCCATCACGGGGATTATGCGGATTAAGGGGTCGATGTCGTAGTTGCGGATTGCGATCCTCTCAGATATCCACGGGAACTTTGACGCCCTGCAGGCGGTGGCACAGGAGCTCTCTCCGGACGACGAAATCGTCGTTCTCGGGGACATCGTCGGATATGGCGCAGAGCCAGAACGCTGCGTGGAATGGGTGCGGGAGAAAAAGGCAAGGGCAACCCTTGGGAATCACGAGGCCTGTATTCTTGGTCTTTTACCCGTTTCCTGGTTCAATCCTTTTGCTGCTTCGGCTATCCGCTGGACCAGGGAACATCTGGGACCGGGGAGCCTCTCCTTCCTCGGGACCCTTCCGCTTTCTTTTGAAGATTACGG
>JAPWUU010000052.1 GCA_028275365.1 Candidatus Caldatribacterium sp.
CCGGAGCAAGAGCACACGCCCCGATACAGGCCACCGTTTCCACGGTGAAAAGGAGGTCCGGAGTGGTGTTCTCCCCCTCCCGAAGACCCAGGTACTCCCGTACTGCTTTCAGGACCTTCTCCGAACCCTTCACGTGGCATGCCGTGCCGTCGCAGACCCTGATGATGTGCTTCCCTTTTGGTTTCAGCGAGAACTGAGCGTAGAACGTGGCCACTCCATAGACGTACGCTGGGGAAACCCGCAGGGCCGTGGCCACATAGGTGAGGATTTCTTCCGGAAGGTAGCGGTACTCTTCCTGGATTTCCTGGAGAATGGCAATGAGGTTTGTAGAATCATAACCGTGTTTCTCGAGGATTGCGTTGACCTTTTCGAAGCTTCGGCCCAGGGCAACCTCTGGTTCAAGCTTTTCCACAGGTCCCACCTCCGCTAACAGTACTCAAGGTGCACCATCTTTCCACGCTTGCGCAGCTCCTCGGCAATCTCTTCAAGAATCCTGGCCTTGAGAGAAAGTTCCCCTGAGAGCCTGGGGTTCTGATGGGCGGGGTTGATGGCCCGCCCGCCGATAATGGCAACCTCATCGGCCTCAAAGAGGAGCGCAAGGAGCCGGCTTGCACCGTCTTTCTCATACCGCACGTCCTCTTCTTTGATTCCCTGACGCAAGCGCCGGAGCACCAGAGAAAGGGTGAGCACCCCTTCCGTCACGAGGTCCACACCCTCAAGGATCCCCACAGGCGGCACATCTTCCCGAAGGGATTCAAGGTCCACCCGGATTTCTTTCCCCAGAAACCGGGCCAGGATGTTCCCTGTTGTTCCCCCACAGACCGCTTTCTTGCCAGGGAACGTAAGGACCCGCTGCACAATCTCTGTGTCTTTTTCAGGATTCTCCGGTGGCCCCGCCCAGAGAATCAGGCGTCGGGGAAGACGGATTTTTCCCACCACACAGGTGGCATCATCCCCGGGCTTTCCCTGATAGAGCTTCTTCGTGGTTTCAATGATGCGCAAGGCCAGCGTCGCCGCGTCCATGTGTTCGTTCACCGTGCTTTCAAGAAACGAGGCGATTTTCTCCCACCTCCATCCCAGGTTCCAGAGCCCACCGATGCCGGCGTGCACCACCCCATCGGTGACACCCACAATCCAGTCGTTCCGCTGGAGGCGGATATTCGCCTCAAGAACGGTGCGCTTCCCGATTTCCCGTTTTCGCCGTTCCAGGTACATGACCCTGCCATTCCGGATCCAGAACAAAGGAGGGTTATCAAACTCGGCGATGTAGGTTTCCCCATCGGGGAAAATCTGCACCACCGAGAAGGTGCTGTAGGCAATTTTTCGGACCCGACATACTGGGAGCGTTTCGGCCAGCGTCTCCACCACGTCTTCGAGGGGAGAATTCCGCCGGAGCATCGAAACGATAATCCGGGAGGTGAGGGTGGAGAGGATGTTTGCCTTCACCCCACTCCCCAGGCCATCAGACCAGGCAAGGACAGTCATGTTGCCGTCCTTCTCGTAGCACACGCTGTCCCCACAGAGTTCCTCGCCCCATTTCGCCACCTGGGCGCAGGCAATTTCAACAAAAAGGTCTCTCATTCTTCCAGCGTCTCCCCCCGGAGGATGCGCATGAGTTTGTTCAGAAGAACCTTGGTTTCAGCCGTCGTTTCCCCAAGGAGACTGGCAATCTCCTGAGCCACCCGCATCTGGTTGGCGATGACCTGCTGGGCCTTCTCGATGGTTTTCTCCCGGATGGTAGCCATCATGGCTTCCTGTTCTTTCTCCTTCGTGAGGTCCACAAAAATTCCCATGAGAAGGCGCGACTTCTCAAGGAAAAAGACCGAAAGCCGCACGAAGAGGTTATGGTACTGGGGATAGGTCACTTCACAGGTTGTGGCCTTTTTCGTTCGCAAAACCTCCACAAAGGGTGAGGGATCCAGAAGCTCATCAATCCTCTTCCCAATCACCAGTTTCCCCGCAAGCCCAAGCATCCGCCGCAGAGCAGGGTTCATCTCCACAATTCGAAGGTCCTCATCCACAAGGACAATGCCATTGGGGGTCACGGTCATGAGGAAACTCGAAAAAGACTCTGCCCGCATCCGCATGAAGGGGATGCACATCTCTGCTTCAGCCAGCCCCTGGTACACAGCCTTCGCCTTCTCCCGGCAGGTATTGTACCCACAGGCGCCACAGTTCAATTCGTCCTGAGGGGTGAATTTCCCCGTGAGGGCGAGGATTTTCCGAAGCTCTTCCTCCGGAACCTCGGGACTGGGCACCGGGGACGGAGAAAACGTCCGCCGGAAGCTCGGCGGATCAACACACACCGGGGACTCCTCGGGTTCCAGGGATTCTTCGGTGTAACGGAGCACCCGCTCTCGCCGCTCATAGGGAGACAGGGAGGAAGAGAGTACCGGCCCATCGATGCACCCACCCTCGCAGGACATCATCTCAATGATTCGAAACTTGTAACGCTTTGGGGAAAAACTCTCCAGGAATTCCTTGCACCGGTCAATTCCCGTAATGGTTACGACGTCCCGGGAAAGGAGGTGCACCTCGAAGGAAGCACTCTGCAAAAGGCCCCCTTCGACAGGAAAGGCCCGGGCCCACCGGACTCGTTTTCGGGAAAATGGCGCTTCAGGGAGAGCCGCAAGCTCAAGGCAAGCCTCCCGGAACCACTCCCGGAGCTCCTCAAAGGTGAGCACCACATCCACATCCCCCCGGACCTCTTCCTCCTCGGCCTCGGCCTTCTTGGCGATGCAGGGACCGATGAACACCACCCGGGTGTGGGGCTCCTCCTTTTTGAGGAGCCGACCGTGCGCCACCATGGGAGAGACCACCGGGGCGAGGTACTCGGTGTGCTCTGGGAAGTACCGGGTGATGAGGAAGTTCACCGCCGGACAGGAACTCGAAATCACATTGGTACGCCCTTCCGCAAGAAGCAGGGCGTGTTCTCTTGCCACCCACTCGGCACCCTCCGCGGTCTCTCGAACTTCTGAAAACCCCAGTATCTTCAGCCCCTGAACAACCTGACCCGGCGTGGCCTCAGGGAAGGCCGCCACAAAAGACGGAGCGATACTGGCCACAACCCGTTCCCCTTGTGCCAGCAAAGCCTTGGCGTCCTCCAGGTCGGAACGCACCTTTTTGGCTTTCTGAGGGCACACAAGGACACATCGGCCGTCCTTCACACACCGCTCATCCACCACTTCGGCATGCCCCAAGCTTATCCGGATGGCCTTCACCGGACAGTGACGGATGCACTTGTAACAATCACGACAGCTCGTGCGGACCGTGCTAATGACGCTCACGAGAACCCTCCTGGATCCGGGGGAGAACCTTGCTCTCGAAAATTCCCCGAAAGTTCTCCGGAGAAACCCCGCTCAGGACTTCGTCGTCCACAACCACCGTGACACCGTCCTCCGTGCACCGTCCAAGGCAGAACGTCCCCCGGAGTTCCACCTGGGACTTGAGGCCAAGCTCCTCAATGAGACGCTCGCACTGGTGAATGATGTCGTACGCCCCTTTCAGGTGGCAGGAACTCCCCACGCAGATAGATATCGTGACCATTTTCACGCTCCTTGCCGAAGAAAGAGAAAGGGGAGCAACCGCTCCCCTCCTTCACAGGTTCCGCATTATACCACACTTCTCAGATCTCGAGAACCCATACTTCAGGAAGTGACGGGAGAGTTTTCGCCGTCACCATGAAGGTCGAGCTTTTCAGGAACTTCACCCGTTCAAAAGGCCTCAGGAAATGCTCCACCGGATTCAGGCTGAAGGAGAGAAATCGCGTTTTGTAATGCATGGGGACCGTGATGGACGGGGAGAGTTTGCCCACAAGTTCTTGAGCTCCTCTTGCGTCGATGGTGTAGACACCCCCAACGGGAACAAAGAGGAGATGCACCGGCTTCCAGGCCTGGAGTTCCTCATCCCGGGGAATCGCACCAAGGTCCCCCATATGCATGAGGACCATTTCGTCAACCTCAACCCGGAAGACGTTATTCCTCCCCCGCTTTTTCCCCTCTTCCTCATCGTGAAAGGTGGGGAAAACTTGGATTCGTATATCGCCTCTTCTGTACTCCCCGGGTTGACGGATGACCTCCTGGTATCCCCGAACCAGGGCGACGTTATTATGGTCGAAATGCTCATGACTCACCAGAACCATATCAGCTTCGACTTCAGGGAGCGGATACCCCACGCTCTGATCAAAGGGGTCAAAGGCGATTCTCTTCCCTTTCTCGGTGGTCACGAGGAAGAACGAATGCCCAAACCACCTCACTTCCATGACCGCCCACCTCCTCCTCCATTATCTACCACTTTCTCTCCTGGCGCAACCTCTCATAGAGCCGGTGCCACCCCCTCCGGTACAGAAAGGCAATCTTGTTGTGCCAGAGAGGCTCGGTTTCCTCTGAAAAAAAGACTCGATAGTCCTCGGTCCCCGGTGTGGGCGCATACAGAGCCAGCCGGGGGGAAAGACCGAGGTTTCGCACGTATGCCAGGGACGCCAGCACGTCCTCTTCTTCCGTTGCCGGCCAGCCGAAAAGCAGATAGACTTCGACGTCCTGAGGAGCGAATCCCGCCTCCTTCAGGGCCGCTATGGCTCTTTCGAAAAGGGGATTCGTCACCTTGGCGCTCCCCTTCTTCTGCCCCTCAGGGGAAACCGTCTCAAGGCTCACCCGAATGGTCTGAAAACGAGCCCTTTTCAGGAAACGGGCGACCTCGTGCGTGAGGTAACGGGCGTGGAGACCGTTGGGGAGATGGAAGACCACAGGAAGGTTCTTCCGGAGCAGGGCCTCCGCAAGGGGGAGAAAGTGTTCCTCCGCCCGGACAAGAAGCGCATCGTCGTAGAAGGCAATATGCCGGATTCCGAAACGCTCGTGGAGGTACTGAACCTCCTCAGCAACCTCTTCCGGAGGGCGCTGGAAAAAGGAAGGGAAAAGGGCCCGGGAGGCACAGTAGGAACAGGAGAAGGGACACCCCAAAGACGTGAGGACCACACCGTAAGAGAGCCGGGGATAGAGGTCAAAGGCCGGAGGAAGGCTGAAAAAATCGTGGTAGTCATGAATGCCAAGGCGCACCCCAAGGAGCTCCTCTAAGGCTTTCGCCACAGCCAGAGGATCTGCCACACTCACAAGGGCATCAAAGCCAAGATTGCGGGCGTGTTCCGGACACAAGGTGGAGTATATCCCTCCAAGGACAAGGAATGCCTCAGGGAAAACCCTGCGGAGCAGCTCACCCATAACCATAGCCCCCGGATACCAGTAGGTGAAACCACAGGTCACAAAGACCACATCAGGCGGCTCAAGTTCTTTCAGGCGAAGGAGCACCCGATCCCTTGGTATGCCAAACCGCCTGAAATGCCTCGGAATGGAGGAGAAAAAGGCGGGTTTGGGGAGGATTTCCTGGAAGTACCCACCACAACCCGCCTCCCGGAGCCTACGTGGCCCTGCGTTCTGGGGGGCACAGGCGTCGGGGTCCTCTCGACTGAGGCAGTCGAGGAGGACCACCTGCACCCCTTTTTGCCGCAGGTGCGCCCCAAGGTACAGAAGCCCCAGGGGCTTGCTCCACAGGTCAAAAGCGGTGAAGTCATACGCCCAGGGGTTCACAAGAAGAACGCGCATCATCTACACTTGAGTCGCCGCCAGAGCCCCCTCGTAGACTGCGTGGAAGATTTTCCGGGGTTCCCGAGCATCACCGATGAGGAAGAGCTCCTGAACCTTCCCGGAGAGCTCGTCAAAGAGCGCCCGATTGGGTTGCGTTCCCAGGGCAAAAACGATGTACTCTGGATGGAGTTCCGAAGTTCTCGGATCAGCGTCACACAGGTACACGACCCTCCGCCCCTCGACGTCCATGCACCGGGTACTCGTCATGACACGGACGCCCGAGGCACCCAGGGCCTTCAAAAGCTCGATTCTCGTGATGACCTCTGCATCCACAGCAAGGTGAGGGAGCATCTCCACAAGGGTGACCCTGTTGCCCCGCTCGGCAAGGAAAAGGGCAACCTCACACCCCACAACGCCCCCACCCACGACAACGACATCTTTTCCTTCAAGCACCACACTCCCCCGCAGAACATCCCAGGCCGTGCAGGCAAAGGAAGGATCAAGGGCAGAGAACTCAGGGATGACAGGAGTTCCCCCACTCGCCACAATAACGGCCTGGGGCTTGAGGGCAAGTACTGTTTCTGGAGTCGCCTCACTTCCAAGGTACACCGAAACCCCAGTTTTCGGAAGCATTTCCTCAAGGTACTCCACAAACCACAGGAGCTTCTCTTTGTGGGGAGCCCGGGCAGCAAAGCGGAGCTGTCCTCCTAAGGCCTTCTCCTTTTCGAAAAGGTGCACTTCGTGTTGCCGCTTCGCGGCAACAAGCGCTGCGGTCATACCTCCCGGCCCGCCACCGACGACGACCACCCGTTTTCTCTCCGGAGCCCTCGTGCGCTCGTCAAAGAAGAGCTCCCGTCCAGCCCAGGGGTTCACTGCACAGCGGACCTTCCCGTTGGCAAAGAGTTCCCCAATGCAACCGACATTGCAGCCGATACAGTAATTGATTTCTCGTTCCCTCCCCCAGGCGGCCTTCTTCACCCAGTCCGGGTCGGCGATGAGCCCTCGCCCGATGGCCACAAAGTCGGCATGTCCTTCGGCAAGAATGCGCTCGGCAACTTCAGGATGCCGAATAACCCCCACCGCGATGACCGGGCAGGAAACGACCTCCTTTATCCCCCGTGCAAGATGTGCCCTCCAGCCCTCTGCAAAGTTCATGGGCTCGATGATGGTGCTCACCGATTCGTAGATGCCACAGCTTGCGCTGATGTAGTCCACTCCGCTGGCTTCAAGCACCCGGGCAATCTCCTGAGATTCCGCAAGGGTAAGCCCTCCGGGGACGAACTCCTCAACGCTTAAGCGAACCCCAACAACGAAATCCTCCCCCACGAGCTCCCGGATGCGCGCAAGAATTTCGAGGAGAAACCGCAGGCGGTTCTCAAAGCTTCCGCCGTACTCATCATCCCGCTTGTTGGTGTATGGGGAGAGGAACTCGTTCAGGAGATACCCATGGGCCGCATGAACCTCAACGCCGTCAAAACCGGCAAGCTTTGCCCGGAGCGCTGCCTGAGCGAATTTCTCCACAAGCTCATGGATTTCTTCTCTCGTCAGCGCTCGAGGCATGACTCCGAGGAACTTGCAGGGCACAGGAGATGGAGCAACCGGTTGCAATCCATCCGTCGTCGAAGGCGTGCACTGCCGTCCACCGTGCTGAATCTGGAGGAAGGTCTTTGCGCCCTCAGCATGGATAACCTCGGCAAGAGCACGAAGGCCCGGGAGGAACTTGTCGCTATCAACGGCAATCTGCGCGGTGAGGCTTCGGCCCTGGAACATGTCAACCTGCGCATTCTCTACAATAATGAGCCCCACTCCTCCCTGGGCCCGCCTCCTGTAGTAGGCCAGAAGCTCGGGGGTCACTTCACCAAAAGCACTTCCCAGGTTCGTCGCCATGGGAGGCATGACGACCCGGTTCCGTATGCTGCACTTCCCGATTTTCCCCGGTGCAAAAAGGTGTGGGTACTGCATACTCCCCCTCCTCTCTCTATACGTACTCTGCGAGCTTCCGGGCTGAACCCCGAATCTCGTAGTACGTCACGATGAGCTCTTCAACCTTCTCCGTCACCGCTTTCTGCGCCTCTTCTATCTTCCCGTGGGCCCTCAGCGCCTGCTCATAGGCCTGGCGGATTTCGGTGCCCACGTTGATCTTGGTGATACCGTGGCGGATGGCCTCAAGGACGTACTCCTTCCGGATTCCCGAACCACCGTGGAGGACAAGGGGAATGCCAGTGCGCTCCACAATCCTTTTGAGGTGCTCAATATTCAGACGAGCTTCAACCTTCTTCTGGTCCTTTGCTACTCCGCTGATTGCCCCGTGGATATTGCCGATAGCCACCGAGAGCCAGTCGACCCCCGTTTCCTGCACAAACCTCCCCGCATCCTCCGGATCCGTGAAACCTTTGCCGCTTGCAAAAATCTCCTCGTACGGCGGCAGGGGTCCTGACTCATGCCCCAGAACGGCCCCAAGTTCCGCCTCAACGCATACCCCCAGAGGATGAGCCCGGGAAACCACCTCCCGGGTTACCTGGATGTTCTCCTCAAGGGGAAGGCGTGACCCGTCAATCATCACCGAGTGGTACCCAAGCCTCAAGGCCTCATC
>JAPWUU010000062.1 GCA_028275365.1 Candidatus Caldatribacterium sp.
AGAAAAGCTGGGCGTTTCCAGTATGACCATTCGCAGAGACCTCCGGAGACTCGCTGAAGAAGGTATCCTGAAGCTCATCCCTGGAGGCGCTGTGCTCAGAAGGGAACCCAATCCCTTCGAGGAAAGGGAATACACGGTCACGAAAGCACAGCTACACATGACAAAGGAAAAGATTAAAATCTGCAAAAGAGCTGCCCTCCTCATCCAGGACGGGGATACCATCATTATCGACACCGGATCCACAACGGAACATCTTCCCGGCTTTATCCCCCCGGACCTGAACCTCACCATCATCTGCTACTGCCTGAACATCTTCCTGAACGTTTACAAGAACAGCAGGCACACCCGCATCGTCTTCCCCGGGGGATACTTCCACGAAAACACCCTGATGTTCGAGAGCCCTGAGGGTATTTCCCTCATCCGGAAAATGAGAGCCAACAAGGCCTTCATATCGGCTGCCGGGGTCGACGAAAAGCTCGGTGTCACCTGCGCCAATTTCTACGAGGTGGATACCAAAAGGGCCATCATTGAATCGTCGGACGTCAAAATCCTCCTCGTCGATTCCACGAAGTTTGGAAAGGTTACCGCTGCGTATTTCGCCGACTTGAAGGAATTCGACATCGTCATCACCGATACCGGCATTCCCGAAAAATACGCCAGGCTCCTGAAAGAGCTGGGCATAAAGACGTATGTTGTGTGAGCCTCCTTAAACCGTGAACCGCGCCAGACCCTCCTTAAGCATCTCCGCCTTGCGGGCCATGTTCGCAACGGTGGTCTCAATTTCCTGAAGCGCCGCATGCTGTTCCTCCGAAGAGGCAGCAACCTCCTGAGAGGCAGCGGCGTTTTCCTCAGAAATTGCGGCAACATTGCTCAGCGCCAGCGACATCTCTTCCACCATTTTCCGGATGTTCTCCGTCCGGAGCTTGTTCTTCTCCGAAACGGTCATGACCTCCTGGACCAGTTCTGTTATACGCCGAGAAGAGTGTTCCGCGAGAGCAAAGGATTGGGTGATGGTCTCCGTCTCGTGGGTCACAATGTCGTTCGCTCTGTAAATGTCCTCGAAGGCCAGCTGCGCCCTCTCCACAGCCCTGTTGCCCTCTTCAACCCTTCGGCGACTCTCCTCCACAGAAGACACCGCTTTCTCCACACCTCGCTGGACCTCCTGAATCAGGGTGGCAATTTTCTGAGCAGCCTGAGCTGATTCCTCAGCGAGTTTCCGCACTTCTTCAGCCACCACAGCAAAGCCCCGTCCTGCCTCTCCGGCTCGAGCCGCCTCAATTGCCGCATTGAGGGCGAGGAGATTGGTCTCCTCGGCAATGCCAGTGATGAGATCCGTGATGCTCCCGATTTCCCTGGAACTCTCCCCGAGCCTGCCTGCAATTTCCCTCACAGAAAAGACAGATTCCTCAATGGCCCGCATGGACTGAACCACGTCCTTGAGGATTGCCTGTCCCCTTTCAGAAGCGGAAAAGGCGGAAGCCACAGCCCGCCTGACTTCTTCCAGGTTCCCCCCCACAAGGGCAACCTGCTCCTCAACCTTCCGCACTTCCTGCAGAGTCTCCGAAATCCTTTCCACCTGGGCGGCAATTTCCCCATCGATGGCCTGCACTTCCGCCACAAGCTCTTCCATGCGCCGGGCAACACCAGCAAGACTCTGGCTCTGCTCCTCTGAACCACGGGCCACCTGAGCCACGGCCTGAGCCACCTGGCTTCCAAGGGTGAGGATTTCCTGGGAGGCACGATGCAGGTTCTCGGTTGCCGCAATCATCTCGCGGGCGACGGAGGAAACCTCAAGGAGAAAGCGGCGAAGAGCAGAAGAGGCCTGCCCGAGGGAAGAAAGCAGGTCCCCTATCTCATCCCTCCGGAGGTTCGTGATTTCCCCGGTCAGGTCACCCTGCTCGAGCCTTTTTGCAAAGGCAACACCCTGGCGAAGTGGCAACACGATACCCCGGGAAAGAACGGTACTGAGCACCAGCGCAATGACCACAATGGCCACGGCGACAAAGCGGAAAATCTGCGAAAACACCCTCTGCGTTTGCTCCACAGCGGCCACGCCTCGTACAAACAGCGAAAGAACCTCCTGATTCATCGCGTCCATGGCCTGCGTTAGGGCTCCTTCCACGCCCCGTATCTCTTCCATAGCAGTTGCAATCTGGGCCTCAAGAGAGGAAAGTTCTCCATCGGTCTGTACGACTTCCTGCCACGAAGTCTCAAGGGGGCGGAAATGCTCCTCAAGGAAAGACTGTGCGGCCTGAGAAGCGTAGAGTTTCAAGAAATCGCCTTCAAAGAACCGTTTGACACTCCCCAGCACACTCTCGGTGAGCGTTCTGGCCCTCTCCTTGTCCTCCCCTCCCAGAAGGAGAAAGTTCTTCCGCTCGCGATCGAAGAGGTTCAACCGTTCCACCCATCTGTCGAGATGCAGTTCTTCAAGACCGCTCTGGAGTTCCTGATAGGCCATATTGAACTCCATGAACATGTCGCTTCTTTTCCCTGGCTCAGGCGTGGACAAGGCCTGCGCGAATTCCTCGCATTTCTCCTGGAAAGCGCTGAGTTTTGCAAGGAGACGACTCTTTGTCTCCTCAGAGAACTCGGCTTCCTCGATGCTTTTTTTCAGGTCCTCAAGACGAGCACCCACACCTTTACGAATCTGCCCGTAGGGATCACCGCAGAATGCGGCTTCAAAGAGGCTGCGGTAGACTTCTCCAAGGGGTACAGCATATCCCTTGAGCTTTTCACCCACGTTTTTCACAAAGTCAAAAACCGAGGTTGAAAGCTTATCCGTGGCGACTGCTTTATCATTCCGGGCACGAAGCTTCACCAGGCGTTCCCGCCACATACTCCGCAGGTTTCGGGCCTTTTCGTCATAAGTGTTCTGGAGACTCCAGAGTCTGTCGAGTTCCTCCGCAAGGACGGTTCCCTGAGGCAGAGGAGAAAGGGTATAGGAAAAGTTCTCTTTTCCCCAGAGCTCACCATACCGGGCGAGGAATTCCTCCGAAGTACTCCCCAGACGGAAGGCTTCAAGGTACATTTTTGAGCGATCACTCAGGGCAGTAAAAGCCACCTCCATGGCCTCGAGGCGATCCGGGTCCTCTTCAAGGAGGTACGAGGAAAGCAGGGCATTCTCCTGAGAGACGATCCCCTTAAGACGCGACGTGGCAAGAAGGAGAGGGAACGACTTCTCCACCTCCACAAAGGACGTTTGTACCCTCTGGAAGGCAAAAAGCGCCATCACCCCGACCACACCGGCCAGGACTGCAAGGACGAAAAAGCCCAAATATATCCTTGTTCTCACAAGCACAAGGATCACCCCTCTTTGTGGGTTTTCTCTCAGGGCCCAGGAGTGCAAACCCCCGGGTTACGCTTCTATCGGCCGCGCAAGGAGAACGGCCGCCATGGCGATGAAGGCAACGATTTCGGATCCCGCTGGCCAGTAACGACCGGTAATAGAAATGAGCATGCCAAGGGCAAAGGAGGCAAGAAACGTCCCTCGGAGATTCCCAAGACCACCGGTGAGCACCACCGCAAAACAAAGGAGGAGGATGTGCGAGCCCATGTAGGGATGCACAGCGGTAATGGGGGCGTAGAGCACTCCACCAAGGGCCGCAAGGGCGCTGCCCAGAACAAAAGCCAGGGAAAAGTACTTCTCCACACCAATCCCAAGACAACGCACTCCTTCCCGGTTGTCTAAGGCAGCCACGATGATCTTCCCTACCATGGTTTTCCTCATGAAGAGTTCGAGCCCGAAGAACACTACAATTGCCAGCAGTATCACAAGAAGGCGGTATGTGGGGAAGACAAAGCCCAAAATGTCTACCGTCTTCCCCAGGGGATCGCTGACGGGTTTCGGAAAAACCCCCCACAGCCACTTCACAATGTCCACACCGATGAGGAACACTGCATAAGTGGCAATGAAGGTGTAATCCAGCGATTCCCCATAGAGACGGCGAATCACAAACCGTTCAATACAGTATCCCGCCAAAGCGGCAACAGCAACTCCCACCGCGCCTCCCCAGAAAAACGGCACGCCCAGGCTCCTGATCGAGGCTATCAGGAGATACGCCCCGAGGGTATAGGTGATGGTGTGAGCGAAGTTGATCACCCTCATGGTCCCAAACGTAAGGGAAAAACCGACGGAAATGAGGTACAGCACCGCCCCAACAGTCAACCCGTACATGATGGCGTAGATCATCGGGACATCCCTTCCTTCGAAGATCCTGATTTTGCGCGAGCAGCAAGTCCTGAATACAGGGCTTCAAGCCCACCCCAGATGCCACCTCGAAACCTGAAGACGATAAGAAGAAGCGCCACCCCAAGGAAGAACTCCCAGCGCTGGAAGTACACCGGAAGGAGGTTGGTAATGAGCATGTAAATGATGCCTCCAAGAAGGGCGCCATAGAGCCGTCCTGAGCCCCCAAGAAGACAGGCAAAAACAATACCGGCATTGGCGTGAACGTCCAGGGTATTGGGGTTCACATAGCCATAGTTCAGGGCCGTGAGTGCCCCACCGAATCCAGCCACCGTGGCAGCCAAAACGAAAGTGACCCACTTGTAAAACTGGGTGTTGTACCCCAGAAACCTGACACGCTTCTCGTCTTCCTTAATGGATCGCAAAAGCACCCCATAGGAGGAAGAGGTGAATACCCGAAGAAGGAGAAAGACCAGAAGCAGAGAAGCCAGAACGAACCAGAAACGAAAGGTAGGATTCCGGAAATTCACGTACCAGAAACTTAGATTGCGGATGCTGAGGCCATTCTCTCCTCCCGTGATGTCCTTGAGAGGGGACATAACGAGGAACCACCCCACCCGGTTAAAGGCCAGGTTCGCCAGGGCGAAAGCGGCTCCAGCTATCCGCACGGTAATGGCCCCAACGGCCATCCCCGCAAGGCACGCCGCCACAATCCCGAGCACAATGGCCAGGAGAGGGTTGGTGGTCAGGTACCGAAGTGCAAGGCCCACGGTGTAGGCACCGACCCCAACGTAGAGGAGATGCCCAAAGGAAAGCCTCCCCATATACCCGTAAAGGAGGTCAAAAGAGAGTACAATGATGCAGAAGATGGCAAAGTCCGTTGCCCGATGTGCCCCGAGAAAGGGCACCAGAATGAGGAAAACGACACCGATGAGAATGAGCTCCAAGACTTTCTGTCCCACCCCAGCCTGGGTCAGCTGCTTCCCTACTGCAACGAAGGTCTTCTCCAGAACCAGGCCCCGTTCCTTCACCACATTGCCCATGACCTTCAAACCCCTTTCATAGAGCCTTCTCCAGGAGGCTGGTATTGCAGATTTCTGAAGCGTCGTCCAGAACCTGGGTAACCTTTCCTTCCTTGAGCACCACAACCCGGTCGGCCAGCTGGCTCACCAGAGGAAGGTTCTGCTCCACAACAACCGCTGAAAGTCTGCCCTTGAGGTGTTTCAGAATCCTTGCAATTTCATTGATGACAATAGCGGCCAGACCCTGTGTGGGTTCATCGACAAGAAGAAGCCTCGGATTACCAACCATTGCCTGCCCGATGAGGAGAATCTGTCGCTGCCCGCCGCTCAGCTGACCGGCCTTCAAGTTCAAAAAATCCTTCATCTTTGGGTAAATCTCAAGCACCTTGTCCAGTGCCTGCGAAAGAGGCTCACCGCTGGAATATGCGGCAATTTCGATGTTTTCCCGAACCGTGAGGGAACCGAAGACCTTTTTATCCTGGGTAACGTAGCGAATACCCCGGTGGTAGAGCTGTTCTGGCGGTAGGCCCGTGATGTCTCCACCGTCGAAGTATATGGAACCCTTCAGGGGACGAAGAAGTCCCATAATGGTTCTGAGCAGTGTCGTTTTCCCTGCGCCATTCCTTCCCACCACAAAGAGCATTTTCCCTTCCTCAAGGTCAAGCGATACATCATGGAGCACCTTTGCGTGACCGTAGGCGACGTCTATACCTGCTACCTGAAGCATGCCCCTACCCCTTTCTCCAGAATGTCACACTCCTGAGACCCCTGCGCGCTCGAGGGTTTCCTGTTTCCCCCAGTAACATTCGTTGACCAGAGGGTTCGTAAGAACCTCAGAGGGATTCCCCTCGCAGATGATGCGCCCTTCGTTCATCACACAGAGCCGGTCCACAAAATCGACAATCATCGATATCTTGTGCTCAATGATGCCGATGGTGATCTTACCCTTCAGAGATTTCAGAAGCGCAAGCACCTTGGCAATTTCAACGTCACTCAAGCCACTGAAGGGCTCATCAAGGAGGAGGAGCTTCGGTCTGAGAGAGAGCGCAAGGGCAATCTCAAGGAGTCGCCGATCGCCATAGGAAAGCTCGCCAGCTATCGCTTCGGCCTGGCCCTCAAGGCCCACAAGTTTCAGGGCTTCGAGCGAATCGGCCCAGGTACTGGCAGCGGGAGTCGTCATGAACCTCCACAGGGAATGGTACATTCCGCTCTTCCAGGCAACGCATGGAGCGAGATTCTCCCACACCTTGAGGGAGTTGAAGACAGACACAAGCTGAAAGGTGCGGACCATCCCCATCTTGACTCTCTCTTCGGGAGAGAGATGCGTCACATCCCGACCCTGGAAGAAAATTCGCCCCGCAGTGGGTGGAAAGAATCCGGAAAGGAGGTTGAACAGGGTCGTTTTCCCTGAGCCGTTCGGCCCTATAACGCCCAGGGTCTCGTTCTCTTCGATCCGCAGATCCACGCTGTTGACGGCAACAAGTCCTCCAAACCTCTTGGTCAATCCACTTGTTGTTAGGAGACTCACTCTCAAGAAACCTCCCCATGAAAAAATTGGGGGCAACCGCTACTTTTTGGGAGTAGCGGTTGCCCTTGGGTTCACTTGTAGCCCATCTCTTCAAGCGGCAGACACAGTGCCTCGGTTTCGAAGGCTTCGATGATTTCAGCGTAGTCCCACTTATCCGCGCGCTTGTCAGCTCCCTTTCCTATA
>JAPWUU010000014.1 GCA_028275365.1 Candidatus Caldatribacterium sp.
GTGGGGAGGACGTACAAAAAGAAGGAAGAGGGCCACCACCATCCCCAGGACACCCACCGTCCTGAGCACGAACGCAACGCTATCTCCAAAAGCACTGGCAAAAAGGAAACTCAGGAGATTCCCAAAAGACCAGGCAAGTCCCATAGCCACTGAAGAAGCAAAAACCCGGTGTTCCGGAAGGATTTCCTGGGCCTCGTGGACGTTGACGCTCATGGTGAGAAAGGCCGAAAAGTCGGCGCTGAGTGAGAGGAGGAAAAGTCCAGGGATACTCCGCATCCCCGGAAGGAAGAAGAGCCCCACCCCAAGACCGACGAAGGAGAGAACGTTCACTACCCAGATGGGGAAAACCCGGGCAAGACGAACACCAAGGAAATTGGCGAAAAACCCCACGAGCACCCCAAAGGACAGAAGCATCCCCCCAAGGACAAAAGATGCAAAGGTTGCCACGTAGAGGGGGAGGAAGGTGTGGAAGAGGGACGTAAAAAAGGTGCGGATGCCCACAAGGAGAAACACCGAAAAGAGCGCCCGGAAAAGGCGCCAGGAAAACTCTGCGTGGGGAACGCGAAGGCTAATTCCCCGAAACCTCCAGAAACCAAAGCTCAAAAGCCCCCAGAGCAAAAGAACCACCCACACGATGGCAGAAAGGGGAAAGCGAGAAGCAAACCAGGTGATGAAAAGCGGCCCCACAGCTCCCCCCGCAATGCCCCCGGCGGTAAAGAATGCCACCCCGAAGGCGTTCCCCCGCACCCCCGAAAGCGCCGCTCCCACAGGATGGAAAGAGGCATTCGCGAGGAAAAGCAAAAGAAAGGCGCCAAAAAGCAAGACAAAAGAGAGCGGCAAAGCAAAAAGCGAAAGCGCCAGAGCAATACCAGAGAGGGAGAGATAGAGGCTCAGGAGGTGGTTCCTCATCCTCCCAGCCCAGAGGGCAAAAAGAGGCTGGGTGATCGACCCGAGGAACCCTAAAGCCGTGATGGCCGTAGATACCATCTTCGTGCTCAGGTGGTAGTGTTCCACGAAATACGGACCAAGCGGCGCTGGAAAGGAACTCGCCCAGTCCACGAAGAAATGGAAGAGAAAAAGGAGAAAAGCCACGGCAAAAGGGATTTTCCTGCCCCGGAATTCCGGGGCAGGAAAGCCTTCAAGATGAGAGGGTCTTCAAAAGCCCGGGGCGCTTCCGAAAAACGTACAGCACGCCACCCCATGCGGCAAGGATGGCCCCAGTGATGACGCCACCAATGAGAAGGTCCCGGAAGACGTCTTCTGAAATGAGGAAGAGCTCGCCGTTCAGAAGGTGGTCGATAACCCCAAAGAGCGCCCCTCCCCAAAAGAGCAGGTTGAGCCAGAACATCTTGTGGCTTTTTGTCCGCTTCCAGAGAATCGAGGCGATGATGGCTCCCGAAAGCGGTCCCACGTAGCACATATTCTTTCCTCCTCTCTACGGGTTGACATAGGTCAACCAGTGTGCATACCTTTCTTCCTCTCCCCGGACCACCCGGAAGAACACCTCCTGGAGCCTCCGGGTGACGGGCCCGGGTTTCCCCTCACCAATCCTCCGCCCATCAATCTCCACGATGGGGGTGATTTCCGCAGCAGTACCGGTGAAGAAGGCCTCATCAGCAAGGTAGAGGTCATCCCGGGTGCAGAGGGTTTCCCGCACGGGGATCCCAAGGTCCTCGGCAAGGCGCATGACCGTGTCGCGCGTGATCCCAAGGAGGATAGAGTAGGGGTGCGGTGTGTAGAGGACGCCGTCCTTCACGTAGAAGATGTTCTCTCCGCTTCCTTCCGCCACAAAGCCATGGGCGTCAAGGAGAATGGCCTCATCATACCCGAGTTCTTTCGCCTCGAGTTTTGCCAGGGCAGAATTGAGGTAGTTCGCACTCGTTTTGGCCCGGGGAGAACCGGAGTTGGCGTAAATGCGGACGTAGGAGGAAATCTTGGCCCGAATTCCTTCCTTCAGGGCCTTATCTCCCATATAGGCTCCCCAGCACCAGGCGGCAATGGCGCAATCCACTTCGCAGCGGCTTGGGTCCACCCCCATCTCGCCATACCCCCGGAAAACGACCGGGCGGATGTAGCACTCCTCGACCGCATTCGCCCGCACGGTTGCCACAATGGCTTCTTCGATCTCCTGAGGGGTGTAGGGAATGCTCATTTTGATAATGTGGGCAGAGTCAAAGAGGCGTCGCACGTGTTCTTTGAGGCGAAAGATAGCTGGGCCTTTTTGTGTTTTGTAACAGCGGATACCCTCAAAGACTGCCGTCCCGTAATGGAGCGCATGGGTCAAAACGTGCGTTGTCGCTTCCTTCCAGTCAACGAGCTTTCCATTTCTCCAGATGAGTCGGAGCTCCTGCATCCTCCCACTCCTGCCTTTCTCCTCTTCCCTTTTCGTTGTCTTTATTGTATTGTACACGGTGAAAAAAGGAAGGGGGTGACGCCTACGTTCTGGGATGAATATTTTGAGCTTTTGCCCCGGGAGGACATGGAGAAAATCCAGCTCAACCGCCTGAAAAAGGTCCTCATCCGGGCATACCACAGCCTCCCGTACTACCGGAAAAAGCTCGAAGACGCCGGGGTGAACGTGTACGACATCCGCTCCCTTGAAGACCTCAGATACCTCCCCTTCACAACCAAGGACGACCTCCGGCGGGCGTATCCTTTCGGGGCCATTGCCGAGCCCATGCGGAACATCGTCCGCATCCACTCCTCATCCGGAACAACCGGGACGGCAACGGTCGTCGGCTACACCAGAAAGGACATCGACACCTGGGCCGAGCTCATGGCCCGGACGCTGTGCGGCTGCGGGGTCACAGCCGAAGACGTCATTCAGGTGGCCTTCGGATACGGCCTTTTCACCGGAGGTCTTGGCGTTCACTACGGAGCGGAGAAACTCGGCGCCACCGTTGTCCCAATGTCCACCGGGAACACCCTTCGGCAAATCCAGATCATGCGGGATTTTGGGGTTTCAGTGCTCTGCTGTACCCCCTCGTACGCCCTGTACCTCGCCGAAGTCGCCCGGGAAAACGGCGTCGACTGGGGGAAGACAAAGCTCCGCCTGGGGATTTTCGGAGCCGAACCCTGGTCGGAGGAAATGCGGGCAGAAATCGAGCGGCATCTCCCCATCAGGGCTTGTGACATCTACGGGCTCAGCGAGGTTATTGGGCCCGGGGTGGCCTTCGAGTGTGAGGCACGGTGCGGCCTCCACATTTCCGAAGACCACTTCCTCCCCGAAGTCATCGATCCCCAGACGGGAAAGGTCCTGCCCCCGGGGGAGGTGGGAGAACTCGTCTTCACCACCCTCACCAAGGAGGGTACCCCGGTCATTCGCTACCGCACCGGAGACCTCTCTGCCCTCATGTACGAGCCGTGTTCCTGCGGCCGGACGCTTGTGCGCATGAAGCGGGTGGCATCCCGCACCGACGATATGCTCATCATCCGGGGAGTGAACGTGTATCCTTCGCAAATCGAAAGCGTCCTCTTGAGCTTCGACGGCGTTGAACCCCACTACCAGATTGTGGTCAAGCGGGAGAACTACCTTGATCTCCTCGAGGTTCAGGTGGAGGTGGCACCCCAGTTCTTCTCTGACGAAGTAAAAGTCCTGGAGCGCCTCAAAAAGCAGATTGAGGAACGCCTCAAAGCCGAGCTTAACGTCCACTGTGAGGTGAAGCTCTTAGAACCCAAGTCCCTGGCCCGAAGCGAAGGGAAAGCCAGACGGGTCGTTGACCTGCGGAAAAAAGAGGGGATGGCATGAAGCAGATTTCAGTGTTCCTCGAGAACAAGCCGGGAAGTCTCTACGCGGTGCTCAGAAAGCTCAAGGAGTGGAACGTCAACCTGCGAGCCCTGTCTTTAGCCGATACGGCAGAGTTCGGTGTTCTGCGCTTTATCGTGGAGCACCCCGAAGACCTTGTGGCCAGACTCAAGGAAGAACATTTTGCCGCCACGCTCACCGAGGTCCTCGCTGTAGGGGTGGAGGACCGCCCCGGAGGGCTCTGCGATGTCGTTGAAGTCCTGACAAAGGCCGGAATCTCCATCGAATACCTCTACGCCTTTGTTTCTCCAAAAGGAGACCGGGCCTACGTCGTTCTGCGGGTGGAGGACCTCGAAACGGCAAAGAAAATCCTCGAAGAGAAAGGTATTCCGGTCATAGAGCGCCTTGCCCTTTAGGATGGTCGAGGAACTCCGGCAGGGCATACACCAGGTTGCCGAGCGCCTGGGACAGGAACTCCGCTGTTCTTTGGCATTCCCTGGGAGAGACTGGGTGTTCTTCCCCCTCGAATCCCGGGGAGTGCAGTATTTTGGCGTTCTCTCCACGGAAGAGCCTCCCTTTGAAGGGAAGCTTGTGACCCTGAGTTTTCAGGGGAGGAAACTCTTCGTTTTCCCCTTCACCCTGGACAACGCCCTCCGCCTGCGGGATGTCATCCCAGAACTCACCCCCACGACGCTCTGCAAAGAGGTGTCCTGGGGTGTGGTGGAGGAAAGCCCTGTGCTCCTCTCCCTGGTCTTTGGCGCCCTCTGGGAAAAGGGAGTTTTCCCTCTCTCCGGGACATGTGCCGCCGAGGGAAAGAGAGAAGAACTCGAAAAAGCCCTGCGATCCTCCCTCTGGGGTGCCTTTGCAGGAGGAGGGCGGGGGAGGTTCGGGGTGTTTTCCCAGGAAAGAGCCTGGCAGTTCTTCAAAGAAGCGTCGTCTCTGGGGTACACGGCGTACATCCTCGAGGGCGAAGAGCACATAAGGAAAGAGGCCTTCACCTGGGAAGAAGCGCAGCTCAAAGAGGCTTTCTTCCGTCTTTCTTCCCGGGAAAAAGAGGCCTGGAAGCGTTACTGTGACCGGAGCTTTCGTTTCTCGCGGGATTTCGTGCTCTCCTTCCCTGAAGAGCGCTGCCTGCGAATGCTTTTTGCCTATTTTCCGCTTCTTGACATCCTGGAGGAGGGTTTCGCGTTCCTTGAAAGCCAGGACATTCCCTTTGACCTTGGCGTATCTTTCGAAAAACTCCCTCCTGAAGCGCACTTCTTCCTCGCCGAAGAACTCCACCGCCGGGGGGTGGATTTCCACGTGCTGTTCCCCGGAGCTTCCGAAGGGGATTCTGATCTCCCCTTCCATACCCTCCTTGCCCGCACCATCGGTGGCTACCGTCTGGGGTTCTCCTGCCGCGATCCGAAATCTCTCCCCCCTTTCCCCGAAGAGCCCAGGGGGATGCTCCACCTTTTCTCGGCGCATCTGGGATTCCCTGTGCTCCTCGAGGTCATCGCCCTGGAAGACCCCGACCTCTTCCGCCGCCTTCTCGAAGAAGCCCTCGAGGCATCCGGGGTGTCCTTTGCCCTTGAAACCGTGCCCGACCGGGAACTCCCCGGTATCCTGGAAAAATCGTCCCTTCGCAACGCAGTGCAGAACGCAACCCCGCTCCTTTTTGCCCACCACAGGGAAACCCTTGAGGCGTACCTTTTTGCCTTCGAAAGCGAAATCGCTCAAAAGATCCGCGAACGCCTGTGCCTCCAATGAAAAGGGTGTACTTTTTCCGGCAGGCCATCTATAATGGTGGTGTGGGTTACCTATGGAGGAGCTCTGCATCACGACCCTCACGGAAAAAGAACTCGAGGAAGCGATGCCGGCACTCGTCTCCCTCTACCAGCGAGCCTATGCCGTGCTTCCCGAATACGGGTACCATCTTCCTCAGCGCATCGAAGGGTACATCCGCTGGCTGTGGCGAGGAGACCCAGAGGGGTTCTTCGTGGCCCGCCTTGGGGAACGTATCGTCGGATTCATCGGCGTGCACTCCCGGTGGTGGGAGGACGGGGAACTCTTCGGAGAGGTCCACGAATTCGTGGTAGACCCCGACTTTCAGGGGAGAGGCATCGGCAGCACCCTCTTCGCTCATGCCCTGGAGTACCTCGAGAGATCCGGGAGGACGAAGATTGGCCTCTGGGTGGGAGAGAAAAACGACAGCGCCATACAGTTCTACCTCCGGCGGGGCTTCCAAAAATCCGGCCAGTACGGGAAATGGGTCCGCATGGTGAAGGAGGTGACGGTCTCTGTATCTCCTCGAGATTCTGGAGAAGCTCCTTCTTTTGGGCGGAGCAAGCGGTGAGGAATTCCCGGTCCTCCAGTGGATTGCCTCGTTTCTTGAGGACTGCGGGTTCGAAGACCTCCACTGGCAGGAGTACGACCCAGGGAAATGGAACCTCTATGCCCGGCGGGGGACCTCGCCGTTCCTTGTCGCCACCCATGTGGACGTGCACTATGCTGGAAGAAAGCAGGATTTCACCGTGCGGGATGGTTTTGTCTTCGGCGCCGGAGTCCTGGATACCCGGGGGCAGATTGCAGCGCTCCTTGATGCCGTGCAGCGTACCACAAGCCCTGCAGAACTCGTGTTCTTCTCCGAGGAGGAAACCACAGGAGCGGGTTCCTGGCATTTTGAACCCCACAGGCCCTTTGAGGGTGCTCTGGTCCTCGAGCCCACGAGTTTCAGCCTCTGCGTGGCCCTGGCCGGAGATGTGGAAGTGCGGTTCTTCGTCGAGGGCCTAAGCGGCCACGGAGCGTATCCCCACGCGGCGCAGAACGCCATTGCGTTGGCCATGGAGGTGGCCCGGGAATGCGAGGGTATTGTGGCTTCTTTTGCCCGGCATCCCCTCTTTGTCCCTCCCCTCCGTCTGATGCTGGGGAAAATCGAGGGGGGCGAGTCGAGCTACGTCATTCCAGAGCGCTGTATGCTCGAGTGCGCGCTCCCCTTCCCCCCTCCATACGGTGTTGAGGAGGTCAAAGAGCGGGTCTTAGCCCTCACCAGGCGGTACCCCCTGCAGGTGGTGTTCCTCGATACGAACCCGGCATTCGCTATTTCCCCCGAAAACCCTGTCGTCGTCCGTCTCAGGAGTGCCCTGGAACAGGTCGACGCAAGGGGTGTGGTGTACGCGGGGATGCCCTCCTGGACTGATGCGACGTATCTTGCCATGCGCGGGGTCCCGAGTGTGGTCTTCGGCGCGGGGGATCTCGCCCTGGCCCACTCGGAGAGAGAGTGCGTGAGCATCGCGGAGCTCGAGAGGCTCCGGGAAGTCTTTTTGTCTTTTCTCGGTTCTACGGTATAATAAAGTAGCGTCACCATCGGGAGGAAGAGGTATGCGTGTCGGTATTCCCCGGGGTTTACTGTTCTACCGCTTCTTTGCGCTCTGGAAAACGTTCCTCGAAGAACTCGGGGTGGAGGTGGTGGTTTCCCCACCCTCGAACAAGGCCATCATTCAGCATGGCCTTGTGTACGGGGTTGAGGAAATCTGCTTCCCCGTGAAGGTCTTCCTCGGGCATGCGTACACGCTCCTTGGGAAGGTCGATGCCCTCTTCATCCCCCGGATGGTGAGCTTCCACAAAAACGAGTACAATTGCCCCAAAATCCTGGGGCTTCCTGATCTCGTGCGGAATCTCTTTCAGGTGAGAAGCGAAGCCATCATCGACGAGGAAGTCAACATGCGGGACCGGGGAATCCGGGGATGGTGGGAAGGGTTTCTGGCCATCGGGCGGCGATTCACCCGGGATGACCGGAAAATCGCTCGGGCCCTGAACCGTGCAGAAAAGGCCCACCGGGAGTACCGGAAAAAGCTCCAGGAAGGATTCCTCCCCGAAAACCTCATCGACCATCGTCCCGTTTTCCCCCGAAGGGAAAAACAGGTTGTGCTTTTGGGGCATCCGTACCTCCTTGGTGACAGCTACATCAACATGAACATCGTGCAGAAAATCCATGACCTCGGGTACTCGGTGATCACCCCGGACATGGTCCCTGAAAGGACCATAAGGAAGGCCCTCGCCATCCTCCCCAAGGCGAGTTTCTGGACCATCTCAAACGAAATCGTGGGTACGGCATTCTCGTTCCTCAAAAAGGAAGACCAGAACGTCCGGGGCTTTGTGCACCTTGTCTCCTTTGAATGCGGGCCGGATTCCCTGGTTGGTGAGGTCGTCGAACGGTACATCAAGCGGGAGAAACGAGCCTTCCCGTACCTGCGTCTGGAAATTGACGAGCACACTGGAGAGGCAGGGCTTGTAACGCGCCTTGAGGCCTTTGTGGACATGATGGAGTGGAGGAACGCCCACCATGCGAGCCACCTTCCCACACCTTCTGCACCTTGACGTGGCCCTGGGTATTCTCTACCCCAGCCTGGGGATTGAGATTGTTCCGCCTCCCCCAATTACCCAGAAGACCATCGAAATCGGGGTGAAATTCGCACCCCAAAATGCCTGTTTCCCTCTGAAGGTGACCCTGGGCAATTTCATCGAGGCAATCGAGCGGGGGGCCGATACCATCTTCATGGTCGGGGGCGTGGGGCCGTGTCGCTTCGGATACTACGGACAGATCCAGCGAATCATTCTTGAAGATTTGGGGTACAGGGTGCAGTTTGTCCTTTTAGACCATCCCCGGTATGGGGTGCGGTCGTTTCTCTCAGCCCTCCGGGCCATGACGGGGGGACGGCTGTTCCTGCCTGAAATCGTTCGGGTCGCCCGCCTGAGCTTTGCGGTGCTGCGTTTTACCGAAGAACTCGAAGCCCACCGTCGGGCACTGCGCTGCCAGGTGAAAGACCCCCAGGAGCTCGACCGGGTCATCGATGGAACCATCGAAGCCCTGCGGCGGGTAAAAACCCTCAGAGAACTCGAGGCGCTCAAAACAAGTACCCTGGAAAAACTCGACGCCCTCCCCCGGAATGGGAGGAAGGACTTCCTGAAGGTGGGGATCGTCGGGGAGGTGTACATCGCCCAGGAGACGCGGGTGAACTTCAACGTGGAGAAACTCCTCGGGGACCTCGGAGTCTACGTCCACAACTCGGTCTCAACGGTGGAATACATCCTCCACACCTTTCGGCCCCTTACCCGCTCCCGGGAGAAACTCGAAGCCTGGGAGCTTGCAAAACCTTACCTCAAGAGGTTTGTGGGGGGAGAGGGCATCGACAGCGTGGGGAGCACCATCCGCTACGCCCGGGAGGGCTTTGACGGGGTGGTGCACCTGTATCCTTTCACCTGTATGCCGGAGATTGTGGCCAAAGGAGTGCTCCAGGCAGTGAGCCGGGACTTCGACCTTCCGGTGCTCCACCTGGCCATCGACGAGCACTCAGGAGAAGCAGGACTCGTTACCAGGGTGGAGGCCTTTGTAGACGTTTTAGAACGGAGAAAACAGGAGAAAAAACGGGGGCTGAAGCGGAATGGATCTCTTTCTCGGAGTTGATGTGGGTTCGGTGACCACGAAATTCGTGCTCATGGATAGAGAAAAGCGCATCCTGGCAAGCTGTTACCTCAGGACAAGTGGCGACCCCATCGCCGCCCTGAAAGAGGGCCTGCGCTACATCGAGCACCGCATGCCCCAGGGAGGGGTCATCAGGGGTGTGGGCACTACAGGAAGTGCCCGGCACTTAGCCGGAGTCATTGTGGGCGCCGATATCGTGAAAAACGAAATCACTGCTCACGCCATAGCCGCCATTACCCGGGTTCCCGACGTGCGAACGGTTTTCGAAATCGGTGGGCAGGACTCTAAGCTCATCATCATCCGCAACGGCGTCGTCGAGGACTTTGCCATGAACACCGTCTGTGCCGCCGGAACCGGGTCGTTCCTGGAGCACCAGGCGGTTCGTCTCAACGTCCCCATTGAAGAGTTCGGGAAACTCGCCCTCCAGGCCAGGCAGTCAGTCCGGATTGCAGGGCGCTGCACCGTGTTCGCCGAATCGGATATGATCCACAAGCAGCAGTTAGGCTTTGGGAAAGCGGAAATCGTGAAAGGGCTCTGCGAAGCTCTGGTGCGGAACTTCATCAACAATCTCGCCTCAGGACGGGAGATTGAAGACCCCATCGTCTTCCAGGGGGGTGTAGCTGCCAACCAGGGAATGGTGCAGGCTTTTCGGGACTTCTTCGGAGGAAAAAAGCGCATCATCGTCCCTCCGGAGCACGGTGTCATGGGAGCATGGGGTGCGGCAATTCTCGCCATGGAATACGCTCCTCAAGAAACGGCCTTCCAGGGATTCTCGGTTGTAGAACGGAACTTCAAAAGCCAGAGCTTCATCTGCACCGACTGTCCCAACACCTGTGAGATTGTGGTCCTCAAGGAAGATGACCGGGTGAAGGCTCTCTGGGGTAGCCGCTGCGGCAAATGGACTCCGGAGACGGCCACGGTTCGCTTCGAGGAAGAGGGTGAAACCCTCTCCTCCCTCGCATCATATCCGGAGTGTTCCACAGAAAGGTGCGCCATGCATGGGTGAGACGGAAGGGAAGGTCATCGTCGTTGACGACTCCCAGTTCATTCGCTACCTTGTGAAAGACGTCCTCGAGCGGGAAGGATTCACCGTAACGGCCTTTCCCGACGGCCAGACGCTTCTGGCCTGCAAAGACCTCGAGGCAGCCGATGTCTTGCTCCTTGATGTTGTCCTTCCAGATACCGATGGTTTCACCCTGTGCCGCAAGCTCAGGATGCATCCTGAGCTTGCCCACCTGCCGGTCATTTTCCTCACTGCCCTCGAAACGCAGGACGCCAGGGTAAAGAGTTTCGAGGTGGGAGGGAACGATTACCTGGTAAAACCCATCCACCCCCAGGAACTTTTAGCCCGGGTCAGGACCCACGCGAAGCTACGGAAGTACCTGCGGGAACTTGAGGAGAAGAACCGCAAACTCGAGGAGCTCGCCGCAGAGCTCGAACACCTGGCCTTCTTTGACACCCTCACCGGTATTCCCAACCGCCGCTCCTTCGACCAGCGCCTTGCGGAGATGGAGGCCAATCACCTCCGCTACGGGACCCCTTACGCCCTCATCGTCATCGACATCGACCACTTCAAGTACTACAACGACACTCTCGGACACCACAGGGGAGATGAGCTCTTGCGGTCCCTCGCCCAAGTCTTTTTGCATTCTGTGCGGGGTGGGGATTTCGTGTCCCGCTTCGGTGGAGAGGAATTCGCGGTCCTCTGCTTCGGCGCCCGGGAAGAGGAAGGCCTGGTGGTGGCCGAGCGCCTCAGGAAAAACGTCGAGGAACGGTCGTTCCCTCACCCCAAAAGCCCGATAGCCAAAGTGGTAACGGTCTCCTGCGGCGTCTGCGGCCGGGAACACGCAAGAAGCGCCGGAGACCTCTTCACCCGGGCAGACCGTGCGCTGTACGAGGCCAAAAAGAGAGGACGAAACCGGGTAGTGGCCTTTGAGGAGCTTCAGGAAAGAGCGTGGACAGCAAAGGAGCGTGACGCATAATGCGGAGAATTGTCGGTCTTGCAGTGCTCTGGCTATTCCTTTTTTCGGTGGTTTTGGCCCACGCCCAAGAGGGAACGGTGGTCTCGCCAATCGTGCGGGACCTTGAGGAGATGGAGAAGGTCCTCTACGGAACACCCCAAAGTGGCAGCGTCCTCGCCCGGGTGGAGAAGATCGAAAAAGACCTCACCGGAGACACCCTCTCCGGAACACTCATGGAGCGGGTGGGACGGCTGAAAACCTTCATTCTCGACGGCACAAAGGACGAGCCATCTCTGGCCTTCAAAATGCGGACTATCCGTCTCACCCTCCGTTCCGAACCGCCAAAAAGCGGTGTGCTCCTTGCCGAACTCGAGGAACTGGAACGCCTGATCTTCGGCGCGGCAAGCAGTGACCCCATTGGTGTTCGGGTGGACCGGCTCTACCGAACCTGTGTGGACCCAACGAAAGCCGCGAGCTTCACCGTTCTCGTCCCCAGGGAAACCCTGGTGAAGGTGGCCTTGGAAACCGAGCTCAATTCCGAACGAAATGAAGCGGGGGATCCGGTGCCTTACGTGGTCTTAGAGGATGTGCGGATTGAGGGGGTACTGGTCATTGCCAAGAACACCCGGGGTCAGGGCAGAATCGTGAAAGTCCGCCGGCGGGGAGCCTTCGGGAGACCAGGGCGGATTGAAATTGACTTCGGGACTGTGGAGGCCGTCGACGGGACTCCCATCCCCCTCACCATGGGTGAGCGGGCCATCCAGGAGAACAAGGCCCTGGCGTACGCGGTGGGAGCAAGCATCGCTGGACTCGCCATTTTCGGCCCCGTGGGAGCTGTTGCCGGAGTCTTCGTCCAGGGAGAACCGGCGAGAGTAGAAAAGGGGAAAGAGTTCTACCTCGAGGTTGCGGAAGACCGGGAGGTCGCAGGACCCTTAGAGGTTCCGCATTTCGAAAAGCCTGAGGAGGCATTCCCGTCGGCCACTCCTCTCCCCTCGACTCCCGAGGAGAACGGCATTGAGGAACTCCCTGAAACCGAGGAGACTCTCCCTGAGGCCACCCCGACCCCTCAGGTGGAGATTGAAGTGCAACCCTTTGAAGAATGGTAAGGAGAGGTGAACCATGAGACGCGCAGCTACGAGTGTTCTTCTCGTCATCTGTGTCCTGTGCCTTGGGTTTTCTGCTATAAAAGCGGAAACCAGAGATTACGAGAAAATCTACAAAGATACGGTGGCCCGGTGGACCCGTTCGGTCACTGTTCAGGAGAGCTTTGCCGTTTCGGCCCTTTTCTGGAACGAAGAGGTGACCCAGGCCTGGGTGGCAAAGTACGGCAAGGAGAACCTTCTTTCTTCTGAAGAGGAGCTTGCGTACCATCGGGATTTCATCCAGCGAGAGCGTCTCAACCGGTACCTTGTCTTTGAGGTCACCCTGAAGAAACTCAAGGGAGCTCCCCTCTACCCTCTGCGCTTTGCCCAGAACACCTACCTTGTGGATGACAAAGGCCGCAAGATTTTCCCTGCCGACTACGACAAAGGGTTTGAGGAAAAGATTCTCCGGGAATTCACCGGGAAAATCTTCTTCCCCCGTTTCGACAAAGACGGCAATCCCTTTATCACCCCCGAAACCAGGTACATCGTGCTCCACCTGAGTCAACTCTCGCCCGAAGCTTCGCTCTTCGCCCATGAGGTTGAGCTCCGCTTTGACCATCCCTACATTCCTCCCGACTTCTCCCGGCCGGAGTGGAAACCCGTTCTCGAAGAGGAAATCCTCCGCCTTGAGGAACGCCTGAAAGACCTGGAGTACCGGAAAAAGCAACTCGAAGAGAACCTGAGGCAACTCGAGGAAGAGGAGAGGAGGGTCCAGGAGCGCCTCGAAGAGCTCAAAAGGCAGCGTGGACAGTAGCTTTACTCTTTCTGTGGACGCCCCTCCTTTTCGCCGGGGAGGGCATCCACATCAAGGCGGCAACCCTCCTGTATGACGAGGCCAGCGAGGTCCTTGAGGCCCTGGGGGGAGTAACGGTGGCGTGGGGAGATTTCGCCCTCACCACCGAGCACATTCGTTTCTCTATTCCTGCGCTTGAGCTTTTCGTTGACACCCCCTTTGAGGCCTCCTGGGGAAGCGCGAAGGTACGGGGAGAGGCACTGTACTACTCTTTTGCTCGACGTCAGGGGTTTGTGGAAAACGCTTCTCTCAGGTATGCCCTTGGGGAAAGGGGGGAGCTCGTCTTTCGAGGGAAACGTCTCGAGTACACAGCAGGAACCTGGCGTGGAGAGAGCATCCTCTGCACGGGGTGCAGGAGAGAACCGCCCCTTGTGAGTCTCCGGGCGAAAGAAGCAACGGTGTTCCCCGAGGGGAAAGTGGTCGTCAAGGGGCTTGCCCTGTACGTTCGGGAGAAGAAAATCCTGGAAATTCCCTGGTACACCCGAACCTTCGCCGGTGAGGGAGGGTTCCTCCTCCCTGCTTTTGGCTTTTCCCGGGAGAAGGGGTGGTACACAGGTTTCCGCTACGAGTACGCTCTGTCGCCGGAGGCACTTTTCCTTGCCCGGTACACCCTGGGGAGCCGGAAAGGGCAGAAACTCCAGACGGACCTCGTTCTTTCGGGGGATTCCTTCACCGGACGGGCCTTCTGGGATACCCGCTTTGCGGGTGAGGACTCATTCGGAGCAGTGGCTACTCTACGAAGCGGGGACTTCTCTCTGTCTCTCCTTAGCACCCACAACGAGGAGGTCGATTCGCATACCCTTTCTCGCTCCCCTCAGATTGTGGCTTCCTTCGAAAAGCCCGCAGGGGGTTCCCTCACCCTTTTGAGCAAGCTGAGCTACGGGTACTTTGCCACCGAAACCGTGCAGGATACCCGCTTCGACGCCCGCCTGAGCCTCTCCCTGAAGGGAGAGAACGCCGGTGCCACCATTTTCGGGTGGGGAACGCTCTTTGGGAGCGGAGAGCAAACCGCGCGGTGGGGCGCAGAGGTATTCTGGGAAAAGAACCTTTCCCCAGAGTTCTGGGCCCGTTTCCGGTGGCGTTTCGTGGAAGGGGAGGCGTCTCCTTTTTTCTTTGACCCCGAGAGCGAATCCACCCTCGTCCTCGAATGCCTCCTGGGGAACGTGGAGGAGAGTTTCCTCCGCCTCCGGGGACGGTACGACCTGAATGCCGGAGCCCTGAAGGACTGGACCTTCGGCATCGGTATCGGGAACGGGGCAATGTCCCTGGGGATTGAGGGGGTGTACTCCCCGGAAAAGGGGACCCTCACGGAAAAGCGGTACTTCCTGCGCCGGAACATCGAGGACTGCGTCAGCCTGGAACTTTCGTTTTTCGACCCTGAGGGCGACCTTTTTGTAGCGGTGAACTTCTCCGGGTTTGACAAACCTCAACGAAGCGAGAGCCTCTTCGACGAAGAGGAACCCTTTGACCCTCTCGATTTTCGGCGGGAAACGAACACGCCATGATCCGGCAGTTTCTAACCCTCGGCGGCGTCATTCTGGGCCTGGTCCTTGGAGGGAGTTTAGGGTACGTCCTCATCGAGCGGTGGCCCTTTTTCGATGCCCTCTACATGACGGTCATCACCTTGACCACCGTGGGATTTGGAGAAATCCGCCCCTTAAGCCCCGCGGGACGAGCCTTTACGATCGGCATCGTGGGGTCAGGGGTGCTCACCGTGACGTACGGTGTGTCCTCCCTGGTGAGGCTATTTTCTGAGGGGAAGCTCGGCGAGTACTGGCGAAGGCAGGAGGTGAGGCGGATGCTCAAAACCATCAAGGGGCACTTCATCATCTGCGGATGCGGAGTGGTGGGGGCACCTCAATCCTCACCTCCGGATTGTGGCCCGGGCCATTGCCCCTGAATCCGTGGAAATCCTCCGCCGTGCCGGAGCCGACTACGTCATCTGCCCCCAGAAAATTGGCGCACTGCGCCTGGCCGCTGCAGCCTTACGACCTCAGGCCTCGTTTTTCCTTGACCTCCTCCTTCGCAGTGAGACGCTGGACCTCGCCATTGAGGAAATCGAAATCCAGCCGCAGTCGTCTCTTTGCGGGAAAACCCTTGGGGAGGCCAACCTCCCGGAGAGGTTTGGCATCCTTGTTGTGGCCATCAGGGATAGAGAGAAAGGGAGCTTCCTCTTCAACCCCCAGGGCAACACCCGCCTTGGTCCCCAGGACACGCTGATTGTCCTTGGGAGAACTGAGCAAATCCTGGAACTTCAGAAACTCGCTCTTTAGGACTTCTCCAGAGTCCCCTTCAGGTCCTCAAGAGCGTATTTCTCCTCTTTGGTCAGAACCTTGGCAAGGTCAAGGAGGATGAGGAGTTTCCCTTCGAGCTTTCCCACCCCCTTGATGTACTCGGTGTCAATGGAGGCAATAAGGGGTGAGGGCGGTTCAATCTTGTCCTCACTCAAGCGGAGAACCTCATCGACGCTGTCCACAATCATCCCAACCGTGTGGGGGGGGACGTCAACGACGATGATGCGGGTGGATTTGGTCTCCTCACCCTTAGGAAGGCGAAAACGCTTGCGGAGGTCGATGACCGGAATGACCCGACCCCGGAGGTTGATCACTCCTTCAACAAAGTCGGGAGCTCCGGGGACTTTAGTGATGGGCTGCATCCTGATGATTTCCTGGACCTGGGCGATATCCACCCCATACACTTCCTGAGCAAGCTGAAAGGCCACAAGCTGCAGTTCCTGAGGCATCAGCCTCACCTCCTCTTTACGATCACAGTTCTTCCCCGCCAGGAGAAGTACGTCACCTTCCCCTCCTTCTCCAGGCTCAGGACAACTTCCCACACCATCGGAAGAGGTAACCCCACCCGTGCCACAAGGTCCTGGAGAAAGACCACATCCTCAAAAGCGGAAAGCAAAAGTTCTTTAGGATTCATGGTCTCCTCGCCGCTGGCAACAAGAAGCACCAGGCACCCCTTCCCTTCATTTCTATCGGACGAAATCCACAGAACTTTAGTCTCCATTGTACCATGCAGGATGTTTTTCGAAAGAGCTTTCTGAAACGCTCCTGTGTGGTATAATTCTCTTTAGTTGCGTGCTCTGGAGGGAGTTGCCATGACACCGAGAGAGCGGGCGCTGCGCGCGCTGAACCATGAAGTTCCCGACCGTATTCCTCTGGACCTTGGGACGACGAACTGCACCACCCTCACGAAGAAAGCCTACGAGAACCTCAAGGCCTATCTTGGGATTGAGAAAGAAACCCGTCTCATGATGGAGAACTTCCAGATCGTCTTCGTGGACGAGGAGGTCCTCGAAATCCTGGGCATCGACACCCGGGGTATCCACCCTGAACCCCTTCCGCAAAAGCGGTGGGTCGATGAGCGAACGTACTACAACGAATTCGGCATCAAATACCGGATGCCCGAAGACGGGTTCTACTACGATATGGTGGAGCATCCTCTGGCGGGGAAAACCCTGGAAGAACTCGAGGATTACGAATGGCCGGACCCTGCAAGGACCATGAACCTTAAGGGAGTACGGGAGCGGGCGGAGGCGCTCGCAAAAGAGGGAAAGTACCTCCTTGTGGGGGATATGATCGACACGGGGATTTTCGAACCCTGCTGGTACCTGCGGGGGTTTGAGAATTTCCTCGTTGACCTTGTCTGCAACGTGGATTTCGCCACGGCGCTTCTTGAAAAGATGTACGAGTACCAACTCAAGCGGTACTCGCTGTTCCTTGCCGAGTGCGGGGAGTTCCTCGACGTGATCTTCGTGGGTGACGACTTAGCCACTGCCGAGAGCACCATCATGAGCCCGAAGACCTACCGGGACATCGTGAAACCATACCACAAGGAGTACTTCAAAAACCTTAAGAAAATGGCACCCAGGGCGAAACTCCTCTACCACTCCTGCGGGAGCATCGTCCCCTTCATCCCTGACCTCATCGAAATCGGAGTGGACATTCTCAACCCCGTCCAGGTTTCTGCTCAGGGAATGGACACGAAGGTCCTCAAAGAGCGCTTCGGCAAGGACCTGTGTTTCTGGGGAGCCGTTGACACGACCTTTGTCCTCCCCCGGGGGAGGACAGAAGACGTGCGCCGGGAGGTTCGCCGCCGCATCGAGGACCTCGGTCCTGAGGGGTACGTGCTCTGCGCGGTGCACGACATCCAACCAGACGTTCCTCCGGAGAACGTCGTCGCCATGTACGACGAAGCCCGACGTTTCGGGGTCTTCGCATAAGAAGGCGATAGGGTGGTCAGCGAAAGTCTTCTAACATTCCTTCTCCGAAGCTTGAGAAGACGCCTGACCTTGCTCTCCCCAGCTTCCCTGGTGCTTTTGGGGTTCTCTGCCCTCATCCTCATTGGGACGCTCCTCCTGCTTCTTCCTTTCTCCGTGGCTTCAGGGAATGCCATACGGTTCATCGACGCCCTCTTCACCGCCACCTCTGCGGTGTGCGTGACGGGTCTTGTCGTCGTGGACACCGGGACGTTCTTCTCCCTCTGGGGTCAGGTGATTATCCTCGTTCTCATCCAGTTTGGAGGACTGGGGTACATGACGGTGGCAACGCTCCTTGCCCTGGCCTTGAGGCGTCGTATCGAGTACCGGGATCGTCTGGCCATAAGGGATTCCTTCAGCCTCGACGTCCCCGGGGGGGCGGTGCGCTTCGTCTTAGATGTTCTGCGGTACGTCCTCTGGGTCGAAGGCGTGGGATTTCTCCTCCTCTCTGTAGCCTTTCTGCGGCGCTTCCCTCTCCCGTGGGCGCTCTTTTCCGCCCTCTTCCACTCGGTATCTGCCTTCTGCAACGCCGGGTTTTCGGTGTTCTCCAATAGCCTCGAAAGTTTTGCCCTTGATCCCCTTGTGAACCTCACCGTCATAGGGCTCATCGTGACTGGAGGCATCGGGTTTGTGGTGATTCGGGAACTTGTGGAGCACCGCCGCCTGAACTCTCTGCACGCCAAAACGGCGGCGACCACCACCGTTGCCCTCATTGTCTTCGGGATGATCTTCCTCCTCCTTACAGAATCTTCAAACCCCGGGACTCTGGGGGCACTCCCCTCCTGGGGAAAGTTCATGGCTGCACTCTTCCAGGCGATCACACCGAGAACTGCGGGATTCAACACCATCCCCATCGCCCGTCTCCGCCCGGTCTCGGCGCTCTTTCTCATGTTCCTCATGTTCGTGGGTGCTTCCCCGGGGGGTACAGGAGGAGGCGTGAAAACCACCACCCTGGCGCTCCTTCTGGCCCTTGTTCGGAGCACCCTTCGGGGTCAGGAGGGCGTGGCGCTTTTCCACCGGCGGGTAGCCCGAAGCGCCGTCCGCAGGGCCCTGGCTGTGTTTTGCTTCGGTCTGGGGCTGGTCTTCTGCTCCACCACGCTCCTTTTCGCTACCGAAAAGGGGGATCCCCTCGACCTTGCCTTTGAGGCCGTTTCGGCCTTTGGCACGGTAGGGCTCTCTCGGGGGGTCACGTCAAACTTGTCAGACCTGGGGAAGCTTGGTATCATTGTAACGATGTTTCTCGGGCGAGTGGGGATTTTCACCGCCCTGGTAGCCATGGGTGTTGCGCGAGAGCGAAAGGAACTGCTGGTCTATCCCGAGGAGCGAGTGCTCATTTAGGGGGGATTTTTTTGTTCTCCAAGGTCCTCATCGCCAACCGGGGAGAAATTGCCCTGCGGGTCGTCCGGGCCTGCAAGGAGCTCGGGCTCAAAACCGTGGGGGTGTTCTCCGATCCCGATGCCAACCTCCTCCATCTCCGCTTCGTCGACCAGAAGGTGGCTCTGGGAGGGAACTCGGCGGTTGAAACGTACCTGAACATCCCCAAAATCGTCCGGGCCTGCGAAATCACCGGGGCCGATGCTGTGCACCCTGGATACGGATTTCTGGCGGAAAACGCCGCTTTTGCCGAAGAACTCGAGAAACGAGGTATTGCCTTCATTGGTCCAGGACCTGACGTCCTGAGGAAGATGAAGAACAAACTCCAGGCCAAACGCCTCATGCACGAGGCTGGAGTCCCGGTGATTCCCGGGTCTTTAGAACCGGTTAAGACCTTTGCCGATGCCCACGACATCGCCAGGGAAATCGGATACCCCCTCCTCCTCAAGGCCTGCCTGGGTGGAGGGGGCCGGGGCATCCGGGTGATCGAGAGCGAAGACGACCTCAAGAAATCCTTCGATAGCGCTCGCCGGGAAGCCCAGGCAGCCTTCGGGAGTGAGGAGCTCTACATCGAAAAGCTCATCGACCGGGCCCGGCACATCGAGGTGCAGATTCTCGCCGATCGGTTCGGCAACGTCATCCACGTTGGGGAACGAGAGTGTTCCCTCCAGCGGCGTCGCCAGAAAATCCTCGAGGAGGCTCCGGCTACTGGCCTTCCGCCCGCCCTCCGCGAAAAGATTCTCGACGCCGCTGTCCGGGCGGCAAAAGCCTTGGGGTATGCGACCTGTGGCACTTTTGAGTTCCTGGTGACCCCCGAGGGGAACTTCTATTTCATGGAGCTCAACGCCCGTATCCAGGTGGAGCACCCGGTGACGGAAGAAATCTCCGGGGTGGACCTTGTGCGGGAGCAGATTCGCCTGGCTGCAGGAGAACAACTCGCCTTCCATCAGGAAGACATTATCCTGCGGGGCCATGCCATTGAGATGCGCATCAATGCTGAAGACCCTGAGAAACGTTTTGCCCCCTCCCCAGGGCGTATCGTACAGTTTGAGATCCCCCGGGGTCCGGGAATCCGTGTGGACTCTCACTGCTACAGCGGCTACACCGTCCCACCCCACTACGATTCCCTCATCGCCAAGCTCATCGTGTGGGACGTGAGCCGGGAATTTGCCATTCGCCGTTCCCGGGAGGCCTTGCGGTCCTTTTTCGTCGAGGGCATTGCCACCACCATTCCCTTCCACCTCCGGATTCTCTCACACCCCGATTTCCTCGAAGGTAATCTCCACACCCGTTTCGTCGAAGAGGTGTGGCAGGAGGACGTCAAAGGAGGCGATGTGCGACGATGAAACTTCGAACCTTCCCCCAGGGGGTCTTCCTTCCCCACCACAAGGAAGACACCGCACACCTCCCTATTGTTCGCGTTCCTGAGCCTTCTCGCGTTGTCCTCCCCCTCATCCAGCACGCTGGTGCTCCCTTAAAACCCCTGGTGAACAAGGGGGATACGGTGAAGCGGGGGCAGAAAATCGCCGACGCCGATGCCTTTGTGGCTGCACCGGTCCATGCCCCGCTGAGCGGGAAGGTCGCAGGGATTGAGGAGTGGGCGCATCCAACAATGGGGAAATTCCAGGCCATTGTCATCGAGAACGATGGCAAGGGTGAAGAGGAACGTTACGAACCGCTTCCGGAAACCATCGAGGACCTCGAACCGGAGCGCCTGCGAGTCTTCGTTCGGGAGGGAGGGTTCGTGGGGCTTGGGGGAGCAGCCTTCCCAACCCATGTGAAACTCTCCCCGCCCCAGGGGAAATCCATCGATTCCTTCATCCTGAACGGAGCCGAATGCGAGCCCTATCTCACCTGCGACCACCGGGTGATGCTGGAGCGCACCGAAGAGATGCTCCTTGGGCTCCGCATTATGGTTCGGGCCTGCGGGGCCAAAAGGGCCTACATTGGCATTGAGGACAACAAAAAAGATTGCATTGACCACGTGGCGAATCTCCTCCGGAACTTCCCCATCCCCGCGGAGGTCGTTCCCTTGAGGACCAAATACCCCCAGGGTTCGGAGAAACACCTGATTCTTGCCATCCTGGGCCGCGAGGTCCCTCCAGGAGGCCTTCCCCTTGACGTGGGCGTTGTGGTGAACAACGTGCAGACTGCAGCGGCACTCGGCCGGATGGCCAGAACAGGCCTTCCTCTTGTGGAACGGGTCATCACGCTCTCTGGGGACTGCCTGAACAAGCGAGGGAACTTCGAAGTTCCCCTGGGGATGCTCCTTGAGGACCTTGTGGACTTCTGTGAAGGGTTCACCGCTCCACCCCGAAAAATCATCATGGGTGGACCGATGACCGGCATCACCCAGGTGTCCCTGGCCGTTCCCGTCATCAAGGGAACTTCGGGCTTCCTCTTTTTCCGGAACGCCCCAAAAAAGCGAGAGTACCCCTGCATCCGCTGCGGGCGGTGCGTTGCCCACTGTCCCATGCGCCTTCTGCCGTATCTTTTGGGGAGGCTCGCCGAAGAAAGCCTTTTTGCCGAAGCCGAGGACAACCGGGTCCTCGACTGTGTGGAGTGTGGATCCTGCGCGTACGTTTGCCCTGCTGGGATTGCCTTAGTGCACCTCCTGAAGCTGGCAAAGTTCGAAGTGATGCGCCGGAAACGAGGAGGGAAATGACGTGGAAGAACTCAGACTCGTCACCTCTGCCCCGCCGCACCTGAAAAGTCCGGTCACCGTCCCCTGGATCATGCAGCAGGTGGTCTTTGCGCTCCTTCCTGCCGCTGTCTGGGGTGTGGTGTTCTTCGGACCGCGTCTGGCGCTACCACCTCTTGTGCTCTCTGTTCTCGCCTGCGTGGGGTTTGAAGCACTGGATTGCCTGGCCTTCCGCCGTTCCCTCACGGTGGGCGACTGGAGCGCCGTGGTCACGGGAATGCTCCTTGGGCTTTCCCTCCCCCCGGGGTGCCCTTTCTGGATTCCCCTTGTGGGCGGGGGTGTAGCCATACTCCTTGGGAAGCAGATGTTCGGAGGGATAGGACAGAACATCTTCAACCCGGCCCTGGTGGGACGGGCCGTGCTCCTCATCTCCTGGCCGAAAATCATGGCCACCTGGTACGTCCGCCCGGCCTTCGTCCTCCAGCCTGCTCAGGCCGCAACGTACGCCACCCCGGTGGACGTTGTGACGAGCGCCACACCCCTTGGGATTGTCAAGGCCTACGGGTATCCCGCCGTGTGGGAAACAGGGCCGAACCTCCTTTTCCGGCTCTTTTTGGGCCTTATTCCGGGCTGTATCGGGGAGATTTCGGCACTTCTTTTGCTTTTGGGGTTCCTGTACCTGCTTTTGCGGAAAGTTGTGCAGTGGGATATCCCCCTCTTTTACGCTCTCGGGCTCTCGCTCGTGGCACTTCTTGCCCGTCAGAACCCCCTCTTCCATCTCTTCGCCGGTGGCGCCATCATGGGGGCGTGTTTCATGGCCACCGACTACACCACCTCCCCCATGACCTCCCGGGGGAGGATGATTTTCGGCTTTGGCGCTGGAGCCCTAACGGGCATCATCCGGTGGCTTGGGGGGTACCCCGAGGGGGTGACCTTCGGTATCCTCACCATGAATGCCCTGGTGCCGCTTCTTGACCGGATGCTACCGCGGAGATTTGGGGTGAAGAAGGCATGAAGAACATCCTGCGTGTGGCGCTGGCACTGACGGTAGTGTGTGTGGTGGCCGCTTGCGCGCTCTCTGTGGTGCACGTGGTGACGAAAGAAAAAATCGCCGAGGAGGCGAAGAAAGAGCTCAAAGAAGCCCTTGGGGTCGTCTTTCCCAAAGCGGAAACCTTCACCCCCCTTGACCTCGCGGCTTTCGGGACCCTCCCCGAATCGAAGGACATCCAGTTCCTTGAAGCCTACGAGGCACAAAGCGGCGGGGAACGTCAAGGACTCGTTTTCAAGGTGGCAAGCACTGGTTACGGTGGTCCCATCGTGCTCCTTGTGGGGGTGGATACAAAAGAGGGGAAAATTACCGGTCTCAAGGTTTTGGAACACCAGGAGACCCCCGGACTCGGTTCAAACGTCGCCGAGGCGGGTTTCCTCTCCCAGTTCCTGGGGAAATCCTTAGAGAGCCCCTTCAGGGTGGGGGAGGATGTCCAGGCAGTGAGCGGTGCCACCATTTCAAGCCGCGCTGTGGCGCGGGCGTGTGCGAAGGTTGCCGAGATCGTGCGAGGTGAAGGACGATGATGCGGGAGTTCTGGCACTACTTCCGGAATGGGCTTTTGGGAGAAAACCCGGTGCTGAAGCTCATGATCGGGCTGTGCTCGGTCCTTGCCGTTTCGGTGCGGGTTGAGAACTGCCTCGGGATGGGAGCCGCGGTGATTTTCGTCCTGACCTGCTCAAGCCTTGTGATTTCTCTTATCCGGAATTTCGTCCCCAATGAGGTGCGCATCCCTATTTTCATCGTGGTCATCTCCACTTTCACCACCATCGTGGACCTTGTGATGAAAGCCTATCTCCCACCGCTTTCGAAAGCCATGGGCATCTTCATCCCTCTCATCGTGGTGAACTGCATCATCATGGCTCGGGCCGAGGCCTTTGCCTCAAGGAAACCCCCCCTTCTCGCTGTGGCCGATGCCTTAGGAATGGGGGTGGGGTACACCCTCGTCATCACTGCCATCGGCGTTGTGCGAGAGCTCTTTGGCTACGGGGAAATCCTCTCCCATCCCGTGTTCCCCAGAGCCTACCAGGGCATGATGGCGATGATTTTGCCCCCCGGGGCTTTCCTCCTCATCGGCATCTCCATCGCACTCCTCAACTGGTCGCTGAAGAAGGTGAAACCATGAGCACCGAAATCCTTACGCTCTTCAAAATCATCGTTAGCGCTGCCTTTGTCGACAACATCATCCTCGCCCGCTACATCGGGCTCTGCCCCTATATCGGCATGTCCTCGAGTGTCGCAAACTCCATCGGTATGGGGATGGCTGTGACCTTCGTGATGGTGCTCGCCTCTATCGTGACCTGGGTCCTCTGGAACTTCATCTTCGTCCCTCTGGGGCTTGAGTACCTCCGCATCATGGTGTTCATCCTTGTGATTGCGACCCTCGTGCAGCTTGTGGAAATCCTCCTCAAAAAGAACGTCCCCAACCTCTACCGGGCGATGGGTATCTACCTCCCTCTCATCACCACAAACTGTGCCATCCTTGCCGTTACCTTCCTTGGGGTGGACTACGGGTACACCCTCCTCCAGGTCGTGGTGTACAGCATAAGCGTCGCTTTAGGGTTCACGGTGGCCCTGGTGCTCCTTGCCGGTATCCGGGAGCGCCTGCGCCTCGCTCGGGTGCCCCAGTTCTGGCAGGGGTATCCGATTGTCTTTGTGGCGACGTGCCTTTTAGCCATCGCCTTTTTGGGCTTTAAGGGACTTGTGAAGTAGGAGGAAAGGTCGTATGAACATTCTCATCCCAACAGTGCTCGTTGGCGCTCTGGGTCTTGCTTTTGGGCTCATGCTCTCCTTTCTTGCCAAAAAATTCGCCGTCCCGGTGAATCCCCTCGTGCAGGAGGTGGAACGGGTTCTCCCGGGGGCAAACTGCGGCGCCTGTGGTTTCCCAGGCTGCAGCGGTCTTGCCGAAAAAATCGCTTCAGGCGAGGCGCCGGTAAACGCCTGTCCTGTTGGGGGACCGAAGGTGTGGGCAGAACTCTCCCGTCTCCTCGGACAGGAAGGTAGCAGCTGGGAGGTCAAAAGGGCCGCGGTGCTCTGCCAGGGAGGGAAAGGCGTGGCCCAGGTAGTTGCCGAGTACAGCGGCGTGGCAAGCTGCAAGGCGGCAAACCTCCTCCCCGGGTCCTTCAAGGGGTGTCGTTTTGGGTGTCTCGGCCTTGGCGACTGCGTCCGAGTGTGCCCCTTTTCGGCCATACACATCGACCTGGAGAGCGGGCTTCCGGTTGTGGACTGGGAGAAGTGCACGGGGTGCGGGAAATGCGTGGCCGAATGTCCCAGAAAAATCCTCGCTCTTGTCCCCAGAAAAGAGCAGGTCACGGTGGCCTGCGTTTCTCCTGATTCGGCCAGAGAAGTCCGGAAAGCCTGCGCAAGAGGCTGCATCAAGTGCCAGGTCTGCGTTCGAACCTGTCCAGAGGGTGCCATTACCTTCGAGAACGGAAAGATTGTGATCTCCCGGGAAAAATGCACCCTCTGTGGGCTCTGCATCGAAAAGTGTCCCACCCACTGCATCATCCGGGTGGGGAAAACCGCAGCCTTGCTTGAGGTGAGGGGATAATGCCGCTTCTTTTTGGCATCGATATCGGGACCACCAACACCAAACTCAAGGTGTACGATGAAGACGGACAGACCCTTGCCGAGATGAGCTTCAAAACGCCGCTTTCTTCAGATGCCCATGGCCCTTACTACGACCCGAAAGAGCTTACCACGCTACTCTTTGCGGCCATCGCGGGGTTTCCCGAGCGTGTGCGAAGAAGTGTCAGGGCTCTGAGCGTCTCGAGCTTCGCCGAGGTTATGGTGGGGCTTGACGAGCGTGGCGAACCCCTCACCCGGTGCATCCCCTGGTACGATGAGCGCACGAAAGAAGAAGCCGAGGAGCTGAATCTTGACCCATCCTGGGTGTACGAGACCACAGGGCTTTCTCCCCATCACAAGTACTCGCTCTACAAGCTCCTCTGGCACCGCCGCCATGAGCCAGAGGTTTTCAGGGCAGTGCGTTTTTGGACCTCGATGTCGGGGTTTGTGCTCTTCGCCTTGAGCGGTGAGCTCTCGTTCGACTATTCCCTTGCCTCCCGGACCATGCTCTTTGACCAGCACACCCGCACCTGGAGGGAGGAGCTCCTCGACCTTGCAGGAATGCAAAAAAAGCAGCTTGCCCCTCTTTACCCCTCCGGCATCGCCCTGGGACGCCTGAGGAGTGAGGCCGCCACACAGTGCGGCCTCCCCGCAGAGGTCATCGTAGTCACCGGAGGCCATGACCACCCTTGCGCCGCCTTAGCAAGCGGCGTCTTCCAGAGAGGATGGGGGCTCATCTCCACCGGAACCACGGAATCCCTCATGGTTCCCCTGGAGCACCCACCTTCTTTTGCTGGAGACAGTAGAGGGAAACCCTTTTCTTTCGGCCACCACGTGGTCTTCCCCCTCTACTACGCCATGGGGGGCATCTATAGCGGTGGATTTGCCGTCGACTGGATGCTTCGCCTCTTTGGGGAATCCTATGACATTTTCGCAAAACTCGACCCTTTGCGCAGGAGGGATATACCGTTCTTTTTCCCGTACCTCCTTGGAGGGGAATACGAAGAGGCAAAAGGGGCTTTTCTGAATCTCTCAGGAGACACAGAGCAAGAGGATTTCGCGCTCTCCGTGCTCTTCGGGTTGTGCGCGGAGTACAGGACCATCTGGGAACGAATGGAAAAAGAACTCTCTTGCACGGT
>JAPWUU010000017.1 GCA_028275365.1 Candidatus Caldatribacterium sp.
TTCCAGAAACTCCCAGGTTGCAGTCAGTGCCGAAGCCCATGGAAGCCTCTCCTCCAGGCTCGACTCTCCCACCGTCCCATGGGCTTCGGGAGGAAAGGGGTAGACCGCGGATATCTTCCGGGCTTTGCAGTTCAACGGGTGCTCAGTGAGGCACGACTTCCTGAGAACCCAAAGAGCAAAGCTCCCTCCCTTCACCCTTTCCCCTGAGACCCTAAAGGAAGAGGAGGAGAGGGGAAGAAAGGTCTTCCGGGGGATCTCGAACAATCTTCCGGTGATGCGCAAAGCGTGAGTGCTCTGCGTATGACCCTCAAGGCCTTGACCCAGAGTATGTCCCGGGTTCCTGTGATATGAGGGACTGTAATCTGGATGGGTGAGGTTGAGGAGGAGAAACCCCATGATGAGAGAGTTCAGGAGTGGAGAAGGCTTGAGAAAATCCCCCTACGATAAGTTGACGCTATCAACCTGGGTTTAGAGTGGAATTTGGTAGAAATTTGTCGTAAAATATAAGAAGCGCCGGCACTTGCAGCGCGTACGAGGAGGGGCTATGGAATGGAGCGGCCCGGGCACTTCTCGAGAGAGAGAGAGAGAGATTCCGCCCAGGGATGACTTAGCTGCTTTTCTCTCCTTCCTTGACGACGTTGCTTCAAGGAACGCCACGGAGTACACCGACACCCTCATAGCCATCCTCCAGGAGGACCGCCGCGACATCGTCCGCGAAGCAATAATTGGCACCCTGAAAAACCTCCGGGACCCCTCCATGCCTGAAAAGGTGGTTGCCCTCTTCTGTTCCCCGGATCTCGCCCTCCGAAATGCTGCGGTCACCATACTGGCCAGCCAGTGGCAAGCCCCTCTGGACGCCCTGACCCAGAGCCTGAAAAGCCCCAATAAGCACATCCGGAAACTCGCTCTCGATGCGCTCTATGCCCTTGGGAACCCTATTCTTGTGGACATCATCGCCTCAGTCCTGGAAGATGAAGACGTGAATAACGTCATTGCCGCCGTGGAGTACATTGCCGGGCTTGGGGGACGCAAATACGCAGGACAAATCCTCGAGGTCCTTCAAAAAGCCAGGGATCCCTTCCTTATTGCTACCTGTCTCGAGGCCCTGGGAAAGCTCGGCGACCCCCGTGCTGCAAAAGCCGTGCAGGAACTCTTCCCGGATCCTGCAGAACTCCCGGAGTTCCTCCTCCCCTCGTACCTCCGTTTCGTGGCCGGCTGTGGCAGCCGGGAAGACCTTGCGAGAGTGTGCCACCTTGCTGCACGGTGGGGGCAGGTGTTCTACAAGGAAATCCTCGATGCCCTCTCGGCTCTTCTTGCAAGAAACGGTGCTCTTGACCCATCAGAACAGGAGATGGTAGGAGATTGTCTCAGAGGTTTGCTGAAGACTCCCATCCCCTCGCCGAATAAGTACGAGATTCTGCTTCTCCTTGCCCAGGTGGACCAGGAAGGGGTCGTCTGTGAAGCACGGATGTTCCTGCAGAGCAATGACCCCTTGCTCCGCATTGCTGCTTTGGAGGTCATCGCCGAAGCAGGAATCATCGGCTGTCTCGGCGACGTAGAGAGGCTTCTTGCCACCGAGGTGGACGAAGACGTGCGGCAATGCGCACAGGACACCCTTGAGAGACTGGGTGGTGCAGGGTGATATTCGGGTTTCGGGAATTCTGTGAAATCCGCGACTGCATCTACGCCAGAACAGGAGTGCACATAGGGGACCAGAAAGTGTACCTCCTCAGGCGGCGGGTTGAAGAACGCCTGAGGGCTCTGGGGCTCTCCTCTGCAGAGGAATACATCGCCTACCTGAAGTACCGGGATGGCTCGGGGAAAGAGTTCGACGAACTTGTCTCGAGCGTCACGGTGAATGAGACATACTTTTTTCGGGAATTCCCCCAGCTGCAAACCTTTGCCGAACACTGCCTCCCCGAGGTTGTGGAGAGGAAAAACACGGGCCGTGTCCGCATCCTCTCGGCAGGGTGTTCCACAGGCGAAGAACCGTATACACTCTCCATTATCTGCCAGGAGATGCTCGATCCACCCCACAGTTTCTCTATCACGGCCGTTGACATCGATTACCGGGCCCTCGAGAAGGCAAAGCAGGGTATCTACGACGAGCGGTCGGTCCGAGATGTTCCTCAAGTGTACCTCGAAAAGTACTTCACAAAAACCAGCAAGGGCTTTGTGGTGAGGGATGAGGTGCGGCGATTCGTCACCTTCCGCAAGGTGAACCTCAGCGACCGGGAAGCCCTCCTCGCCCTGGGCAGGGATTTTGACTTCGTCTTCTGCCGCAACGTCCTCATCTATTTCTCCGATGACTCCCGAAGGCGAGTCGTTGAAACGTTCTACGCCATGATGAACCCGGGAGGGTATATCTTCCTCGGGCACTCGGAATCCCTGAGCCGGATTACCAGCGCCTTTGAACTCAAGAGGATGGGAGGGAACCTCGTGTACCGGAAACCCCTGAAGGAGCTGGTGCGGGAATGGTGAAGGTGCTCATCGTCGACGACTCATCGATGACCCGGAATTTCCACGCCTATATCCTTCGGAGCGCCGGATTTGCCGTCATAGACGCTTCCGATGGGGTTGAAGCACTGGAGAAGCTCTACACCGAGGGAGACATCGCCTGTATCATCACCGACCTCAACATGCCCAACATGGATGGCCTCACGTTCATCCGCAGAGTACGGCAGGAACCCCTCTTTGCGGATGTGCCCATCATCGTCGTAACCACCCTGGATGACGCCACAGACCGAAAAGAGGGCATCCGGGCCGGAGCGAATTTCTACCTCACAAAACCGATTCAACCGTCTGTTCTTGTGGAAAGCGTGCGGATTGCCGTAGGGGGTTGATCGCTGTGCGCTTTTCCCCGGAAGACGTGGAAATCCTTGCGGGGATCCTCGAAGAAGCCCCGGATTACCTCTCGAACATCGAGGAACAAATCCTTGCCCTTGAGAAGGGCCAGGAGAAGGAGCTCCTGGACTCGATTTTCCGCTCCTTCCACTCCCTCAAAGGCATTGCCGGCTTTGTCAATCTTGTGCCCATCGTTGAGGTGTGCCACCGGGCCGAGGATCTCATCAAGGAGCTGAAAAGTGGGAAAAGAACCAAAAGCCCTGCACTGATTGACGCACTCCTTGAAGCTGCCGACTTTGTGAACCGGGTGCTCCACCGCCTGAGGGAGGCAATGGCAGGGTACTCAGGCGGCGTCCTCGAAGTGGATTTTGAAGACCTCGGGGAGAGAGACGTTCTGGCGAAAATCGAACAAATCCCCCCGGAAGAGCAGAAAACGGAAGAGGCCGAGGAGCCTCTCCCTGTCATCGACAGGGCCTTTGCGGAGGAAACACTGCACGATTTCCTGGCAGAACTTGAGGACAACCTCGTCCAGGCCGAGGAGACGCTCCTTGCCCTCGAGCACTCCCCAGAAAGCGAAACAGTTAGCACGCTCATGCGGGCTTTCCACAGCATGAAGGGTGGAGCTCGCCTTGTTCTGAGCCTCGCTCCCCAAGAAACGCAGGAACGTCTCCTCCGCGCCATCGAAGAAATCGCTCACCGCCTTGAAGACTACTTCCAGGAAATTCGCGAGGGGAAAGCAACAATCACGGCAGAGGTTTGCGAGGAGGCTTACCGGGGCATTGACCTTGTGCGAGAACTCTCCAGACTTCTGAAAACCGGGGCATCCGGAGCACCCTGGGAAGCCGTGAACGCCTTTCTCCGGCCCCAAAGAGAACAGCGTTCCGAAGAAGTCCGAACACAGACCGAATCAGGAACCGGAGCCCTTGAAGCCTTTGGCAACATCATGGAACAGTTCCTCGAGCTTTTAGACGACAAACTCTGTTCCCCATCCCTTGCGGGGGAGGAACTCCAGCGGCTCGCAGAGGTAGTCCAGAGGGGCCTTGTGCGTCTTGGCCGGGAGAACGACGTGCCCCTTGTGGAAGAAGTGCTCAAGAAAAGCCAAGAAGGCGACACCGAGGCTCTCAAAAACCTCAGGGAACAGCTTGCACGTCTTTTCGAAGATATCCAGGCGGCAAAGGATAGCGCCTGCCGGGAAGAGGCGGCGCAGCAAACCTCTCCGGCACGGACCCCACTCCAGCAGGGAACGGCACATACCGTCCGGGTGGATAGCGAAAAACTCGAGCGAATGCTGAACCTCGTGGGAGAACTCCTCGCCCTGAAAAATGCCACCCGGTCCTTCGTGAAGCAGATGGAAAGGGACTCTTCACCACTCCTTCCGGAGGCAAAGAACATTGCCTCCGGTCTTGAGCGGCTCAGCGCAGACTTCCAGTCCATGGTCTTCTCGCTGCGCATGGTCCCCATTGGGGAACTCTTCTCCCGGTACCGTCGCACGGTGCGGGACCTGGCAAAGTCACTGGGGAAGAAGGTTACCCTCCTCATAGAGGGTGGGGAAACGGAGCTCGATCGGACCGTCATTGAGAAACTCTCCGACCCCCTGACGCACCTTGTGCGGAATGCCGTGGACCACGGCATAGAGCCCCCGGAAGAGCGAGAACACCTGGGGAAGCCTCCGGAGGGGACAATCATCCTCCGGGCTTACTACCGGGGAGCGTACACCTTCGTGGAAGTCGAGGATGACGGACGGGGCGTGGACGTACAGGCTGTTCGGGTAAAGGCTGTGGATCGGGGCCTTGTATCCTCAGATGAAGTACTCCGCCTGTCCGACGAAGAGGTCCTCTCCTTTCTCTTCCTCCCGGGCTTCAGCACCGCCCGGGTAGTTTCAGACGTTTCCGGGCGTGGCGTGGGTATGGATGTCGTCAAGACGAACATCGAGAGCATGGGTGGACAGGTCGGCATTGAGAGTGTGCCGCAGCGGGGGACCAGAGTATGGATGCGCATTCCCCTCTCGCTCCTTGTGGTGCGGGGCCTCATGGTCCGCATTGCCCATGAGCGGTACATTCTTCCCCTTGAATTCGTCCGCGAGACCGTGAAGGTTCCTCCGGAACGGGTTCGGGAGTACTTCAACGGACGATTCGTTGAGGTTCGGGGCGAGATCCTGCCCCTTGTGGTGGCTGAGGAAGTACTCTTTGATACCAGGGTTGATCTCCGGGGGAAGGGCTTCGATTTCAACCTTGTTCCTCTCGTGGTCCTCGGAGGCGAGGGAGAGACCTGTGCGGTGGCCGTCGATGCCTTTCTGGAAGAAGGGGAGTACCTCATGAAGGCGGTCCCGGAGTACATGCGGGGAAACGGGGTGGTTTCGGGAGTCACCATCATGGGAGACGGCTCCATCGTGGTGATTCTGAACCCACCACAGCTCGTACAATGGTGAACGGCGATGGGGAAAATCGTGGTCTTTTCGAACCGGAAGGGTGGAACAGGAAAGACGACCGTGGCGGTGAACGTTGCCGCTTTCCTGGCCGATCAGGGGAAAAAGTGCCTTCTGATTGACCTTGACTCCCAGGCCCACGCCACCGTGCACCTTGGGGTGAACCCCCTGAAGGTGCGATACGGGATATACGAGGCGCTGGTTGATTTTGTTGAAAAGAAAACGTGGAGGGAAGACCTCTTCCTCTCGGCGGGGAGCTGTACTCTGGTGCCGTCAAATGCGAATCTGTCTGCGCTCGACGTTGAGCTCAACCAAACCACGGACGGAGTGCTCATCTTTCGAGATTTCCTCTTTGAATTCGAGGGGGCTTTCGAGTACATTTTCATCGATACCCCGCCTTCCCTGGGACCTGTGACGCTCAGTGCCCTGGTGGCGGCTCAGTACCTCGTTATTCCCACCAAGGTCGATTTCCTCTCGGGAGTTGGCCTTGCACAGATGATGGAACTCTACTATCGGACAAGCGCCAACCTGAACCCCCTTTTGAAATTCCTCGGTGTTGTCCCGACGATGTTTGAAGCGAAGACTCGAATCGCCCGGGAGATACTCAAAGAATTCTCCCAGGCCTTCGGAGAAGAAAACGTCCTCCCCCCTCTCCGGCGGGACATCAAGGTGGTGGAGGCATCAAGCCACGGGGTACCCATCCACCGGTATGCCCCTCGCTGCCGGGCCACTCAGGACATCCGGCAGATTGCGCTTGGGATCGTGGAAAGGATGGGAAGAGCATGAGCCGGAAGCCTCTGGGGAGAGGACTGGAGGTGTTCTTCTCCAGAGACTCAGAGCGGGCGATGTTCCAGAAAGCTCTGGACCACGACCGGAAAGGAGAGGTCTTCGAAGCTTTCCACCTCTACATGAAAGTGGCGGAGCAGCGGGGCACACTTCGAGCAAAGGCCCTGAATAACGCCGCGGTCATACTCGCCGAACACGGGTTTGTTGACCAGGCAAGAGCGCTTCTGCGGGAAGCGTTGCAGGAAGATGCCGAGAACAGGGAAGCTCGAGAGAATCTCTCTATTCTCGAGGGTGATGCAGGGTGATTGTGGGGATAGATTTCGGTACTACGAACTCTCTGGTTGCCTATGTCGACGAGGCCCTGCAACCACAGGTCATCGTGAACGAGCGGGGCGCACGTCTGACTCCATCGGTGGTGTTCTTCAAAAATGACCGCCAGGTCCTCGTGGGGGAACTCGCCCGCTCCCAGGCTCTGGCCCGGCCAGAGCAAACCATCCTCCGGGTAAAGCGAAAAATGGGTACAGACCATCGTTACACCATCTTCGGGAGGGAATACACGCCTTCCGAAATCGGGGGTCTCATCTTCCGCAAATTGAAGAAGTACGCCTCGGATTTCCTGGGAGAGGAAGTAACCCACGCAGTGGTGACCGTCCCCGCGTATTTCGACGACAACCAGCGGCAGGGTGTATTGAGGGCAGCACGTATTGGAGGCATCGATGTGGTGAAGCTGCTCAACGAACCCACGGCTGCTGCGCTCGCCTATGGAGTCTACGAGCGGGGCAGAAAACTCATCCTCGTTCTCGACTTCGGCGGGGGTACGTTCGACATCACCCTCATGGAGTACCAGGAAGGTCTCTTCGAGGTTGTGACGACCGGAGGGAGCACGGCACTCGGAGGAGCTGACTTTGACGCCGTCCTTGCCCGATGGGTCGTGGAGACCGTGCGGGAGGAAAAGGGTGTGAACCTTGAGAACGACCCTGTTGCCATGTACCACATCTTCACCACCGTCGAGCGGGCCAAAATCGACCTCTCCAGTGCAAGAGAAACGACCATCATCATCCCGTATATTGCCCTGACCGAACGGGGCCCGGTGCACATCCACCTCAACATTTCCCGGGAACAGTTCGAGCGCCTCACTGCACCCCTTTTTGAGCAGGCGTTCTCCCTTGTCGAAGCCACTCTCAAAGAGGCCCGGGTTTCTCCCCTCCAGGTGGATGTGGTGATTCTGAGCGGGGGTTCGTCCCGCCTCCCCCTTTTCCAGAACACTGTGCGTTCCATGTTCTCCCATGCGGAGTTTAAGGCCGAAGTGAACCCTGACGAAGTGGTCGCTCTTGGGGCGGCAATCCATGCTGCCATGCTTGAGGGTCGCCTGAACCACGTGGAACTCCGGGATGTCCTCCCCCACTCTCTGGGCGTTCTCGATGATGATGGGTGCTTTGTTCCACTCATCGAGCGGGGAACAACCTACCCTACGGTCGCCACGAGGCTGTTCACCAACACCCGGGACGACCAGGACCAGGTTGTGGTGAAGGTGCTCCAGGAACGGGAAGGGCACCTTGTATCCCTGGGGTATTTCCATTTCAGCTCTCAAAGGAGGTGGAGGAGAGGGGAGGCCAGACTTGCCATCAGTTTCATCATCAACGGGAACGGTGTCCTCGAGGTCGTGGCTGAAGATACCGATACTCAAGAGGTGGCAACCCTCACCATCACCGGGAGCGTTTTCGGAATGCCAGATGGCGAGGCATTGGTGGAACGGAGGGGTACAGGTCTTGAAGTCTTTTGAGTGCTGATACAGGGAGGTGGAAGAAGTGGCCCAGAAGAAACTTGCGGTTCCGGAGACGCAGAAAAAGGAAGTCAGGGAGGGTGCAGAGGTACGAACGGGTATCAAACCCCTCGAAGAAGAGGACCTTCAGACCCGACGAGAAGAAGCCCGCAAAAGGGCTCAGGAGCGGGCAAGGGCCAGGACACTTGCCAAACGCCAGGCAATGGCCGAGCGCATCTCAAGCGCTGCCGAACAGCTCCTCGCCGGGGTTGAGGAAGCTTCATCAGCGGTGGAAGAACTCTCCAAGGCCATGGAACAGATTGCCGCCGGAGCAGAAGAAGCCTCAAGCGCTGCCGACGAGTCCAGGGCTGCGGTGAACCAGATACGGGGGAGCGCCCTGAACATCCAGGTTATGGTCCAGGAAATGGTCCAGAGTGCGACCAGTGCCCAGAGTGCAACAGAAGCCATGAGCGAGAACGTCCGGGGGCTTATTGGGGCCGTTGACGAGGCGGCAAAGAAAAACGAGGAGTCTGCGACACTTATCCGCAAGCTCGAGGAACAGTCGAACAAAATAGAGGAAATCGTGAAAACCGTTGTCATGATTGCCGACCAGACAAACCTCCTGGCGCTCAACGCAGCCATTGAGGCTGCCCGAGCAGGGGAACACGGAAGTGGCTTCGCCGTGGTGGCCGACGAAGTCCGGGGACTTGCCGAAATCTCCGAGCGTTCGGCCCGAGAGATTACCGGTATCGTGGCGAACATCAAAGAGGCTGTGACCAGAACCGTTCAGGATATCCAGAAAATCGTTGAGGAATCCCGCTCTCAGGTAACTCTTGGGAGAGAAGTCACAGAACAGCTTGGAGATATTGTGGCACGTTTTGTGGAAATGGTCGCCCACATGAACCGGATATCCCGGGAAATGGGCGAGGTTGCCAGCGCTGCCCAGGAACTCCTCGAGTCGTCAGAGCAGGTGGCGAGCGGCTCAGAAGAAATGAGCTCTGCGGCTCTCGAAGCTTCCAAGGCCGTTGAAGAACAGGCCAAAGCCTTTGCGCAAACCCAGACTGCAGCTCAGGAGCTTGTGGAACTTGCCGAGGAACTGAAGACGTCCACCGATACGGAAAAGGCCTCTGAAACCCTGGCGGCTGCAGCAGAGGAGCTCTCCTCAAACATCGAGGAACTCTCAAGCAGCGCTCAGGAAATCAGCGCTGCCCTTGGACAGCTGGAGAAAGGGGCTCAGGTGCTTGCAGAATCCACGGAACGCTCGAGGCAACTTGTCGATGCGCTGGCGAAGCGCATCGACGAGCTTCGAGGTATTGTGGTCGGAGACGCGAAGCTCCTCGCAGAGCTTGCGGAACGAATTCAGGCCAACCGTGTGAGCATTGAGAGGATGATTGAGGGCATCTCCACCGCTTCGGCCTCGTACGCTGAGGCTTCACGGAATGTGGAAACGCTCTCCGAACGGGCCCGGCAGATAGGGAAGACCGTGGACACCATCGATAAGGTGACCATTCAGACGAACATGCTTGCAGTGAACGGCTTCATCGAGGCCGCCCGGGCAGGAGAATACGGGAAAGGCTTTGCCGTGGTGGCGAACGACATCCGCAACCTGGCAAACGAATCCGGGAAGAATGCCGAGCAAATCAAGGACCTTGTCACCGCCATCCAGTACCAGGTACAGCTTGTGGCGAGTGACATCGCCGAGTCGGCAAGAGCCGCAGCCGGTGAGGTTGTGAAAGCCCGGGAAACCACGAAGCTCCTGGAAAACGTCTCCAGAGCAATGCAGGACCTCACCTCAAGACTCGACACAGTGGAACGGGAACTCGAACAGATTGCTTCTGCTGTCGAAGAGTCCGGCAAGGCTATCGAGCAAATCAACGCCTCCGCTGTGGAGTCTGCCTCGGCCATCGAGGAAGCCGCCAAAGGTGCCCGGGAGCAGGCAAGAGGCGTGGAAGAACTCGCCAAGGCCATCGAAGAAATCGCCGCCACCGCCGACGAGCTGCAACACGAGGTGGGGGTGTGACCATGGTGGTCACGGGCGAAAGCAAGTACGTTACCTTTGCCATAGCCGGGGAAACGTATGCCGTCCCGGTACACATGGTGCGGGAAATCGTGCGGCCCCCGAAAGTCACCAAGGTACCGCTTGTGCCGGACTACATTCTCGGTGTAGCGAATCTCCGTGGCGAGGTGCTCCCCGTGATGAGCCTTCGCCGGAGGCTTGGACTCCCCGAGGAAGACCTGGAGACCTCCAAAATTGTGGTCCTGCACTTCCAGGAGAGGATACTGGGGATTGTTGTCGACCGGACGGCTCAGGTGATCCAGGTAACGGAGGACCAGATTGAAAGTGCCGCTACCTCGAGCGAGTTCGTGCAGAAGGTCATCCGCAGCGGAGACAGTCTGGAGATGGTCCTCGAGGTGGAGAAGTTCTTCGGTGCTGGTGAGGGGGAGGGAATACACCGGGACCACTTCCACAGCGCTCGAGCAGCCGGAACAACGGCAAAAGAGAAAGCAACCGAGGAGTACATGCAGATTGTCACCTTTGCCCTGGGGAATGAGGAGTACGCCTTCCCCATCGAGGAAGTCCAGGAAATTATCCGGTACTCAAAACCGACCGAGCTCCCCAATGTTCCGCCCTACGTGAAGGGCGTCATTCACCTGAGGAACGTGGTTCTCCCGATTATCGATTTACGAACCATGCTCGGTCTCCCCGTACCCCCGATTGATGAATTCACCAAAGTCATCGTCCTCCGCCTGAAGGGAAAACGGCTCGGGTTGATCGTTGACCGGATTCACGAAGTACTCCGAATCCGAAAAAGCGACATCCAGAAGCCCCCGGCTTTCGTGGAACAGAGCGGACGTGGCGAGATCTCGGGCATCATCCGCAGGGATGATGAGACCATCATGCTCCTTGCCGCTGCTGCGCTTTTCGCAGAGGATGTCGTAAGCCTTGGGGAGGAAGGGGCGAAAGAAGAGGCAGTTTCTGGAAGAAGGGAAACCGAGGTGCAGTACATTATCTTCCGGGTTGCTGAGGAGCGTTACGGGGTGCCCATCGAGGAAGTGCGCGAGATCAACCGGATCACCACCATCACAAAGGTTCCAAAGTCTCCGGAATTCCTCGAGGGCGTGATGAACCTTCGGGGAGAGGTCATTCCGATTGTGGACCTGCGAAAGCGCTTCGGGCTGCCACAGATTGCCCGAAGCGAGTCAACCCGCATCATTGTGGGAGAAATCACGGGAGGGAAAACGGGGTTCATTGTGGACGCTGTGGAGGGCGTGGAGAAAATCCCCGAGCATGCCATCGCCCCGGTACCGGATACGGTGCGCTCTGGGGAAGCAGGACGATTCATCGAGCGGGTGGCCCAGAGGGAGGACGAGGTCATCCTCATCCTGAACATGACCAGGATTCTCACCGAAGAGGAAACCCGACTCGTTGAGGAGACCGTGAGAAGTGCCCCTGAGGAAAACCAGAAGAAAACCACTGGCAAAAAGGGCCTGAGAAGGGCCCTGAACGGAGAATGACGGCCGTGGAAAAGTGGCGCGTGCTCGTTGTCGATGACTCGGCCCTGATGCGCAAGGTGCTCAAGAAAATCATCGAGTCCGATCCGTCTTTCGAGGTCATCGACACCGCCCGGGATGGAGAAGATGCGGTGGAGAAGGCCCGGGCACTGCGACCTGATGTCGTCACAATGGACGTGAATATGCCGAGAATGGATGGGCTGACAGCCCTCCAGATTATCGTCGAAGAGGCCATTGCCCCGGTGGTTGTGGTCTCCTCCCTCACTCAGGATGGAGCAGTGACGACCTTTGAGGCCCTGGAGCTTGGGGCCTTCGACTGTGTGGCCAAGCCGGGGGGAACCGTATCGCCCAACCTCCACCTTGTGCAGCGAGAGCTCCTGGAAAAGCTCAAAGCGGCCTGTCAGGCATCCCGGCGGGGGAGGGCCCTTCGTAAGCTTGCGGAGCGGAGGGTCCTCCCTCACGTGGCACGCAAAGTCCCCTCCCGGAAAGCGCCGGCAGCACCATTTTTTGCCGTGGCCATCGGGATATCCACCGGAGGCCCGAAGACTATCTATGACGTTTTGCCCTATCTCCCTGCCGACTTGAACGCGGCGGTCTTCCTGGTGCAGCACATGCCTCCCACATTCACCAGGTCCTATGCAGAGAGACTGAACAACTACTGTGCCCTCGAAGTCGTGGAAGCAGAAAACGGCATGGAAGTCGAACCAGGCGTGGTGTACGTGGGAAAGGGGGGATACCACCTGAAGGTGGAATCGCAGGGAGAACGCCTTGCCATCAGGCTTTCCACAATACCCAAGCACATGTTCATGCCCTCGGTTGATGTGATGATGCTCTCGGTCCTTGAGGTCTTCGGGGAGCGCACCGTGGGGGTCCTCATGACCGGAATGGGCGACGACGGAGCAGAGGCCATGGTGAAAATACGACGAAGCGGTGGCTACACCATCGCAGAGTCTGAAGAGACGGCTATTGTCTTTGGCATGCCTCAGGAAGCCATTGCCCGGGGAGGAGCAGAGGTCGTGCTCCCCTCCTATCGCATTCATGAGGCCATCGTGAAGAAAGTGGGGGTGAGAAAAGGATGAGAGTCCTTGTGGTTGACGATTCGCCCCTTGTGCGGAATATGGTGAAAAAGGCCTGTCTGGGCTCAGCATTTGAGGTGGTTGGCGAAGCCAGAAACGGTGAGGAAGCGGTGGCGCTTTACCGGGAACTCCTCCCTGATATCGTAACCCTTGACGTGACCATGCCGGTGAAAGACGGTCTCTCGGCTGCAAAAGAAATCCTCGCCTTCGACCCGCACGCAAGAATTCTCCTTCTCAGCGCCATGGGAGATGAAGAACTTCTTGCCGAGGCCCGGACACTGGGTATTATGTCCTCCCTGCAGAAACCCTTTACTCCTCAGGCCCTGCTCTCGGCACTGCAGGACCTTTCCAGGGGGTGATGTGGTGGAACGGTACCAATTCAGTGAGATTGTGGACGCCTTCGTAGACGCCGCGAAAGAGGTCGTTACCCAGATCCTTGGAGTGGAAGTGGTCGGGCAACAGGATGGTGCGGGGGATGCGCTCATCACTTTTGATGGCGTCGTGGCCGTGGTGGGGTTCTCGGGCGCCTTTTCAGGGCGACTTCTCCTCGGAATTCCAGAACCACTTTCCGTGGCACTTTTCCATGCTCTGGGTGGGGAAACCCTGCCCTCTCCCGATGAAGAACTCTTCGCCGCCAGTGAGTTCGGTAACCTCGTGAGCGGTCATGCGCTCACGAGCATCAACAACCGTTTCCCGGGGTCAAACGCTCGTCCTTCTCCCCCAAGTGCCTTCCTCGGGAAACGCATGGTGTTTTTCAACTTTGGCACGACAGGGTCCCGTGTGATCCTTGCCACCCCCTACGGGGACATGAGGATGGACATCGCGTTTAAGGAGGAACCATGATTGGAGAACTCGGCATGGCCGTTCAGGAGGTTCTTTCGGCTTTCGGCGTGGAAGTCGCTCATCTCCGGGCTAAAGAGACCGACTTCCACCGTGTGGAAGGGTTCCTCTGCATCATCACCGGGCTTTTAGAAAGGGATGGAGAACGAAAGGGCATCATGAGCCTTGAGCTCGACCGGAAAGCGGCTTCCCTTCTGGCAGGCGTCATGATTGGGGATCCCGAGGCTTTCTCCTCGGAGATGGGGCTCAGCGCGCTTTCAGAACTCGCCACGATGGTTTGCGGGACCTTTCTCGCCCGCCTGGATGTGCCACTCCTTGCCACTCCTCCAACGGGAGTCGTGGGAGAGGGGCTTCAGGGTATCCTGAACGTCATGCCCGCACGGAAAGTCGAGCTTCGTCTCGGGGAAGGACTGCTCGTTGCAGGTTTAAGCCTGTCTTAGGGGGTATTCAGTGGAGAACTTTGCGGTGCTCCTCGTTGACGACGATAAGCTCACGCTCAGAGTCGTTGGGCAGTACATAGAGAAAATTGGGTACGAGGTCAGGACAGCCGGAGGCGGTTGGGAGGCTATCGAGTGCTTTGAGGAGGACCCTCACAGGTACCGTATCATCATCACGGACCTCGCCATGCCGGAGATGGACGGTTTTGACCTCATCAGGGCCATTCGTAACCGCTCGCCCTATGTGTACCCCTATATTATCGTCCTTTCCGGTCATGGTGAAGAGGAGTTCGTCGTCAAGGCGCTCAAGCTTGGAGCGGATAATTTCCTGGAGAAGCCAGTATCGGCGAGGAAACTCGCCGCCTACATCGAGTCAGGACTCCAGAAACTCACCTGGCTCACCCTTGACGTTCTCCTCGAGCTTCCCATGAAAATCCTGGAATTCCAGGATGAGTACACGGGAAAGCACGTCCGGGACATCCGCATCATTGCCTTTCTTCTGGCGAAAGCCTACAGCGAGCGGTACGATGTAGGGGATCCACACTTTCCGGAGTACGTGCAGATTGCTTCTGCCTTTCACGACATCGGGAAAATAGTCCTCCCGGACGGCCTCTTGAAAAAAGCCGGTCCGTACACCTAGGAGGAACGACGGATGATGGAGCACCACACCCTTTATGGTGCTCGCCTCCTCGAGGAAGCAGTGGCCCGCCACCCTGAAAACAAGATACTGCGAACCTGCTACGAGGTTGCCCTCTTTCACCACGAGCGGTGGGACGGATCGGGGTATCCGTACGGTCTTCGGGGAGAAGAGATTCCCCTTGCTGCAAGAATTGTGGCTGTGGCCGATGTCTTCAACGCACTGACCTCCAACCGGCACTACCGCTCTGCACATTCCCTCGAGGAAGCCCTCGCAATCCTCGAGCGAGAAAAGGAGCGCTACGATCCGGAGGTGCTTTCCCTGCTCTTCGAACATCAAAACCTCTTCGGTGCGATAAAAAGGAAGCAATCAGTCTGACGGGCTCAGGACGTTTTAGCTTGTCCATGCCCTTTTCCCTTGACAAAAGCACCGTCTCCCTGCTATGGTTAAGCCTAAACTGGGAAAGCCGGGAGTGCAAAAGCGATGAAAATCCCCAAGGTCATGTCCACCCAGCACCCGGACAACGCCTCGCTCCCCTTTTTCGCTGAAACCCCCGACATGTCCGGGGAGGACGAGATTCTCGAGGCGTACTACGCCTTTTCCCATCTTGGGTGCGATGAGCAGATGTGGGATAGCGAAGGGAAAGAAGTGGACGACTTCGTGGTGAAAAAACTCCTCACCAAATATCCCCACTTTTTCCGGAAAAAGCGCCTGGGGGAGGAGGTCTTTCTGACCCTTCGCCTCCCCAATCCCTCCATAGAAAAGGAAGAGGCGAAAATCCTTGTCGAGGCGTTAGAGAGCATCCCCCGCTCCATGGACGCCGCACGGCTTTTTGAAGGAAGAGATGCTCCGGCCCCCATCTTCGAGGTGATTCTCCCCATGACCACCTCGGCCGAAGAGCTCAACCGGGTTTACTACTTCTACCGGAACTTCATCCAGGGAAAACAGCACCAGCCGATTTACCCCGGGTCCATCACTGTGGCGGAGTGGGTGGGGGAGTTTCTGCCCGAAAAAATCCACGTCATTCCCCTTTTTGAAGACATCCCCACTATGCTACGGGCCGACGAAATCGTGAAGGAGTACCTAAAAGACAAGGACGAAAGCCACCTGCGGGTCTTCCTGGCCCGGTCTGACCCTGCACTGAACTACGGGATGGTGGCCGCGGTCTTAGCCAACAAAATAGCTCTGAAAAGGCTCGAGAGGCTTTCGTACCGTATCGAAAGGGATATCTACCCTATTCTCGGTGCGGGCTCCCCCCCTTTCCGGGGAAACCTCTCTCCCGCAACCGTTGACCATGTGCTCTCCGAGTACCCCTCGGTAGAGACCTTTACGGTGCAGTCGGCCTTTAAGTACGATAACCCTACTGAAGAGGTCATTGCGGCCATAAAGAGAATCAGAGCCTTTGTCCGTCATCCCATTGAGGACTTCGAAGAGGACTTTACCCTGGAGGTCATCAGGAAAACCTCCCTTGAGTACCAGAGGACCGTCGAAGGGCTGGCGGAAACCATCAATCTCCTCGCAAGGTACGTCCCCAGACGGCGCATGAGAAAGCTCCACATCGGGCTTTTTGGGTACTCGAGGCGAATCGGAAAGGTCTCCCTTCCCAGGGCTATCGGCTTTTGCTCTGCCTGCTACTCCATGGGGCTTCCTCCGGAAATCCTCGGTCTTGGGGCGATGTCCTCCCAGGAGCTCCGGGCCCTGGAGAGCACTTACAAAAACCTCCGGATAGACCTTGCGCTTGCCCTCCGGTACTTCAATGCCAGGGTCTTCGAGATTCTCCCTGAGGAGGCAAAAGAAAGCATCCTCAAGGCGCTGGACCTTGCAAGCACCCTGGATCTCTCTGTCGAGGAAGACCCGGACCACAAAGAGGTGACCGCGCGGGTCATCAGGGCGGTGAAAAACCAGAACTACGGAGTGCTTCCTGAACTCATTGTCGAGGCAGGGCTCCTGCGGAGATTCCTGGGGTAAAACAGGAACAGGCCACGGAAGGACCCGTGGCCTGTCGCGGAACGTCAAATCCTGAATCGTCCCAGGTTCTCCTCAAGCCTCCGGGCTAAGGCCACAACCTCCTGGACGGCCCCGTAGACTTCCTGGAGCGCCGCATTCTGCTCCTCAGAGGAAGCGGCAACCTCCTCCGCACTAGCGGCGTTCTCCTCGGAGATGGAGGCTACATGGCTCAGGCTCTCGTGGACCTCTTCGGCCATGCGGATGACTTTTCTCGTCCGCTCCTCATTCTCCCGGGAGATGACCGTGACCTCCTCGGAGAGCTGGGCGATGCTCCGGGCAGCCTCCTCAACCCTCTGGAAGGAGCTGGTGATGCGTTCGGCTTCTTCCGTCACCACCTCATTGGCTTTGTGGATTTCCCCGAAGGCCATCCGGGCTCTCTCCACTGCCTTGTTGCCCTCCTCCACCTGCCTTCTGCTTTCTCCCATGGAGCGCACGGCCTGCTCGGCCTCTCGCTGCACTTCCTGGATGAGGGTGGCAATCTTCTGGGCAGCCTGAGCCGATTCCTCGGCGAGTTTGCGCACCTCTTCCGCCACAACGGCAAAGCCTCTTCCGGCCTCTCCAGCTCGAGCTGCCTCAATCGCCGCATTCAAAGCGAGGAGGTTCGTTTCCTCAGCAATCCCAGTGATGAGGTCGGTGATGCTCCCGATTTCCCGGGAGCTCTCTCCAAGCTTCTCCACGACTTTGCCCACCGAGAGCACCGAGGCCTCGATGTGCCCGATGGCCTGCACCACCTCAGCGAGGGTCCTCTCCCCGTTCTCGGTGGCTGAGAAGGCCCGGGCAGCTGCGCTCTCCACCTCCCTGAGGTTCTTCCCCACCTCTTGAATCTGGGCCTCGATGCGCTCCACCTCTTCTAAGGTCTTTGCTGCCTTCTCCACCTGGAGGATGAGGTTCTCCCCTATGGCCCGCATTTCTGCCAAAAGCCCCTCCATCCGCTGGGAGACCACGATGAGATTCTGGCTCTGTTCCTCTGAGCCCCTGGCCACCTGGGCGATGGTCTGGGCAATCTGGTCACCGGTTTCGGCAATCTCCCGGGAGGTCTGCTTCAGGCGCCCCATCTGCTCCATGATGGCCGAAGCGGCATGGGCGACGTCCCGCAGGAATCCCCGCAAAGCAGAAGAGGCCTGGGTGAGAGAAGAAAGCAGCTCTCCCAGTTCGTCCCTCCTCCCCTCACCGGCTTCCCGGGTCAGGTCTCCCTGCTCGAGAGTCGCTGCAAAGGCCAGGGCTTCAGAAAGGGGTCTTGAGATGCTCCCTGAGAGCAACAGGCCGAGCACCACACCCAGAACCACCACGACGACCACTATCCCCAGAAGCACCCGGGAAAAACTCCTGTTGAGACTCGTGACAGTCCCAAGAGAGGCACCGAAAAGGTTCAGAACCTCCTGGTTCAGCGCCTCTATGGCATCCCGCAGGGACTCCCGGGACGACCGCATAGCCTGAAGGGCTCCAACGCTTTGCTTTTCAAGCTCATCCAGTTCTCCAGTCTTGACGACCGTTTCTTTCCATCCTTCCGCAAAGGGCTTCCAGTGCTCGTTGACGAGACTCTGAGTGGTCAGGACGCTGTACGTTTTGGGGAAATCCTCTTCGATGAACTTCCGGAAGGCCTCAAGATGCTCCTCCACTCGCTTCTGGGCCTCCTCCCGCCGTTCCCCCCAAAGCAAGAGGTAATTCTTCCGTTCCTGGTTAAGGGTGTTGAGCCGCTCAACCATCTGGCCCAGACGGAGCTTATCGAGAAAGGCGCTCAGAGCATTGAAAGAGCGATACGCCTCGACGAACTTCTCCTCCCGCTCCTTTCCCGTGGCAAGGGAGGTCTGGAAAAGTGCGCTCCACTTCTCCTGGAAATCCTGAACCCGCTCAAGGAGAGCCTTCTTGGTTTCCTCCGAAAGCACCGTGGAGGCGTTCACGCTCTCCCTGAAACTCCCCAGAGAAAAATCGATGAACCCCGGGAGCTCTCCCTGGGGGTCGGGATTGGCAAGGTAGCGGAGCATGAAGAAAAAGGTGTCGTTCGCCGGCTTGGCGACTTTTTTCATGGAGTCGTCCACGAGTTTCGTGAAGTTCAGCATGACCCTTGAGGGTTCGTCCATGGCCACAGCCTTTTCGTTCCGCTCCCGGGAAAGCGCAAGGTACCTCCGGTGAATTGCCCGGACCGCATCTGTTTTCTCCTCATAGTCAAGATACGCGGCTTTAAGGCTCTCAAGCCGGGCAGAGAGCGTACTTCCCTCGGGCAGAGCCTGAATCCTGTAGGGGAACTCTTCTTTTTCCCATACGGCAGCATACGGGGAATCCCGGAAGGCTTCGGTGTCGCTCCCCAGACGGAAGGCCTCGAGGTAACTCAGGAAACGGTCGTGGAGTTCGGCAAATCCCGACTCCCACTCCTCAAGCAACGCCTCGTCTCTTCCGGCAAGATAGGCAGCCACAAGGCTTTCGTTTTGGGCGATGAGGTCCTTGAGACGAGAGACGGCGAAAACAAGGGGAAAAGATTCCTGCACGGCGGAAAAGGAAGAGGAAAGACGACCAAGAACGACAACGGCCACTACCCCCAAAAAAGCCGCAAGGAGAGCAAGCAGGACAAAACCAGAGCGTATCTTTGTTCTTATGCGCACTTTTCACACCCCCCGCGCTGGACTTTGAGGGTATATTACCAGAATACCGGCGCTTTTTTCCTCGCTGAAGGGCCCAGAATTCATCCCCGTGGTACAATGTTTTCGGAGCCCATTGCCCACCTGAAAGGAGGGAGGAAGTTGTCCTTTGTGAAGCTTGCGGTTTCGGTGGCCATACCCCTTGCCGTCGGTTTCCTCGGCTCTCTCTTCACCTCACAGGGGCTGAAAGAGTGGTACCCTGCGCTCCAGAAGCCCTCGTTCACCCCGCCCAACTGGCTGTTCTTCCCCGTGTGGACTGCGCTTTTCGTGCTGATGGGCATAGCCTTTTACCTTGTGTGGCAGGCAAACTTCGGAGGAACAAGGACCATCCTCTCCCTCTACTTCCTGCAACTTGTCGCAAACGTCCTCTGGTCCTTCTTCTTCTTCGGCCTGCGCAATCCCGCTTTAGCCCTGGTGGATATCCTGGTCCTCTGGGCGCTCATCCTTGGTAATGTGCTGCTCTTTTCCAGGGTATCCCCCGCAAGCTCGTACCTTCTTCTTCCCTACCTTGGGTGGGTTTCCCTGGCGACCCTGCTCAACGCTGCTATCCTCAGGCTGAACTGATTCGGGGGCAAAAAAGAAAAACCGGGAGAGATGCTCCCGGTTTTTCTGGAGAGAGGAGGGAGAGCTCCCG
>JAPWUU010000069.1 GCA_028275365.1 Candidatus Caldatribacterium sp.
CTTGGGTGGGTTTCCCTGGCGACCCTGCTCAACGCTGCTATCCTCAGGCTGAACTGATTCGGGGGCAAAAAAGAAAAACCGGGAGAGATGCTCCCGGTTTTTCTGGAGAGAGGAGGGAGAGCTCCCGGACAGCACTCTCCGCAGGCTCCAGGGGGTGGCCCAGCCAGGGCCATGCCGGAACCCCGCTCACGTGTTCTGGATGCAGCATACAGGATTGAGATTCCAGGGAGATGAAGGAAGGGTTCAAAAGCTTTTACGATTCGTCCGCTCCCCCTTCCCGGGCTTTCAGGTATAATATCAGCTCTGTGGGCCTTTTTCAGGCAGGTGATGAACAATGCGCACATCTTCTCTGTTCCCTACAAGGCACATCGTCCGTCTTGGAGAAGGGGCGCTTTTGGGTTTTGTAGCAGGAATGGTCACGGTTCTTTACCGGTACCTCCTTGAGCAGGCCTCGAGCGTAAGCGAGCAAGTTCTCACCCTCGCTCGGGAGAGCGTATTCCTTGTCCTGGCATGGCTGGCGTTTTTGGGGTTCCTTGGATGGGTGGTGGGGTACCTGGTGCGCTTTGAACCCCTGGCTGCAGGAAGCGGCATTCCCCACGTGAAAGGCGTGCTTTCAGGGAAACTCCAGGCCGTGTGGTGGCGGATTCTCCTTGTGAAGTTCGCGGGTGGCATCCTTGGTACCTTCGGTGGTCTTTCTCTGGGGAGAGAGGGACCTTCGGTGCAGATCGGCGCCATGATAGGGAAGGGGTGGGGTGAAATTCGCAGAAAACCGAAAGACATTCCCTTCTGGGTGACTGCTGGAGGAGCGGCAGGCATTGCCGCCTCTTTCGGTGCTCCCCTTGCAGGAGTGCTCTTTGCCCTGGAGGAGCTCCACCGGGGGTTCTCTTCGGTGGTTGTCCTGGCTTCCCTTACGGCCTCTGTCGTAGCCTATGCTGTGTCCGAGCGCCTCTTCGGCCTGGGGCCGATTCTCCCCTTCGGCCACATCCGACCCCTCGGTCCTGAGGTCTACCCTGCCCTTTGCCTTTTCGGGATACTCCTGGGGGTGCTGGGAGCCCTTTTCAACCGAGGACTTCTCGTGGTCTCCGACCGGGTATCTTCGTGGCGATGGCTCCGCTTTCCTTTCCGTCCAGCTCCGGTCTTCGTGGCTTCGGGCATACTGGGGCTCTTCCTGCCCCAGGTCCTTGGAGGAGGGCACAGGCTCATTGCGGCTCTGGGCCGTGAAACCTTCCCGGTTCAGGCACTGCTCATCCTGTGCGGGGTGAAATTCCTCTTTACCCTCTGGAGCTATGCCTCTTCCACTCCTGGAGGGATTTTCTTCCCCCTCCTTACCGTTGGAGCTCTCCTCGGGAACATTTTCGGCGTGCTCTGGGGGAAAATGGTCGGTACCTCTTCTATTCCCACCAACAACCTCATTGTCCTGGGGATGGCTGGATACTTCTCGGCCATCACCAAGGCCCCTATCACCGGGAGCGTCCTCATCGCCGAAATAACCGGTTCGTTCTCCGCCCTCCCGGCCATCGTCTTTGTGTGCCTTGTGGCCCTCGGGATTTCCAACCTCCTCAGGACGAGGCCAATCTACGATACCCTCCTGAAGAGGCTTCTCCACACCACTACGAACCATATCCCCCAGAGACCACGAGGACCTGACCAGTGAGGTAATCGGCCTCCTCGGCGGCGAAAAAGAGCACCGCCCGGGCGATGTCCTCGGGGCGCCCCAGCCTCCCCACCGGAATCTGCGCAAGGAGCCTGGGGATGTGCTCTTCTGGGGTGACCGAGTGCAAGAGGTCGGTGTCGATTTTGCTTGGGGCAACAACGTTCACCGTTATGCCGAGGGGGGCGCATTCCCGGGCCAGGGCTTTGCACAGGGCAATGACCCCGCCCTTCGAGGCGGCATAGTGGATGCCTGAGGTCCCTCCCGTAAGGCCAGAGGTGGAGGCAATGGCCACAATCCTCCCCCACCGCTTCTCCACCATGAAGGGCAGCACTGCCCGGACCGCAAGGTACACCCCCTTGAGGTTTACGGCAATCATCCGGTCCCAGTCCTCTTCCCTCAGGTTCCAGGCACCCCGGTAGTCTGGGTCCCCTATACCAGCGTTGGCCACAAGGATATCCGGAACCCCCAGAGTCCTGACGACAGCCTCCACCATCGCCTCCACTTCCCGGGCGTTCTGCACATCGGCCCGGAAGGCTTCGGCCACTCCCCCGCTTTTTTGGATTTCCGCCACCACCTCTTCGGCCGCCTCGCGGTGGCGGTGGTAGTTCACCGCCACCTTCGCTCCTTCCCGGGCAAGGAAAACCGAAATGGCCCTGCCGATTCCCCGGCTTCCACCGGTCACCAGCGCCACATGTCCTGAAACACCAGCCATATACTCCTCTCCCCCCGAAAAACCTCCCCTTACTTCCGCTTTCCCTGGAAATACCTCCGAAGCAGGGCACTGCATTCCTCCGCGCACACGCCACCGGTCACCGAGACGCTGTGCGGGAAAAGGCCGGGGACAAAGACATCAAGGACGCTCCCCGCCACCCCACCTTTGGGGTCCTGGGCGCCGAAGACCAGCCGGGCAATGCGGGCCTGGATGATGGCCCCGGCGCACATGAGGCAGGGCTCAAGCGTCACGTACAGGGTACAGCCCTCCAGGCGCCAGTCCCCAAGGACTCCCTGGGCCTTCCGGATGGCCTCGATTTCTGCATGGGCCGTGACGTCATTGGTCCCCTCCCTCCGGTTGTGCCCCAGGGCCACGACCACGCCCTCCCGCACAATACAGGCCCCCACGGGGACCTCATCCTCCAGAAAGGCCCGTTCTGCCTCCTTCAGGGCAAGGCGCATGAAGCGTTCATCCTGCGTCATCGTTCCCGAAAGACCCAGAGCCTGTTCCCCAGAAAATTCACGGAAAGCGACCCTAAAGTCGCCAGGACCTTGCTCTCCGCCGGTCCAAAAGCGTACTTCCCTCGAAAAAGGACAAGAAGCCCCAGGGCAATACCCAAAGCGGCGAGGTTCACGAGGACGAATTTCGCCACCTCGATGAAATGTACGCGCCTCCGGCTCTTGAAGGTCCAGAACTTGTTCAGGAGGTAGCTATTCGTCATCCCGCAGGAGTAGGAAATCACCTGGCTCACCGGGTACCAGAGGCCCATCTTCCCGTGGAGGACCATGAACACCCCGAAATCGATGGCGGTGTTGAGGACTCCCACAAGACTGAATTTCCCGAACTGCCAGGCATCAGCAAGAATCGCGTGGAGGCTCTTCATGCGTTTTGTCAAACCCCCTGGTGCGGTCCACAACGTAGAGGGGGCGGTTCTTGGCCTCGTCGTAAATCCGCCCGATGTACTCTCCCATGATCCCGAGAATGATGAGGATAACCCCGCTGAAGAAGAGGTTGATGACGGCCAAAGAAGCCCACCCGGGGACGGTGCTCTTCCCCAGGAGTTTCGCCACAACGATGACGAGAAGGTACACAAAACTCAGAAAGGACAGGGCGAAACCGAGGTAAGCGGCAATCTTTAAGGGTTTGTTGGAGAAGGCCGTGATGCCGTCCCAGGCGAGCTTCAGCATCTTCCGGAGGGGGTACTTCGTCGTGCCAGCAAAACGCCTGTGCCGGACGTACTCTAAAGCCGCCTGGCGAAAGCCGACCCATGCAACCAGGCCCCGAATGAAACGGTTTTTCTCCCGCAGAAGCCTCATGACCTCGACCACTTTCCGGTCCACAAGGCGGAAATCTCCTGTATCCAGGGGGATGTCGATATCGGTCATGGCGCGGAGGAGGCGGTAGAAGAAGGAAGCGGTGAAGCGCTTGAAGAAGGTCTCCCCTTCCCGTTTTGCCCGCTTCCCATAGACGACCTCATACCCTTCCCGCCATTTTGCCACCATCTCCGGGATGACCTCCGGAGGATCCTGGAGGTCGGCGTCGATGACGATCACCGCTTCTCCCCGGGCATAGTCCATCCCGGCGGTGATGGCCGCCTGATGGCCGAAGTTCCGGGAGAAGTGGATGACCCGCACCCGGGGGTCTTTCCGGGCAAGGTCATCGAGGATTTCGGGGCTTCTGTCCCTGCTCCCGTCGTTCACGAAGACGAGCTCATAGGGTTCGGAGAGCCCTTCCATGACCCCGGTGAGGCGACGGTACGTCTCCGGCAACACCTCCTCCTCGTTGAAGACCGGGATAACGACGGAAAAGCGCACACCTGCCATCCTACTCCCCTCCCGAGAAAAAGGTCCAGCTGGGGAACCAGCGCAGGAACCGGGCCACATACGCTCTGCTTACGGGGAGACCCGAGAGAATGGGATAGAAAAGGACAAAAAGCACTACCGCACCACCAAGGAGCACCCACCGCCATATCCTGGCTTCGGGGTTGTCCTCTTCCAGCCAGGCGAAGAACACTCCAAGGAGCACCGCCAGAAAGGGCACGCATCCGTAGTAGTGGTAGATGAAGGTGATGCGGGGGACGAGCATCCAGGGAACATACTGCGAAAAGAAGGCCACAAGGATCCAGAAAACTCCCTGCCTTTTCAGGAATGCCGGTGTTACGAGGGCAAAAAGGACCGTAATCCCTCCAGTCCACCAGAGGGCTGGATTGCCAAAGGACACAATGCTTGAGATGTACCCCTTTGGAAGTCCTTCTCCCCTGTAGAGCCAGATGGGCCGGGCCATGACCGGCCACTCCCAGAAGGGGGAGGCGAAGGGGTGTGTCGCTTTGAGGTCGTGGTGGTAGCGGTACATGGAGAGCTGGAGACGAAATACATCCCGAAAGGTATACCCCGGAACGAGAAGGTACGGGATGTACGAGAGGAAGTACAGACAGGCGGGGATGAAGAGGAAAAAGAGCACCGAGAAAGGGAGGGCCCGTCGCAGGAAGTGCTCTCCGTGGAGAGGGTTGCGCTTTATGCGAAGCCCATGATGGACGACAAAGAGCACCGCCATTCCCAGACCGGCGTATATCGCCGTCCACTTCGTCGCCGCCCCAAGACCGAAGAAAAGCCCCGAGAGGAAAAGCAGCCGCAATCCCTCCCGGTCCTCAGCACCATGGAGAAAGTACCGGAAGAGAAAGAGGAAGGAAAGGATCACGAAAAAGACCACATAGGTGTCAATGGTGGCAATCCGGGCCTGCACAAAGCGCATGAAGTCAAAGGTAAAAAGGGCCGCAGCAAAGAGAGCATGCTCTTCGGGAACAAAAAGGCGGGCCAGGAAGAACACCACGGGGACAAGGAGCGTCCCAAAGACCACCCCCATGATGCGCCACCCAAAAGGATTCATGCCGAAGAGGGCCACCCCCAGGGCGATGATGAGTTTCCCCAGGGGTGGATGGGTCCACTCATACGGAGGGAGGCGGCGCAGGTGCTCAAAGGCCGTGCGGGCGTGGTAAATCTCGTCAAAGTACGTCCCGGTGAGGTATGAACGCTCGTACTGGGCGATAGCCTGCTCGTCGAACAGGCGCTCGTACCCTTCTGAAGCAGAAAGGGCGGTTACCGAGGTAATGGGGAGGGGACGGGAACTTCCCACCTCAAAGAAGGCCATCTCCCCGAACATCCCCCGGGGGTGTTCCACAATGATTCTAAAGTACCGACCAGAAAAGGGACCATCAACGTGTTCCCACCGGAAGACCCAGTCGGGTTTCATCTCCGGCCCCTTCCTCCAGGTCACCCCGTCTTCGGAGTACTCGATGCGGTATGCGCTCTCCCGGGGAAGACCGAAAAAGCACGAGATGCGTCCCACACTGCGGGTCTCCCCCAGGTCAACAAGAACGGTCTCACCCGGCCTCTGAGGTTCCCAGAAAGTCCTCGGGACATCCCGAGAACCAAGGCGGTACAGGGAAACAAGCAGCGAGAAAAGAGAAAGCGCAAGGAGGAAGAAAAGGGTTTTCCTCGTCATGGGGTCTAAAGCGCTCCTTTCCCGGGAGTTTTTCGGAACACCAGAAAGAGGAAAAAAGCAAAGAGGGCGAGGTTTGCCCCGGAAACGAGAAGAAGCCGCCAGTCAGTGCGGGGGAAATGGTACGTCCCGAAAAAGCCGTAAAGGAGAATGAGGCCGACGCTCACGAAAAACGTGGCGCTCAGGCCGAAGAAGAGGACGAGAACCTCCCTGCATGGCCGGAAAACGTACCAGAGGGGTGCAAAGACTAAGGCCGGGAAGAGGTACCGCTCGTGCATCCGGTGCACAAAGAGGAAGGTCGCAAAGGCGAGGAAAAGCGCCACCACGGGGAAACGCTCCTCCGTTTTCCCCCGGAAAAAGAGGAACGCCGACAGCACCACAATCACCCCCACCGCCACGTACCCCCATTCCCGGAAGGAAAGGAAAAGGACCCTCTGGGTATCCGGCACCCAGTTGCCCCCAAGGAGGGCGAAAAGATTGAAGGCGTTGAGGGTGGCGTACTGGTACGACCCCACAGCACCCCGGTAGATTCCAAGAACCCGGGAAAGCGAAAAGGGAAGCGA
>JAPWUU010000053.1 GCA_028275365.1 Candidatus Caldatribacterium sp.
AGAAAAGCTCTATTTTTACCTCGATGGAGAAGTTCTCTCTGAAGAAGAACGGAGGGCAATTGAAGAGCACCTGGCTTTGTGTCGGAAATGCTGTGAGCGGTATGAGTTCGAGCGCCTCCTCTGGGATATGGTACGGCACAACGGTCAAAACGACCATGTGCCCGAGGCCCTGATTGCCAGGATAGAAAGCGTTATCGCCCAGTTTTGAGGTGATGACCGTGGAGGGATTCCAAAGGGTTCCTGTTGAGCACATTGCCAAGGCCCTGGTGGAAAGCTACCGGAAAACACCCCGTATTACCTGCAGCGAGGAACGGGAGTTTCCCTCGCGGGAAAAAGTCATCTGGATTACCGAAGAACTCCGGGGGCTTCTCTTTCCCGGGTACCTCGGTAACACCCATATGTGCTGGGCAAATGTGGAGTACTTTGTGGGGTGCAAACTCGACCACCTCTTCGTCGTCTTGAGCCAGGAAATCGCCAAGGCTCTCCGAAGTGACCCAAGGGTCATGGAGGGGACCTCTCGCTCCTGCGAGGAACGAGCCTGTGAAGAGACCCGACGTTTCCTCGAAAAGCTCCCGATGATTCGGGAAATGCTTGATGAGGATGTTCAGGCTGCTTTCGATGGAGACCCTGCAGCAAAAAGCATTGAAGAGGTTATCCTGAGCTATCCCTGTGTCATCGCCATCTCCATCTACCGCATGGCCCACGAACTCTTTGTCCAGGGCATTCCTCTCATCCCCAGAATGATGACCGAATATGCTCACAGCATCACGGGTATCGATATTCATCCCGGAGCCAAGATAGGCCGGAGTTTCTTCATCGACCATGGAACAGGAGTGGTCATCGGCGAAACCTGCGAAATTGGAGACAATGTGAAAATCTACCAGGGTGTAACCCTTGGAGCGCTCTCTTTTCCGAAAGACGAACGGGGGAAAATCATCCGTGGGAAGAAACGCCATCCGACCATCGAGGACAACGTGACCATCTATGCAGGAGCGACAATCTTAGGAGGCGAAACGGTCATAGGAAGAGGAAGCGTCATTGGCGGGAATGTGTGGCTCACCCACTCGATTCCGGCAAACACCAAGGTGGTCATCGAGGAGCCCCGACTGAGAATCATTGAAAACCGTACCCAATGAGCTTCCTGGTACACCTTGCGTTCTTCGCAGGCTGGGTGGGAAGTAAGATTGCCTTCCCTTCCTCCTGGGTTTCCAGCGGTATTGGGGCTGTGTGGCTTGTTCTCTTTCTCTCCACAACCTTGTACTTTGCCGTCTTCTCCTGGAAAAGGAGAGCCTCACCTCTTCAGGGTCTCGGTTACGGGATCGTTGCCGCCATCCACTACCCGGAGTTTCTGTGGAAACTCAAACCACGGCTTGACCTCTCTTGGGAAGAAAAAAAGCAGCTCCTTGCCCTCTCCCCAGCAATCACCCACGTATCGCGTCCCAGTTCCCTGCTTTGCCCCTTTTGCAAAATCGAGATCGAACACATCCTCGTGGCGCTTCCTGGGGAAGGCATCGGTGTCCAAAAAAGACCAGTCCTCTGCCCCCGCTGTCAGACTCGCCTCGATTGTTGCCGGTTCTGTGTCTTCTTCGAGCCAAGAAGCGGACGCCCCCTGGGGTGGGGAGAGGATCTGACCTCTGGCCGGTGCACGCGCATCAAAAAGCACCAGTCTGTTGACGAGATTTGCAGTCCTTCCGTAGCCCGGAAACTCAAAGAGATGGGATGGCATACCCTCTATGCAGGGCTTGCCATCCCCGACTCCTTTTCACCACCGGACGAATGCCGCACGTTTCAATTCGACGAGCGAAAAACACTCCTCGAACGCCTTCCCTGTATGGGAAAAGAGCGAGCGTTGCTTCTTCGTCTTGAAGCGACTATCTACTCCCAGCCTTCTTCGAGTTCCCGCTCAGGCTGAGCAGCAGAAGAGGCGAAGTCGAAACCTAAAAGAGCACTCATTTCGTTGTTAATCTCTTGAAGAAGGGAAACCAGACGATCCTGGGCCTGAAAATATGCCAGAATCACCGGGTGAGAGAGCGCTTCCTGGCGAGCTTGCTCAATCCCGGCAAAGTCTTCATCAACGAGGTCCCTCTGGAGGGCAATTCGGCTCAAGGACCTCTGTTCCTCTTCAAGGCGCTCAAGAAGTCGCAGCGCCTCAGTATTCTTTGAGAGCATGGAACGGGTATTCTCAAAGTCCTGGAAGGGTTGGGTACAAACGATTTGTTCCACCAGCGACCGAATGGCATCCTTCAAAGATTGAGGAAGAACGATATGCACGTGACACCTCCAACAACTTTTCTCCTATTATAGGGTGCACTGGGGGAAATTTCCATCCTCCTCCCGAGACTTCTTCGAAAAAACACCGCGTTCGTTTACAATTTAGGTGATGAGAGAAATTCGCAGGAGGTGAACGTCGTGGCGAAAGTTGGTGTTATAACCTTCTCAGACGGACGCCCTCACGTACACCGGGAACTCCTCTCCATGAACCTTGCTTTTCAGGAACGGTTGGTACGACGCCTCCGGGAAGCCGGACACGAAGTTGTGACGGCTCCCGAACCCCCTTGGAACAACGAAACTGCCGTACAGGCCGGAAAACTCCTGCAGAGAGAAGATGTGGACTGCACTATCTTCAACTACGCCATCTGGTCGTGGCCTCATTTTACGGTTCTTGCTGCTCAGTTCGCTCCCCGACCGTACCTGTGCCTTTCGAATATCAACCCTGGATACCCTGGACTTGTGGGAATGCTGGCAAGCTCCGGAGCACTGGACAACGTCGGTATACCGTACATTCGGGTCTCTGGAGACGTTGAGGATGAGAAAGTCTTCCGAAAAATTGAAACCTTCATCCGCGCTGCGTCCTGCGTCAAGTCTCTTCGGGGGGAAACCTTTGGGTGTTTTGGCGGGCGCCCCATGGGGATGTACACAGCCACTGTGGGAGCGGATGTCTGGGCAAAGGTTTTCGGCATTGATGTGGAACACATCGATCAGTGGGAAATCGTCCGCAGGGCCGAGACTATCCCTCGGGAGAAGATCGAGCAGGCTTTCAAGTGGTGCGAAGAAAACGTGGGAAAGATTCTCTACGATGGCAAACAGCTGACTCCCGAAATCCTGAAACGTCAGATCGCCTCATACTACGCCGTCAAATCCCTCTGTGAGGAACTGCGCCTCGATTTCTGTGGTATCAAGGGGCAACCAGAGCTCACTAACAATTTCTGCACTATGGATGTTGCAGAGGCTTTCTTGAACGACCCCTACGACTTCGATGGCCCTAAAGAGCCCATCGTATGTGCAACCGAGGCTGACATGGACGCGGCCATCACTATGGAAATCCTCAAAAAACTCGCCCGAACTCCTGTTCTTTTTGCTGACGTTCGGCACTGGCACGAAGATTACGGGGTACTCGACCTTTGCAATTCGGGACAGCACGCAACGTATTTTGCCGGAGGGAGTTTCGACTACCGTGACAACCTCCCCAAAGTGGTCTTCTACCCTGAGGGCTTCTACTTCCCCGCCGGAGGAGCCGCAGTTCACCACCTCGCCCACCCGGGAAAGGTCACCCTGGCACGTCTTGGTCGTAAAAACGGGACATACTGGATGGCGATTCTCCGGGGAGAATTCGTGCAGTTCGACGAAAAGACCAACGAAGAAATCATGCGGAGAACCCAGATTGAGTGGCCTCACGCATTCTGTCGTCTTGAGACTTCCATCGAGCGGTTTATCGAAAAATTCCCCTGCAATCACATCCACGCGGTTTACGGCGATTATGTGGATGAACTCATCATGGTTTGTGAAATCCTGGGCATCCCCTGGGAAATCCTCTAAAAACACAAAAGCCCGGGGATACGGTATCCCCGGGCTTTTGTGTTCTACCCTTAGAAGCTCTTCTCAGCCTCGTTGAGATTGTCCTTGGTGATGACCTTTGGCTCGATGTACACAAGAGGCTTTTCAGGGGTTACGCCTTCCCGGAGGTACTTCACAAGGATTTCAAAGGCTGTAGCTGCCTGCTTCCCGGGGAACTGCTCAATGGTCGCATCAAGAACTCCTTCTTCAATGAGCTTCAGCGCCTCGGGGAGGGCGTCAAACCCAACGGTGATGACCTCCTTGACGTCGAATTTCCCGCTGGCATCCAGAGCCTGAATGGCTCCGAGAATCATCTCGTCGTTAGCTCCAAATACCGCGTCAATCTGTGGTGTGCTCATGATGAAATCTTCCATAACTTTCATGCCGTCCTCGCGGCGGAAGTTCGCAGTCTGGGACTTCACGACAATGTTCGGATACTGCTTCATAATCTCGTTGAACCCAGCACTCCGGTCAATAGCAGGACCAGCTCCAGGAGTCCCTGTGAGTTCAATGACCACTCCTTTGGGCTCACCATACTTTTCGGTGAGCTTCTCCACGATGAACCTTGCTGCCTTCCTTCCACCCTCGACGTTATCGGCACCAACATGGCACAGAATCTGCACTGGGGCTCCTTCTTTAATCCTCCGGTCCACAGTCACAACAGGGATGTTGGCCTTGTTCAGGGCCTCGATAGCTGGAATAACCGCTTCGACTTCAATGGGGACGAGGAGAACGCCGTCCACACCTTTGATAATCATGTCTTCGATGATGGAGATTTGCTTTGAGACGTTGTTCTCCGCCTCAAGCGAGATGACCTCAATGCCTCCAAGCTGAGCCGCCTTATCCTTCACCGCCTGTTCCAGAAAGGCGAACCAGGCAAAAGAAAGGCTTGGGAAAGAGAGACCAATGGTGAGATCTTTGCCGAGAACCAGAGACCCCAGCACCGAACACACCAGGAATACCCCAATCACCAACCCCAGAATGAGCTTCCTCACGCCGTCAACCTCCCTTCAGGAATGCTTTCTCCTCAAAGACCAGTCGCGGTAAGGATCAACCATGTGCTTCGCTCTCCCACCCCCTCATGCAGTTCTGAATCGGCGCTTCAGCCTGTCCAAAAGCACGGCGAAGATGACGATAACGCCTTTGACAATCATCTGCCAGTACGGCTGGACCCCCAGGAGATTCAAGCCATTGGAGACAACTCCGATGAGGAGAGCCCCAATCAGTGTCCCGTACACCCCTCCTTCTCCCCCCATGAGGCTCGTCCCACCGATGACCACAGAGGCAATCACGTCGAGTTCATATCCTTGTCCTGCCACAAGTTCCCCAGAGTTCAGGCGAGAGGTCAAAATGAGCCCGCTCAATCCTGAGAGGAACCCAAGAAGGGTGAAGGCACTGATTTTGTACCGCTCAACCATAATGCCTGAAAGGAGCGCCGCTTCCTCGTTACCACCAATGGCATAGATGTAGCGGCCAAAAACAGTCCTCTTGAGCACAATACCGGCAATGATCACGCAACCCAAAAAGAGGATGACCGGAAAAGGAATGGGACCAACCATCCCCGCTCCGATGAAACGGAACGCAGGGCTCATCCCCGAGATGGGCTTCCCCTGGGCCACAAGAAGGGTTGCTCCTCGGAAAATGCTCATCATGCCTAAAGTCACGATAAAAGGATGCAGCTTCCCTTTGGTCGAAATGAATCCATTGAGAAAGCCAATGCCTCCGCCAATAAGTAGTGGCACAACAATGCTCAGAAAAAGGCTTCCACCCCACTTGACCTGGAACCCTGCAGCAATGATTCCTGTGAAGGCCACAATGGACCCCACAGAGAGGTCAATCCCTCCAAGGAGGATGACAAAGGTCATTCCCACAGCGATGACCCCGATAATCGACACCTGCCGGATGACATTGAGGATGTTCAGGGGGTGGAAGAAAACAGGAGTCAGGGCACCGAACATGACGAAGACCACCAGGAAGGCGAGAAGGATGCCAACCCTATCCCAGAAGACGAAAAACTTCTGGAAAACCTGAGTACTCTTCTCCTCAACCAACACTGGCATACTCTTCCCTCCTCCCCAGGGCGAGCCTCAGAATGGCTTCCTTCGTCGCCTCTTCTCGGGAAAGTTCCCCAACTACTCTGCCCTCCCGCATGACAAGAATCCGGTCACTCATGGCAAGAACCTCAGGAAGCTCCGAGGAAACCATAACAATGGAAGCACCTCGCTCAAGAAGCCGGTTCATCAGGTGGTAAATCTCAACTTTCGCGCCAACGTCTATCCCCCGGGTTGGTTCGTCAAAGAGGTAGATGTCGCAATTTCGGGCGAACCACTTCCCAAGGACCACCTTCTGCTGGTTGCCTCCCGAAAGGTACATCACCCTCTGGAAAAGCGAGGGCGTTTTGATGTTCATATGCTGTACCATATCTTGAGCTATAGCCTTCAAACGTCCGTCCTGAATGAATCCCCGAACCGAAACCAGGGGGAGAATGGGAAGGCCAAGGTTATCGAGCACTGAGAGGAGGAGGACCAGTCCATGGACCTTCCGTTCCTCAGGAAGGAGAGCAATGCCGTGATTAATAGCATCAAGAGGAGACCGGATACGGGCTTCCTTTCCCCGGATGTATATCTTCCCCTCGTCAATGGGGTCAACGCCATAGATTGCCCGAAGGAGCTCTGTTCTCCCCGAACCAACCATGCCGGCGATGCCAAGAATTTCGCCTTTCCGAAGGGAAAAACTGATGTTTTCGAGGACTCCACGCCTTGTAAGACCTTCCACCCTCAGAACTTCCTCTCCGGCAGTATGCGATACCCGGGGGAACCTCTCGACAACCTCGCGCCCCACCATCATCCGGATGAGATCCTCCATGGTGACGTCCCGTACGTCTCGGGTCGCAATATGTCGACCATCCCTCAGCACCGTGACCCGATCACAGATCTCGTAAATCTCCTCCAGACGGTGGGAAATGTAGACGATGGTCACACCCTCGCTCTTTAAAACTTTGATAATCCGAAAGAGTCTCTCGATTTCCTTCTGCGCCAGAGTCGCCGTAGGCTCATCCATGATAAGGACCCTTGCTCTGTGGGAGAGCGCCTTGGCTATCTCCACCACCTGTTTTTTGGCCACGCCCAGGTCCCGGACCTTCTGGTCCACGTCGATATCCACATCAAGGAAGCGCATGAGCTCCTGGGCTTCCTTGCGCATCCGGTTCCAGTCAACAAAGAACCGCCGTGTCACGAAGTGATGCCCCATGAAGATGTTCTCGGCTACCGTCAGAGCAGGAATAAGATTGAACTCCTGGTATATCGCCGCAATACCGTTCTTCAAGGCTTCGTGAGGAGAGGAGAAATTCACCGGCTTCCCTTCAAAGAATATTTCCCCTGCGGTTTTTTGATACACTCCGGTGACAATCTTAATCAGCGTGGACTTTCCCGCGCCATTCTCCCCCACCAGGGCATGAACTTCCCCTTTTTGGATAGAAAACGTCACCCCATCAAGTGCCAGAACCCCGGGGAAACGCTTGGTAAGCTTCTCAAAATGGAGAATAGGAGCATCACTCATCGCATTCCCTACTCCACCTTAGGCCCGAAGTGCTTGAGCATCACCAGGTTTTCAGTCGCACTTTCGTTGACGATGGTGACCCCGCTACGAGCAGCCTCATAAGTCACAAAGAGCTCATCACGGGTCATTTCTCCAAAACGAATGAGGGTAGGCGCTTCAATGTCAAGGACACCGAATCTCCCATGCCCCTGAACCACGATGACCCCATATGGTCCGTCTTCCCTGATGGTGACACTCCTTCCGGGGAATACGGTGAGTTCCTTGGCAAAGAAGTCCTCCGAACCGTAGACCACGTAGTACTCCTCATACCCCTCGGCCCGCATCTCTTCAAGAGGCCGCACGGGTTTTGGCTCAAGGTAATGGTGAGCGAAGAAATCTGGGTCGGTGTTGGCCTCCCAGTCAAGGAGGCTCACGATGTACTCAAGGTCGTTTTTGTGTTCTGGAGGAACGTCCTTCACCACCAGGTCCCAGGGAATGAATCGGTCCCAGACGATGTTCTGGAAAGGCGCAAAGACATCAGAGGCCTT
>JAPWUU010000054.1 GCA_028275365.1 Candidatus Caldatribacterium sp.
CAGACCATGGATGGTCCCCCACAAGGGAACTCCTCGTGGTGACGAAGACCCGGGGACGGGAAGTGGTTGAGATCGATGGTATTCCTCCTTTTGAAGCGTACCGCGAGCGAATAGGGGAGTTTTCCCGGGAAGACCTGCCCCGGGTGGGAACCCTCTATCCCTTGGGGTTTCCAAGTATTTTTGGGGATTTTCTCATCCGGGATCCCGCGTATTGTGCCCCGAATGGGGCTATGGGATTTGTGGGGGCGAGCATTCCCGAAGGAGCCGTGGGGTACCTTATGAGGGGAGAAAAGGAGAGCCTTCTGGCCGCTGCGGCCAGGGTTTCTCAGAAGGCGATCTGCGTTGGAAACCCTTTGTTCGCCCTCGTTTTTGATTGCGTTAGCCGTGCTCTGGTTTTGGGAGAGGCTTTTGAGGAAGAGCTCAGAATTGTGGACGATACTCTTGGGGGGCTTCCCTGCCTCGGATTTCTCAGTGCAGGGGAGATTCAGCCTTACGGTCGGGCACCCCTTTTCCGGAACAAGACGGTGGTTGTGGCGGTGGCGGGGGAAAGGGGAACCGAGCAGTGTTTCCTGCCAGTTTGTGACGCTTCTTCTGAGGTGGAGCTTGCCATTCTCCATGAGATTTCCACCCTCTCGTTTCCCGGATCCTACCAGGAGTTCTTCCGGGAAATGGTGGAACGGGCGGTACGGCTCTTCAGGGTGCAGCGCATGGCCTTCCTGTGGAGGAGAGACGAGGAACTCCAGCTTGCTGCGTCCTGGGGTTTCTCTGACCCTGCCGAGGTCCAGAAGGAAATGGAATCCCCGAAGGAGCACCAGCGGATTTTCCTCCTGGGTGAACAGGAAGCCCCTTCAGTACTTTTTTTTGAGGCTCCTTATCCTTTACGAAGGAGAGAACACCGGCTGTACGCCCTTTTTGCCCGTAAGGTGGAGGACGTCCTTCGTTTTGCCCGCCACCTTGAGGAACAAAAGCAGCGCCTCAGGGAGCTCGAGCACCTTTCACTGACTGACGAGCTCACCGGGGTCTACAACCGTCGCGGGTTTCTGGTGCTTGCCGAGCATGCACTGCTTGCTGCACAGAGAGAGGGGAAGGAAGCGGGAGTACTCTTTCTTGACCTTGACAATCTCAAGTGGATTAACGACCAGTTTGGTCACGAAGAAGGAGACAGGGCGATTCGGGAGTTCAGCAGAATAATCCAGAAGGTCTTTCGCAAATCTGATATTATCGCCCGCATTGGGGGTGATGAGTTCGCCGTCCTCCTCTCCGGGGTGAAGAACGCAGACCTTGAGCGGATTCTCCGCCGCCTCACGCAGCTTGTGGAGGAGTGGAATAGCAAGAACCAGCGTTCTTATCGTCTCTCGTTCAGCGCAGGCTGGGCACCCTTCCTTCCCTCGCAACCCCGAAAAATTCGGGAACTTCTGTCTTTTGCCGATGCCCGGATGTACGATGAAAAACGGAGGAAAAAGGGCGGAAACTCCCTCACCCCTTCCTGAGGATTTCCCGTATCCGGACCAAGGTTTCCAGAGCTTTTCTCGCAGGGACGATGAGCGTCAAAACGTTTCGTCCCTTTTCCCGGAGTGCTCGCCGGTCAGCAAGGGCCTGGGCCATTTTGAGCACACCAAAGCCCAGGGAGCTTTTTGTGTCCCCGGGACGATCGGGAATGGGAAGGTCTTCGTCACTTTCCGTTATAATCTGCAGGAAGCTTCCCCTGCCCCCATCCCCTTTGTGGAGCTGCCCTGTAGAGTGAAGGTAACGGGGACCGTACCCCAGGGTGACGACCTGTCCGTATTCCTCCTTGAGAATCTTGCCTAAAGCCTGGAGCTCTTTCTCAAGAGGGAGGTCGTAAGGGGTAAAGGCCTGAATCGCCAGGTATCCATCCCTGTGGAGCTTTCCGAGGAAGTCGTCCAGGGCGTCTTTGAGGGAGAGCGTCGCTCCCTCAGAGAGGAACCTGACCTCCCCATCCTGTGGCAGGTGTTCCGGGAGGAGTTCCTGGGGATTGCGGAGCATTTCCCGGGTGAAACGTTTGGTGGACTCAACATCAGGCTGGTCAAAGGGATTCAGACGGAGAAAGTACCCTGCAAGGGCGGTGGCGAGCTCGAAGAAGTACGCGTGCTGTCCCAAGTTGTAGGGATTCTCAAAGGGAATGGCAAGATAGGGACGTCCTTCCCCCTCAAGAGCATTCAAAAAGGTGCGAGGAAGCTGTTCTTCGCGGGCGAAAAAGACGACGTACCCCACGTCCTGCCGGGGGTATACTCTCCATTCCCGTTCCACGACTGGAAGGATGGCTCTCCCCATCTTCCCCGTGCTTTCGGCAAGAAGCTGTTCAAGCCAGAGCCCGAAGGTCTCGAGTGCCGGGGAAGTGAAAAGAAGGACAATTTTATCGCACCCTCTGCGGTGCAGCCCTCCAAGGAAAGCTCCAAGAACTGCTCCCGGGTTGTCCGGAATTTCCCGGTCGGGGAAGGAACATTCCATAGCTTTTCGGGCTTCTTCAAGAAGACGATCAAGGTCAATGCCAAGGAGCGCGGCGGGGAGAAGCCCGAAGAACGAGAAGATAGAGTACCTTCCTCCGATGTTGGGGTTGTTCTCAAAGATTTCCCGAAAACGGTGCGATCGAGCTTCGGCGATGAGGGGACTTCCCGGGTCGGTGATAGCCACGAAGTTCCTTCCCGGTTCTTCCTCTCTCATGGTGCAGAGGAGAGTAAAGAAATAGCGGAAAAGCACAAGAGTCTCAAGGGTTGTCCCCGATTTCGTGGAGACGATGTACAGGGTGGTTCTGGGGTCCCCCTTTTCCGCGAAAGACCGAATGACCTCGGGATCGGTGCTGTCGAGCACTTCGACGTCGAGAGATTCCGGTGCTTTCTGGAACATCTGGGAGAACATGAGGGGGGCAAGGCTTGAGCCACCCATGCCAAGGAGCACCGCTTTGGTGAAGCTGGCTTCCCTGACGCTTTTGGCGAAAGCCTCAAGGGTCCGCACCATACCCTGCATGCGGCAGGGTGCTTCAAGCCAGTCCAGGCGATTGACGATCTCCTCGGGATTCTCACTCCAGAGGGTGTGGTCTTTCTGCCAGAGTCGCAGAAGTACCCGTTCCCGAGCAAGCTCCTCAAGACATTGTTGAAATGCGCTTTCGTAATCTCCGAGAAAGAGTTTCCAGCCTCTCATTGGCCTACCCCCTTTCTGCTATTGTATCCGAAAAGCCCCAGGGAATGAAAGGCCAGAGCATGGGAGAAGAAGTCCCTGAAGTTCATTGACAGGTTTTCCCGGAAAGGGTATATTCGGAGAAAAAGGAGGAGGGTACGTATGAAGAGATTTCTTGTTCCTGTGGTGCTTGCCGTCCTTCTGGTCGGAAGTATGGCTTTAGCGTCAACGCTTGAGGAAATTAAGGCACGGGGGAAAATCTACATCGGAACCGACGCCACCTATCCCCCTATGGAGTTCCATGACGAAAGTGGTGAGATTGTGGGCTTTGATATTGACCTCGGAAGGGCTATCGCCGAAGAGCTTGGCGTGGAGGCGGTGTTCATCGATACTGCGTGGGATGGGATTTTCCCGGCCCTGGATGCGGGGAAGTTCGACATCATTATTTCCTCCACTTCTATCACCGAGGAGCGACTGAAATCAAAAGAAATGAGCGACCCGTACTACGTGACCTCTCAGGCCATCGCTGTGCGGAAGGACAACGAGACCATCAAGGGGCCTGAGGACCTTAAGGGGAAGATTGTGGCTGTCCAGATTGGCACCACAGGGGATTTGGCAGTGAGCGAGATGGAGGGAGTCACCGTCAAGCGCTTTGACACCATCGACAAGGCGTACATGGAGGTCATGAACGGCCGGGCCGATGCCGTGGTAAACGACCTTTCTGAGGTGGCCTACCGGATGAAGATGCTCCCCGACATGAAGATTGTGGCCACCTTCCGGGAGGGGGAGGAGAAGTACGGAGTGACGATGCGCAAGGGCGATGTTGAGCTTCTTGCAGCCATTAACGAAGCCCTCCGGCGGATTAAGGAATCAGGGAAATACGACGAAATCTCCAGGAAGTGGTTTGGAGAGCTGGGGAAGTAACGTGCACTTTGATTTTTCCGCGCTTTATAAGGCGTTGCCCTCACTCCTTGTGGGGGCAACGGTGACCTTGCGGATCACGTCGCTTTCCATTGCCCTGGGGCTTGGCATTGGCATCGTCGCCGGGCTTGCCCGGGTCTGGCCCAATACGATTCTCCGGACTGTTGCTGGCGCGTACATTGAGCTTGTTCGGGGTACCCCGCTTCTTGTGCAGATTTTCCTTGTGTACTTTGGTTTACCCGCCCTGGGGCTCAATCTCGACCCCTTCGTGGCGGGGGTCATCGCCATGGGCATCAACAGTGGTGCCTATGTGGGGGAGATTGTTCGGGGTGGCATAGAGTCCATCGCTCGAGGACAGATGGAGGCAGCGCTCTCTCTCGGTATGACCTGGCATCAGGCCATGTACTATGTTATTCTCCCCCAGGCTTTCGTGCGCATTCTCCCGCCTCTCGGTAACGAGTTCATCGCCCTGCTCAAGGACTCCTCGCTCGTTTCAACCATTGCCATTGCTGAACTCACCCGGACCGGGCAGATTATCATCACCCGGACGTTCAAGTCCTTCGAAATCTGGAGCGGGGTAGCGCTCTTCTACTTCGCCATGACGTACCTCATTTCCCGTATCGTCAGGTTTTCAGAGGAGAGGTTGCGGTACAGTGAGTGAGTGGGTTGTTGAGGTTCGGAATCTCAATAAGTACTTTGGCCGGCACCACGTTCTCAAAGATATTACCCTCCGGGTTCGCTTTGGGGAGGTGGTCTCCATCATCGGGGCTTCAGGCTCAGGAAAGAGTACCCTTCTGCGGTGTCTGAATGGCCTCGAACCCATCCAGAGCGGGGAAATTTTCATTGATGGAGTGTGCATCACCGCAAACGGTGTGAACCTGAGCAGGGTTCGTCAGTCCATCGGGATGATTTTCCAGAGCTTCAACCTCTTCCCCCATATGACGGCCCTGGAGAACATCACCCTTGCGCCACAGAAGGTGAAGAAAATCCCCCGGGTGGAGGCCGAAAGGGTTGCCCTTGAACTCCTCCGCAAGGTTGGTCTTGAGGAGAAGGCCCATGCCTACCCGGCGCAACTTTCCGGGGGCCAGAAACAGCGGGTGGCCATTGCCAGGTCTTTGGCCATGAACCCCAAAGTCATGATGTTCGATGAACCCACATCGGCCCTTGACCCGGAGACGGTGAAGGATGTCCTCGACGTTATGAAGGAGCTTGCCCGGGAGGGCATGACCATGATTGTCGTGACCCATGAAATGGGGTTTGCCCGGGAGGTTTCGGATCGTGTGGTGCACCTTGATGATGGGAGGATCGTGGAGGAAGGGCCTCCAGAGGAGATATTCTACCGGCCAAAGCATCCCCGAACTCGGGAATTCCTGAGTAAAGTCATCAACATCTGAGGTGGGACTATGGGAGGAAATGTGGTGAAAATCGGCGTCATTGGCTTTGGGACTGTGGGAGCCGGGACGGTCAAGGTCCTGTGGGAGAGGCAGAGTGATATTGAGAGGGAGCTTGGAGTGCGTATCCAGGTTGCCCGGGTTATCGATAAGGACTGGGTACGGGAACGCCCGGTGGTCGTTCCGCCAGAGCTTCGAGGAGAGGATCCGGCTCTGGTCCTTGAGGACCCCGAGATTCAGATTGTTGTGGAGGCCATCGGAGGAGTTTCTCCGGCTTTTGAAGTTGTTTCTGAAGCGCTCTCCCGGGGGAAAAGCGTCGTAACACCGAATAAGGAGCTCATTGCCAAAAGAGGCGGGGAGCTCCTTGAGATTGCCGCAAAGCAGGGTGTCGACCTCTTTTTTGAAGGAACGGTTGGTGGGGGCATTCCTATCATTCATGCCCTGAAGGAACAGCTTGCAGGAGACGACATCGAGGAGGTCATCGGCATTGTGAACGGGACAACCAATTTCATTCTCTCGGCAATGTCTCTCCAGAGAGCCTCGTATGAGGAAGCCCTGCAAGAGGCCCAGCGACGTGGTTACGCCGAGCCTGTGCCCACTATGGACGTTGAGGGATTCGATGCGGTATACAAGCTGGCCATTCTGGCCTCCCTGTGTTTCCACACGAAAGTCGATGTGGATAGCATCTTCCGGGAAGGCATCACTCGCCTTATCCCCGAGGACCTTGAGTTTGCCCGGGAATTGGGCTTTGTCGTGAAGCTTCTGGCCATCTCAAAGAAGACGAACGGTCGCCTTGAGCTTCGGGTACATCCAGTCCTTCTCCCTGAGGAACATCCCCTTGCGAGCGTCACGGGTGTGGAGAACGCCATCTACGTGAAGTCGAGAACCCGGGCCTTAACCTTCCGGGGTCCGGGAGCGGGAGGAGAGGCTACAGGGAGTGCCCTGGTCGGTGATATCATTGAGGCCATCCGCAACCTCAAGTATAACTGTCGGGGACGGGTGGGATGCACCTGCCTCAGAGAACTTCCCGTCCGGCCAGTTGAGGAGCTCGTTATGCAGTACTGCGTCAGAATCCTGGCCCTTGATGTCCCCGGGGTCTTGGGGAAAATCGCCACGCAGTTTGGGGAAGCAGGTGTCAGCCTTTCGGCAGTGAAGCAGCCGGTGAGTACTCCCGGGAGGCTCACGAATATCTATTTCCTCACCCATGAGGTTCAGGAGGCGAGACTCCGGGATTCCCTCGAGCGCATTCAAAAGCTCGAGGTGGTGAAGGATGTGTATGCTATCCGGGTGGAGCGGGGGGATTCGTGAGGTGGAACAGGAGGAAATCGTCACGTCCTTTGTTTGCCTTTCCTGTCAGCGGGAAACGATGCATCGGGTGCTCTACCAGGGGGGAATTGTCAGGTCCATTATCTGCCAGGAATGTGGACTCGAAGTTGGCCTTGACCGGGCAAAGCTTGTGGCGCTCTACGGGGAACAACTCATTGAGCGAATTCTCACCAAGCCCCAGCGTCTGACTGAGGAGTACAGGCGAGACCTTTTCGAGTTCTTCAGCACCATTCCTTTCCGGATCATCACCAAGCCCTACCGGATGCTCAAGGAATTCGAGTCACTGTGCGAGGACTGATTTTCGGAAAATGCACGCGTCTCCGCTGGCTTCCAGAGTCTCCCCGGGGGCAAGCACCACAAATCGCTCCTTGTCCCACCGTCCCTCAAGGAGGTCTCGAAGAAGCCCCTTGTCCCCCTCGACGACCCTGTATTCCCACCCCAGGAACTCGGCGCATTCCCTGGTGAAGGCCTCATAGGCTTCGTCCACCGGAAAGCCCCACCGGATGTAGAAGGCATGGTGGTATTCTCGCTGCCAGCTTTCTTCAAGCTGCATGAGATAGCGTGCATTGTCCTCGCCGTACTTTTCCCGATAGGTTTCGTACACCAGGGTGTACCGTTCTTTCCCCGGCTCAAGGGAGTGCTCAATCCATCCGGGAGAGTACCAGTAAATACCCCGGTACTGATTGATGAGTTCTTCGTATCTCCTGTGCGACCCAAGGAGTATGGCGATACAGTCGTGGACGCGGGGAATGACGATGGGATAGCGAGGAGAGGAAAGCCCCTCTGTTCCCCGGCTGCAGAGGCCATATCCAAGGAGGATGGCATCGTAATCGTAACCCGTTTCCAGGTTTCCCTTCTCGTAAGCAAAGCGCTGCGGACTCGTGGTTGCGATTTCTCGCCTGAGGGTTTCCCGAAGGGTTTCGGGATTGTTGTGGAGACCCAGGGGGAGGAAGGTCACGTCGCAGGCACTTTTGACCTGGGAAACGAGGAACGAGATTTCCCGGTACATTGACCGGCAGGCAATGACCTTGAAGCGGCGTTGCACCACACTGTGCATTGCATCACCCCTTTTGGGCATTGTATCCCTGCATCTTGTGCTCTGTAAAGGGAAGGAGGATAATTTCCCAGGGAGGTGA
>JAPWUU010000055.1 GCA_028275365.1 Candidatus Caldatribacterium sp.
TGGCGTTTTTCTTCCTCCTCCCCGCTTGCGTCTTCCTTTTGCTTTTCATGTTCTATCCCATCGTGTACGTCATCCTCATGTCCTTTTTCAAGGTGAACAAGCTCGGGGACCTTGTGAGCTTCTCCGGCCTTGCCAACTTCCGCTTCATGTTCGACCGGCCCGAGTTCTGGCAAATCATCGTCCGATCTTGCGTGTGGACTGCTTTGGCCGTAGCGGTGAAAACGGGGATAGGTCTTGTGATTGCCCTGCTTTTAAACGTGGATTTCCGGGGAAGGAAAGTTGCCCGGGGTCTTGTGATCATCCCCTGGGCAAGTTCTGTTCCAATAAGCGCCATGATCTGGCAGTGGACCTACAACAACGACTTCGGGCTTTTGAACCACACCTTGAGGACTCTACGGATTTTCGGTGAGCCGCCCATCTGGCTTGCTGAACCCCGTCCGGCGTTCTTCGCCAACCTCTGGGTGGACATCTGGTGCGGTATTCCCTTCATGGCGCTCGTGTTCCTTGCGGGACTCCAGGCCATTCCCCAAGAACTCTATGAGGCTGCCGAAGTCGACGGCGCCACGCCTCTTGCCAAATTCCGCTTCGTGACCCTGCCCCTTTTGAGCAACGTCCTCACGGTGGCCACGCTCCTTTCGATTCTCTGGACCTTCAACGACTTCAACGTCATCTACGTTCTCACTGGCGGCGGGCCGGGGACATCCACCGACATCCTCATCACGTACATCTACAAGTATGCCTTCCAGTACCTGCGCTTTGGACCGGCTGCTGCCATGGCGGTCATTACTTTTGTGATTCTCCTCACCGTGAGCATCCTCTATGCCCGGAGCTACTTCAAGGGAGGGGGGGTATACTGAAATGCGAAGACGTAACCTCTACCTTGTGTATCCCCTCATCGTCTTCATCCTCCTCGTCCTCCTTTTCCCCTTCTTCGTCATGGTCTCAACGGCCCTGAAGCCCCTTGAGGAAGTCTACGCCACACCTCCCCACTGGATTCCCCGAACCATCCGCTGGGCGAACTTCAGCGACATCTGGGCAAAGTACCCCATGGGGGCGTACTTCAAAAATAGCTTCATCGTAGCTCTGGGGGCTACCCTCGTGACCATGGCCTTCTGCATCCCTGCAGCATATGCCGTGGCACGGCTCCGCTTCCGCTTGAAAAGCTTCATTATGTACCTGATTCTTGTCGTGCAGATGTTCTCCCCCATCATTGTGGTCATATCGCTCTTCAAAATCATCGCGCGCCTCGGACTTTTAAACACCCTCCTCTCTCTCATCCTCACAAACAGCGTCTTCACCCTCACCTTCTCCATATGGCTCCTTGGCGGGTACTTCCGCAACGTCCCGAAAGAAATCGAAGAAGCTGCGCTCATTGATGGATGCACGAGGCTTCAGGCCATCGTCCGGGTGCTTCTGCCTGTTGCCATGCCCGGGGTGATCACCACCATCATCTACACCTTCATCACCGCCTGGAACGAATTCATGTTCGCCCTGACCTTCATCCAGTCCATGGACAAGCGACCCCTTACCCTGGGACTGTACAACTTCATCGGCCGCTGGACCGTCCAGTGGCAGTACCTCATGGCGGCAGCGCTCCTTGCCCTGCTCCCGGTGGTGATCCTCTTCTTCTTCATCGAGCGGGAACTCGTGCACGGGCTAGCTGGCGGTGCCGTGAAAGGATAAAAAGGGAGGGATGTTTATGAGTTTTACCTATTCTCTGGCCAAGTTCATTCCCTTTCAGGATCGGGAGGCGTGTGAGCGGGTGCGGAAAATCACCAAAGAAGAGATCACGAAACACCCCAATCCCGACTTCCATATCCGCATCATCGAGGAGAAAAGCGACTTCTACTTCCAGTTCGCCCTCGACATCGTCACCCGGATTGTGGAAGCCCGGGAGAAGGGAGAGAAGCTCGTCCTCATTCTCCCCGTGGGTCCTGTGCCCCAGTACCCCCTGGCCGCAGAGATGATCAACAGGCTCCGGATCCCCATGGACCACGTGCACACCTTCAACATGGATGAGTACGCCGATGAAGAAGGAAACACCGCTCCCTTCGACTGGCCGGGGTCCTTCCAGAGGGCCATGTGGGAGAATTTCTTCGGGCGTATTGACCCGAAACTCCGTCCCCCGGAGAAGAACATCCATTTCCCCACGAAAGACGTCCTCCCCGACTACGCCAGGATGATTGAAGACCTCGGGGGAGCCGATTGCTGCTATGGAGGTGTGGGCTGGTGCGGGCACATCGCCTTCTGGGAGGCCCACCTTGGCTTTGAATTCGGAGATGACCTTGAGGCCTTCAAGCAGGCTGGTCCCCGAATTGTGGAACTCCACCCCATGACCATCATGCAGAACGCCCTGCACTCCTTTAGCGGTGACTGGTCCTGGGTTCCCCCGAAAGCCGCCACCATCGGCCCGGCCCAGATTGTCCAGGCGAAGTGGCGGAGTTTCTGGCTTGATGGGTACATCGGGGGAGGCGTGAGCTGGCAGCGCTTTATCGCCCGGCTTGCCGCCCACGGCCCGGTAACTCCTCTGGTTCCGGCATCCATTCTCCAGACGCTTCCTGGAGACTACACACTCCTTGGAGGTGTGGCGGAGAACGTGGAGATTCACATGGCTTGAGGAGGGGGATGTATGGCAGAGCTTGCGCTTTTTGGGGGGAAGCCGCTCAACACGGAGCCCTTCCCCATGTGGCCGTCGTTCTCGGAGAAAACAAAGCAGGAAGCCCTGAAACCTCTGGAAACGGGGCTTGTGAACTACTGGACGGGGACAAAGGGCGTGGAGTTTGAGGAGCGATGGGCGGCATACTGCGGGTGTAAGTTTGGGGTCTCCACCACAAACGGTACCTCGGCCCTCCATACCGCCCTGGCAGCGTGCGAAATCGGCCCGGGGGACGAGGTAATCGTCCCTTCCTATTCCTTCATCGCCTCAGCATTCTGCGTGCTCCAGGCAGGAGCCATTCCCGTTTTTGCCGACGTCCGCAAAGACACCCATACCCTCGACCCGGAAGACGTAGCCCGGAAAATCACCCCGAGAACCCGGGCTATCCTCCCGGTGCACCTCTACGGCATTCCCTGTGACATGGATGAACTCATGGCCATCGCAAAAGCCCACAACCTCTTCGTCATTGAGGACTGCGCCCAGGCCCACGGGAGCGAGTACAAGGGGAAAAAGGTGGGGAGCATCGGCCATGCCGGGGCCTTCAGCTTCTGTCAGTCAAAGCACTTCACCACAGGCGGTGAGGGTGGGTGCGTTGTGACAAACGACGAGGACATCTTCTGGCGGGCGAAGTCCTTCCGGGATCACGGATTCAACGTGAAAGAACGGCTGAGGCTTTTAGAACTCGAGCGCAAACTCTTCTACATCCACGAACGGGTGGGGTTCAACTACCGGATGACGGAAATCCAGTCCATCATTGGTCTCTGTGAACTTGAGCGCTTCGAGACCTGGAACAAACCCCGCCGGATTGCCATAGGAGAGAAGCTCCTCTCTTATTTCGAAGGACATGAAGCCGTGCTCTACCTTCCCCCGCACAGAAAGGAGGGGAAGTACATCTCCTTCTGGCTCTTCCCGGTTGTCCTCGACACCGAGCGGATCCGCTGCTCTATCAAGGAATTCTGGCAGGCGATTGAAGCCGAGGGGGTGCCTGCGGCTCCGGTACTCTGGCCCCAGATGTACCGGGAAGAGGCTTTCCTGAAGCACAACGGCTTCGGGCGGGCGAAGTTCCCCTTCCGCTCTAAGGAGTACACCGACCCAAAGAGCGTCGAGTACGACAAGGTCCACTGCTCCAATGCCGCCTGGCTCGAAGAGCGGACGTTCTGTTTCCCCTGCCATCCGGTGTACGAGGACCGTCACGTGGACCTCATGATCACCGCCTTTGACAAGGTCTACCAGTACTTCAAGCGATAGGAGGAAGCCATGAAAGTCCGATGGGGAGTTATCGGTGCAGGAGGTATCGCCCGGCGGCGGACTATTCCTGAGGTCCTGCGCTTTGCCGAAAAAAGCGCAATCATCGCCCTCATGGACGTGGACAGAGAAGCCCTCTCTGCCGCAGCAGCGGCCTTTGGGATTCCCCGGGTGCACCTCACAGTGGAGGAACTCCTTCGCGAGGACATCGATGCTGTATACATCGCCTCCCCCGTGGCTTTCCACTACACTCAGACAAAGCAAGCCCTTGAGGCGGGGAAGCACGTCCTCTGTGAAAAACCCCTTGCCCTCCGGGTTGAGGAAGCGGAAGAGCTCCTGGAGCTTGCGGAAAAGAACAACCTCAAGTTCGGCGTTGCCTTCATGATGCGGTACAACGTCTACCACGAGCGCATCAAGGAGTTCATCGACGAGGGGAAGCTGGGGCAACCCGTTTTTGCCCGGGCCCAGCTCACCTGCTTCTACCCTCCCATCCCAGGAGCCTGGCGGCAGACAAAAGCCACCGGAGGCGGCGGTGCCCTGACCGACATGGGGTGCCACTGCGTGGATCTCCTTGAGTGGTTCTTTGGGGAAATCCGGGAAGTCTTCGGGTTCCTCGACACCATCACCCATGCTTACGAGGTGGAAGACACAAGCACCGTCCTCCTCAAATTCCGGAATGGGGCGCAGGGGTTTGTGGACAACTTCTTCAACGTTCCCGACGAAGCAGCACGGAACGTCCTTGAAGTCTACGGCACGAAAGGGGCCATCGTCGCCCAGCACACTATTGGCCAGGACCCCGGGGGAGAGGTGTGGTGCCTCTTCCTCGAAGAAGAGAAGGGCTACGATGCCCTCCAGAAGCGGGTATCTTCTTCGTGGCAGAAACTCGAGCTTGAGCCGAAACCCTTATATGCCCGGGAAGTGGACGCCATGAGTGCGTGGATTCTCGGTGGGGAAAAGCCGAGAATCGGTGCGGAAGCGGGCTTGAGGAACATGAAGGTCCTTGCGGCAATCTACCGCTCGGCAGCGGAAAAGCGCGCCGTAGCGGTATAAGGGAGGGAGAAAAATGCGACGGCTCATCAGTATGCTTTGCCTTGTGGGTGTGGTGCTTTTTGGAGCCTGCGCCCTGGGGAAGGTGGAAATCAGCGGGCTTTTCATGAAGCAGGCAGGGTACCAGGAGAGTGACATCCGGGCCATGACCGAGGAGTTCCTGAAGATGCGGCCCGATATTGACGTGAAGCTCTCTTTTGTCGCCTACGAAGAACTCCACGACAAAATCGTTGTGGCCGCAGCAAGTGGAGCCGGAACCTATGACGTCATCCTCCTTGACTGTATCTGGCCGGCAGAGTTCGCCGAGGCGGGATGGCTTCTTGATGTCACCGAGCGGCTCTCCGAAGAAGACCGGGCCGACATCTTCCCCGAGGTGCTCTCTGCCGTGACGTACAGGGGCCGGCTCTACGGGATGCCCTGGCTCAACGACTGGGAGTACTTCTTCTACAACAAAAAGATGCTTGAAGCCGTTGGTGCCAAGCCCCCAACCTACTGGACCGAGGTCATCGACATTGCGAGGAAACTGAAAGCCCAGAACATCGTCGAGTACCCCATCATCGACGCCTGGGGACAGGGTGAAGCCGTGGTCATCCAGTGGCTCCAGTACGTCTACGCCATGGGAGGGACGCTCTTTGACGAAGCCGGAAACCCCACGATGAACGAGGGGAAACCCCTTGAAGCCCTGGAGTTCATGGTGCAGCACATGGACGAGGGCCTTTTCAACCCGGCCTGTATCGAATCTTTCTACGAAGAAGTGCGGCGGGTGTTCTCCGCCGGACAGGCGGCGTTCGGTCTCAACTGGACGTACATGTACAACCTCGCCAATGACCCTGCCGAATCCCAGATTGCCGGAGATGCTGTGATCGCCGTGATTCCTGGTTTTCCTGATGGCCGGCGGAGCGCCACCTGCAACGGTGGCATGGGGCTGAGCATTCTCACCTCAAGCCAGCACCCCGATGAAGCCTGGGACTACATCCAGTACCTTGCGAGCAAAGAAGTCCAGAAAAAGTACAGCCAGAATGCCCTCCCCATCTGGAAGTCCCTCTACGACGATCCGGAACTCATCGCCCAGCAGCCGGAGCTCATCAAAGTCGCCAAGGAACAAATCCACTACATCTTCGACCGGCCCCAGGTCCCCTGGTACTCCCAGCTCTCCCTCATTCTGAGTGAGGAACTCCAGGCAGCGCTCACCAAAGCCAAAACCCCCAAACAGGCGATGGACGACGCCGTGTCCCGAACGAAAGAGGTCATGGAGCGGTATGCACAGTAAGGTTCCACCGACCCCCTCCGGGATGTACCCCAGAGGGGGTCTTCTCCGAAGAAGAGAAACCGCCTTTGCCTGGGCGCTCATCCTCCCCTCCTTCGTTTTCATCGGCGTTATCATTTTCTACCCCATGGGGCTTTCGCTGCGTCTCAGCCTCTTCCAGGTTGACCTCACCCGGAGAGGAGCAGGAACCCCCTTCGTGGGCCTGGCCAACTACATCGATATCCTCAAAAGCGGGTACTTCTGGAGCTCCGTGGGGAGGACGGCGTATTTTACCGTGGTCTCCATCGCCATCGAAATGGTCCTTGGGCTGTTCATCGCCCTTCTTCTCAATGAGAAATTCCGGGGACGAAGCATCCTCCGCAGCCTCTTGCTTTTGCCCTGGGCGCTGCCGATTACCGTCGATGCCATCATGTGGAAGTGGATTTTCAACGCCAACTACGGGGCGTTCAATGCGCTTTTGCAGCAGCTCGGCCTCATTGAGAAGTACCAGCCCTGGCTCACCAGGCCCTGGAGTGCCATGCACTGTGTCATTGCCGCCGACGTGTGGAAGGTCACACCCCTTGTGGCGTTGCTGCTCTTAGCCGGCCTCCAGACCATTCCCCGGGAACTCTACGAGGCCGCTGAAGTCGACGGCGCCGGGTGGTTCCGGAGCCTCTGGAAAATCACCATTCCCCTCCTCGGCCCCACGATGACCGTGGTCCTCGTGCTCCGGACCCTTGATGCCTTCCGGGTTTTCGATATCGTCTACGTCATGACCCAGGGTGGACCGGCCAACGCCACCAAAGTCATCTCCTTTCTCACTTACCAGGAAGCCTTTAAATTCCTCCACTTCAGCCGGGGTGCAGCGCTTTCATACCTCATCACCCTGATTGTGGCCGTTCTTGCGCTCCTCTACACCCGGGCTATGAAGCGGCAGATTGAGTACTGAGGTGATACCATGGGCCTGCGACGAAGACGAATTGTTCGAAGCATCATCATCGGGGTGTTCTCGGTGCTTCTGGCTTTCCTCCTCCTTGCCCCACCGGCGTGGCTCTTCATCTCAAGCATTGCCGACCTGAAAGACCTTTTACGTATCCCCCTTCGCTGGATTCCCGAAAACCCGTCGTTTTCCCGCTATGCTGGCATTCTTTTCGGGCAGGGTCCAGAGAGCGAATTCCGGAAAATCATGGCAAACAGCCTTTACGTGGCAACTTTTGTGACGGTCATCTGCGTGGCCTTAGGGGTTCTTGCCGCCTATGCCTTTTCTCGCCTCCGCTTCCCCGGGAAAGACCGGGTGCTCTTTATTCTACTTTTCTCGTACATGCTCCCCCCTATTGCCGTCATCATTCCCCTCTACCAGATGTTCAGCGACCTCAAAATGCTCGACACCAAAGAAGCCCTCATCCTCGTGTACTCGGCCATCCTCGTCCCCTTCGTCATCTGGATGATGCGCACCTACTTTGACACCATCCCCCGGGACCTTGAAGATGCGGCAAAAATCGACGGATGCACCCACCTGCAAACGCTTTTCCGGGTCATCCTCCCACTTTCCCTTCCCGGGATTGTGGCTACTCTTCTTTTTGCCTTCCTCATGTCCTGGGAGGAGTTCTTCATCGCCCTCATCCTCACCTCAACGCCTCAGGCCAAGACCATCCCCGTGGCCATTGCTGAATTCTCCGGTCGGCACTCCAT
>JAPWUU010000056.1 GCA_028275365.1 Candidatus Caldatribacterium sp.
TGCTCCTCGCCTACCTCTTTGGTTCATACGCCCGGGGGGATGAGGGAACATGGTCTGATGTGGATTTTGCGGTTTTCCTCAGGCCAGGCCTAAAAGGTGATGAGCTTTTTGAGGCATACAGGGAGCTCTACCTTGCAATCCGTAGCGCTTTATCGACGGAGCGCTTTGACCTTTTGCTCCTCAACCGTGCCTCTCTCCCGTTGAAGTTCGAGGTCGTTTCCCGGGGTAGGCTCATTTATGCCCGGAGTGAAGAGGTGCTGAACTCGTTTGAGGTCGACGTCATCCGCAGGTACCAGGATACTGCCTATCTTCGCAAAGTGCAGACCCGGTACTTTCAGGAGAGGGTACGCCGGTGGTACTCAAAAGGGAGAGCATAATCGCCCGCTTACAGAAGTTGGAAGAGGTCCTCAGAAGGTTGCGCGAGAAAGAGACGGTTTCCCTTGAGGAGTACCGGCGCGACATCGACCTTCAGTGGTTTGTGGAACGGGGCCTGGAGCTTGCCTCTTCTTTGATCCTTGACACGGGGAACCACATTCTTGCCGGGGCATTTCGCATTGCTGTGGACGAATACGAGAAGATTCTCGAGGAACTCCGGCGTCAAGGGGTCATCAGCGAGCAGCTCTACCGGGATCTCCGCGGCCTGGGAGGATTTCGCAATATCCTCGTCCATGGGTATATGGAACTGGACCATGAACTGGTGTATGCTCACTACAAGAAGGCTCTCCAGGTCTTCCCGGGTTTCATCGGCGAAGTTACAGCCTGGCTTGAGGGCCAGAGTGGTGCCGGAAATACCGGAGTGGATTAGGGGGCCTGGAGCCCATCCCCACCCTGAGTTGCCCAGGTCACACAGCTTCAGGAATCCGCTCTTTTCTCTGATACTGGAAAGGGGAGGTCTTCTGCCGCTTTGAGGGGATGCCCTGTTTCTGCCGCCTTGAACCAAGCTTCTGCGCCATTGCCGGGGCCGTGGTGGGCCCGGGACTGCCATTCCGAGCCAATTCTTTTGCCGTCATTTTGAGGAGCAAAGTGAGACTGCTTCACCCTTTTTGTCACTGCGAGCGGAGCGAAGCAGTCTCAATACTGTGAAAAGCAAGACTGCTTCGGAAACGAATATACGACCTCGCAGTGACGAAGAAAAGGACGACACGACGACCCCGCAGGGACATGCCAGGAAGTCGCCGCAAGCTCTTTTCTGTCCCTGCGAGGAATCTCATGTTGTGTCACTGCGAGGAGCTCTTTCCTTGTCACCTGCGAGGAGCTCTTTCCTTGTCACCTGCGAGGAGCTCTTTCTTTGTCACTGCGAGGAGCGAAAGCGACGAAGCAGTCTCACGAGATTGCTTCGCCAAACGAAAAAAACGAGGCTCGCAATGACCAAGAAAAGGGCGAAAAAACGAGGCTCGCAATGACCCTTTTTGTTCGTCATTGCGAGGGCCAAAGGCCCGAAGCAATCTCGCAATTGAGACTGCTTCGGAGGCGATACTACGACCTCGCAGGGACAAAGAAAAGGGGCGAAAAAGACGAGCTCGCAGGGACAGGGTGGGAAGGTCACCGCAAACGAAGCAGTCTGGACCTGGGGTGGCGATTGCCCTGGAGACGAACACGCCTTTTCACGGTGGCAAGGGGAACGAAACCGGAACCTGCGATGCCAGGAAAAGCAGTCGCGTTCCTTTCTCGGGGCGACTGGAGCTACAGCGGTAGCTGTGTGGGGGCAATCGATGTGACGGTGGTGGAGGGGACCGGGCCTCTCCCGCCGCCGCCTCCGGGAAACCCCTGAAAAGGAATTTGGGGGCGAAACTTTCTTTTGCCCCCTTCGTAGTATATAATTGAGCTGTGCCGTGTGGCGTTCCCCTCTTGCCCTGAGGTCGAGAGGGTCAAGGGTAGGGCAAATCTCCCCGGCTCTATCTCAAGAGGATGGAGTGGCCGCACCCTGTGGGCGAAACAGCGGAAAGCCCGCACGGAAGGCACAGGAAGAAACCCCAAGGTAAAGGAGGTTGTGTCGCATGAAGAAGTACGTGTGGTTGCTTGCTATCGCAGCTTTTGCCGTTGCAGTCCTTGCCATGGTCGGCTGTCGTCCGGCAGAAACCCCAACCCCAAGCCCAAGCCCAACACCGCAGCCGACGCCCACTCCCGATACCCGCTGCCCTCAGCCCGTGAGCACCGTGGTGCGGAGTCTGTACAATCCTGTTACAGGGGGCCATGAAAATGAGATCCAAATCGTCATCACCTTCGATGAACCTATTGCGGGAGATGTGGACTGCATCGAGGATCCGCGTTACTGGACTTTCGAGGTAGTGAACCCGACAAGATACGATGACGATCCCGATGAAGACCCTGGTCCAAGTGGCGACGTGCAATTTGGTAACGTCGATATTACCCTCAGTGACGATGGGAGGACGATCACCATCACAGCAGAAGTGACAGAAGAAGATTTGCCAGGAGACTTTGGTTACGGTCTCATTTGTGACGAGGACTCTGCAAAGGCCTACCGAGGAATTCTCGATCTCTCTGACGAGGAGGAAGACGGTAAAATCGATGGTGCCAGCGTCAACAAATACGCCAAGGTTGCCGATCTCGTGAAGTGGAAGCTGAGCGCCTGGTGCACCGTTTACGATGATCTTGGCAATACCTGCTGTGGCTTCGAAGGTGAAGCCTGCTGCAGCTCGGTCTGCGAACCGGTTACCCCGCCATCTGGCTGCCCGCTGTGATTGAGCGATTGAGAAATCTGGTGAACCCCGGGGGTTTTCTCCCGGGGTTTTCTTTTAGCTGGTGGTAAGGCAGCAAGCGGTTCTTTTCAGAAGCGGTCTGGAGGGAAGCAAGATGCCTAAAAAGGTTATGTCCCGGATGGGATTTTTGGTATTCTTGCTCATGGTGGTGTTTGTGGTGAGTGGTTGTCTGGAGAACATCCCCCCACCACCTTCTGAGGAGGAAGAAGGGGACTTTGAGGGTACCGAAGAGGCTCTCGAAGGGGATGCTAAGGCTTCGGGATCTGCGACATGGACCGTTATAGTGTACATGGCGGCGGACAACAACCTTTATTCCTATGCTCTCCGAGATCTTCGAGAAATGGCGGATTCGGGGATAGGAGCAAAGAGCAAGGTCAACGTGGTTGTGCTCTTTGATGGAGGAGGGAAAACCAGGTATTGCTCTCTGCAGGAAGGAAAGGTTTTGGATATCTGGAGTGGCACAACCAACTTGAATACTGGAGATGGAGGAACTCTGGCGGCATTTATCCGGTTTGTGCGGGCAAGATATCCTGCGAGGAGGTATGCCCTCATTCTCTGGAACCACGGAGCGGGATGGAGGAATCCCGTAAAGGGTGTTTGCTGGGACGATTCGGCGGGTGAAGATTACCTCACTTTGCCCGAGCTTGCCTCTGCACTTCAGGCGGGAGGCGTTCGGTTCAACCTTATCGGAATGGATGCCTGCCTTATGGCTATGGTGGAAGTAGCCTATGAAGTAAGGAACTATGGAGACATCCTCGTAGCTTCCCAGGCTTCAGAGCCAGGGGATGGATGGGACTACAAACGCCTTTTCCGCCGACTTGCCCAAAGCCCCACCATGAGCCCCACAGCTTTAGCTCAGGAGATTGTGAAAAGCTACTTTGCTTACTACGGGGGAGGAAGCATCACACTCTCGGTCATACGCTTGTCTCGTGTCGGAGCTTTAGCCCAGGCCATCAGTGGACTGGCACAATGGTTCCTCCGTTCGGGCAAAGACTTCCCAGCCCTGAGTGGTCGAGCTGTTTCTCCGGATTCGCCTTATGTTGACGAACTCGGTTACGCGGATATCGAGAATTTTGTTCGACTGCTCAAGAAATGGAATGATCGTGACTTGAAAGACCGTGAGTTAAAGTCTGCTCTGACAAGGGTTCAGACAAAGCTGAAAAGTACTGTAATCTACAACCGGGCTTCAGGAAGCTACCTCGGGGCCAAGGGGCTCTCGATATATCTCCCGTACTCCGCCGATTCGTGTCCAATCGGTGTCGACTACGATGCTCTCGCTTTTGCGAAGGATACCCAGTGGGACGAGTTTCTTGATTGGTGGTGTGAAGTGATCTGTGAATGAGCATTGACCACAGGCCAGGGAACCCCTGGCCTGTGGTCTTCTTTCTCAGAGAATTCCCGCAAGGTAGTTTTCCAGAGTGGACAGGGAAAGAGAACCGACAGAAGTCCTCACGATGTTCCCCTCGCGGTTGAAGAAGACGTTGTGGGGGACATAGCTCACCCCATAGGCCTCAAGGATAGCTCGGTCGGTGAAGGAGACCACGGGATACTGCACCCGATTTTGCTCGACGAAGTACTCGATGCTCGCCTCTGAGCCGTACCCCGCCCCAAGGACCACAAGGCCATGGGTGTCCTTGTACTTATTGTACACGGCGTTGAGGGCTGGGACCTCTTCCTTGCAGTGGGGGCAGTTCGGAGAGAAGAAAACAAGGAGCACCGGTTTGCCTTTTAATGAGGAAAGGGTCAGGGTACCGCCTCCCACAAGGGGTAAAGTGAAGTCCTTCCTGTCCATATCGGTATTTGCGGGAAGGGGTGAGGGTGATGGGGACGGCGAAGGAGATGGCGAAGGGGAAGGGAAAAGACCCTCGAACCACCAGCATCCAGAAAGCGCAAAAAGGGCCACAAGTCCCAGGATGAGGGCGAGGACAAAGGTACCTCGGTGCATAGACGTTCCTCCTTCTTAGGCGAGTTTTCCCTATTGTACCATACATCAGGGGGCCGAGAAAAATAGGGCCTTCGGCAGAGCAAAATGGGTATTAAGGCCTATATCTTTCCCCGAGAGTCCCGGGTAGAATGAGGAGAGGGTCCGTGGTTGTGCTCTGGAGAGAGCCTGTGGAGAGTAGCGAGAATCTCCTCAAAAGACCCCTTCACCAGAAAAGCTGAAGCCCCGCTCGCGATGGCTCTCCCGGAGAGCTCAGGAGACGCAAAGAGGGAAAGGACGATGACCGTGGTTGTGGCGCAGGCCTCTTTTATGGCCCGCACAAGGTGCAAGCTGTTGACGCTGGGGAGCTGGGCGTCGACGAAGACCACATCGGGTTTTGCCCGCAGAATCTCTGGTAGGGCGTTCCTCCCCTCCTCTGAGAACCCGACGAGGGTAACCCCGGGTTCTTCCCAGCAGAGGAAGGCAAAAGCCTCGATGAAGATGGGGCTGTGGTCGACGAGGAACACCCTGACGATCTCTCTCACGCCGTCGTCCTTTCCTTCTGTGTACTCCCTTGAGGGTAGCATGCTCCGGTTTCTCGGGAAAGAGCCTTCGGTCCTTCACCCGTGGGCAAAAGTCCCGTTCTTTACGGGAAAAACTGGAGGACTCTGTGGAAGAAAGGCATGAAATCCGGAAAGTCCTGCAGGAGGCGCTGAGGGGGTTCCACGCTTCTTCGGGAACCATTGCCGTGCTCTGCGGAGAGCGGTTCCGGGTGGTGGCCTCGGTGGGTCTCTGGCCCAGAAGGATACGGGAGGGGTTCAGCGTACAAGAAGGGGTTGTGGGTGCCGTTTTTCGGGAAAAGTGCGCGGTCCAGATTGGCGGGGGGATACACCTTTCGAAGGCACTCCCTCTCCTCCGTACAAGAGAACCATACGCCCTCTGCCTTCCCCTTCTGACCGGCTCGGGAGAAGTCTTCGGGTTCCTCTCCCTCAACCGGAAAGACCGGGCGTTCTCCGACGAGGAGACCGTCTCGGCGCAGCTTCTGGCCTGGGAAGTGGCCTTCCGCCTTGGAGAGAAGGAGGCAGCAAGAGTCTCCGAGCTCGAACGGGGGATGCTGTTCTTCCTCGACAGCCTTTCCGAGGACGTAGCGTCGATCCTGCGGAGAATTGCCGTGGCCACCTACGTCATTACCCGGGCACCCCTTCTTGCATTCTTTGTTCCCTTCTCCCTGGAAACCCCGCTCCTCTTCTCCCCCTGGGGCGATACCCTCCTTCCGGAGCTTGAGGAACACCGAGATGTCCTCTTCCCCGCGGTGCGGGAGGCATGGCAGAGGAAGCAGCCTATCTTCCTTGAGCTTCGGCCCGAACCCAGGGGGTCGCCCCACCCCCTGCGCTTTGCCGCCGTCTTCCCTATGGTCTCCGGCCGGAAGGTCCTGGGAAATGTGGCCCTCTTCCTCGAGAAGCCTCTCCCAAAGCGGGTATGGGATGCGCTTGCCCTTCTCCTTGCCCTTGGAGGGGTCTTCATCGAGAACCGTCTTCTCTCCGAAGAGGCCGAGACCTCTGCCCGCAGGCAGGAGCGGCTGAGGATTGCCCAGGAAATCCACAACACCCTCACCCAGGACCTGGCGGGCGTTGAGCTCTACCTTGAGGTCCTTCGGCGAAAGCTCTCTTCGGGCAAGGTGGAACGCCGGAATATTGCGACCATCCTCGAAAGGGTGAGCGCAGCGGTGCACCGCTGCCTCCTCCAGTCCCGGGACGTGCTCCGGACACTCTGGGAAAGCGTTGAGGAGAGGAAGGGTTTTGCGGAGACCCTGGTGCAGGTCCTCGAGCGTCGCCTCGCACTGGGCAACCAGAAAATCCGCCACAGGGTCGCGATGCGCATTCCCGAGTACCTCGTGCCTCCAGGAATCCGCGAGCTCTTCCTGCAGGTTGCTGCAGAGGCTCTGAACAACACCCTGAAGTACGCGCAGGCCAGGAATGTGGCGGTCAAAATAGGCCTGAGCCGTGGCAAAGTGTACCTGCTCTTCCACGACGACGGCCAGGGTATGGAGGGGACCGGAGAAGGGAAGGATGGCCATGGCCTTGACCTTTTGCGGGAACAGGTGCTACTCCGGAAGGGGATTTTGCGGGTACGCTCAGGGAAGGGCCGGGGGACGACGGTGAAGGTGATGGTGCCGCTTTATGGGAAGTGAAAAGCTTCCGAAAGTCGCCATTGTGGATGACCATGTGCTCTTCGCCGAGGGGCTGAGGAGCCTCCTCGAGGGGTCGGGGATTGGCCGCTGCGTGTGCTACGCAAGCGGCGAGGAAGCGGTGCGGGGAATCCCGCAGGAGAAGCCGGATCTCGCCCTTGTGGACCTCCACCTCCCGGGTCTTGGCGGGCTTGATGTGGTGAAGGTGCTCAGGGAGAAATTGCCCGATCTCAGGGTGCTCGTCCTCACCATGGATGCTTCAGGCGAGAGCCTCTTCAGGGCCCTGTCCTTCGGAGTTCAGGGGTACATCCTCAAGAGCTCCTCTTTCGCAAACATCGCAAGCGACATCCAGGCAGCCCTGCAGGGTGATACCGTCATCGGCAGGGAGATGATGGGGTACCTTGCCGAAAAGGGGCGGTCAAAGGCAAGACAGGGTGGCTCGAAAGCCTTTGACGAGCTCACCCCGAG
>JAPWUU010000057.1 GCA_028275365.1 Candidatus Caldatribacterium sp.
GCGGCAATGCGCTCAGGAAGGGTTCCAGGGTAGGTATCCTCCTTGCGTTCTTCCCCCGGTCCGGCTAAGCTCGCCACAATCTCCGAAAAGGGCTCCCTTCCGGTAAAGATATAGGTAAAAAGGCCGGATTTGCGGGCTACGGGCTCAATTTGAGGAGTACAACTCAAAACCCAGGGAATCCGAAAGAGGCCGTGCCTGGTCACAAGATTCTGCAGCTCCTCAAAGAGCCTCTCCGCCACACATTCTGTGAGACGGTATCCAACGATGACCATTGACGGGCGTTCCTGTAAAACTGCCTCAACGACCTCCTGGGGAGAGCGGGCAGGACCGAGGAAAACCGTCTGGTATCCGAAACGCTCAGCAAGGGTCAGGAATCCGTACACCCCGGCAACGTGGACGCAGGTTCCCAGCGAGGCTCCAAGGACCTTTTTACTTTCCACCGGTCACCACCAGCTCATGGATGTCCTTCACGCTTAACCCTTGCAGCCCAAGCTTCTCCACGGTTCTTCCCTCCTTCCAGTAATCCTTTCCATGGAGAACTGAAGCAAGGTGAATGAGGCTATCGATGGTCGGTGTAGGTACACCGAGCATTTTCCCCAAAGAGGAGATGGGGACAAGGCTTGTGGGGACATCTTCCGTGATGTACCGGTGGAAAATGGTGGAGGGTGCTCGAATCCCCTGGTATCCCGCGTTGTTCTGGATCGCCTCAAAGAGGTTTCTCCCGGAAACGTCGTAGGCCGAATACAGCCATTCCCGGGCGGTGATGGCGCGGACTCCCAGGGCTTCCGCGACTTTCACCCTCTCCCTGTCCACCTCTTCAAGGACGAGGGCAACAGAGGGCGTGACGCCCTCGATGTAGTAGTCGAACTCCCCGTGGGTGCTCTCTATTCGGGCCGCGTTGAGGATGGTGATAGTGGGATGGAAAACGGCACCGATGTTGTTGAAACTCGTTTTCAGGACGCTGTCTTCGGGAACGAACTGGGGCAGGGCAACCCGAAGCGTCTGGACGACCCTCACAGTTTCGTACGCCGGTAGGGCAGCAACCGGGATGCTGTTCTTCACCCGGAATATCCGGACTTGTGCTGGTCCGCTGATCCGGCTGGCGAAGAGAAAGGTTTGTGCTTCAGCGATGAGAACGTCTTTTGTGCAGGAAGTTTCTCTGAGAACCTGGCGTACTTCAAGCGCGCCTCCTGTCCTCCCGGGGTTAAGGACAATAACTTGTCCGTCCTCGAGGTGGGGGCTCAGGCGTTCAGCAATGTCTCGATGACCTGTGGCCGGGAGAACCACCATGATGACCTGGGTACCCGCTATAGCTTCCCGGATATCCGAGGTCGCAACCGGGATAGGAGCAAAGCCACTCACCTCTCCCTCAACCTGTATGCCTCCAAGAAGCTGTATAGGACGAAGGCGCTCGGGAGTTCGGTTGAAAAGCCGCACTGGAAAACCCTTGAGGGCAAGGTACCCTGCTAAAGCCTGCCCACCGTGTCCTGCCCCAAGAACGGCAAAAGTTACAGGATCAGGCACATGTTTTCACCCGTTTCATAGCAATGTGGAAGAGGCGCTGCACCATACCCGTATAGTCGATGTCCAAAGCAGCGCACATCTCTGGGAAAGGACTCTGGTGGTAGTAGAGGAGCGGAAGGGCGTTGATTTCAAGAAAAAGCGGCAGGGCTTCTCCCTCAGAGAGAATCAGGCGAAATGTGGCGTAATCGCGCATGTTGAGTTCCTGGAAGATTTTGAGACTCATGCGCTGAATCTGAAGGACGATTTCCTCAGGAAGGTCCGCCACTCCCAGAACCCGTTCCCCCTTCCTGAGGGTTTCCTCGCAGGGAGGAAAATCTCTGCGGAGGGGAGTGATTTCGAGAATGGGCAGAGGAGCGGTTTCTTCATCGTTGCCCCAAAGACCAACAACGAATTCTCTTCCAGGAATGTACTTTTCGACAATCACTTTCTCCCCGGTCATCTCAAAAAGCTGAAGAGCGGCTTTCCTGAGGGCCTCGTGGTCATGGACCATGAAACCCCCAAGCTTCCTTCCCTGGTATTCTCGAAAACGGGGTTTTACAAGAACAGGGAATTCAAGGTTCTCAGGCCAGGGAGCTTGGGGAGCCCAGAGGAAAAAGGACGGTGTGGGGACACCAAGACCCCGCAGGGCCAGCTTCGTCAGAGAACGATCTAGACAAAGTGAATGGACCACCGCACGGGAACCAAGATAAGGGATGTCCAGGGCGTCAAGAAGCAGAGGCAAGAGTGCCTGGCTGTACACCGACGAGACACAGGTGGTGACGTTAAAGACGAAGTGGATGTCCTCAGACAGGAGACGGGTCACCACTTCCTCAAGAGGGCGTTCAACGTCAAAAAGCACCACTTCATATCCGGTTTCTCTCAGGGCCTCTTGGATAAGGGTGAGCGTCTGTCCCTTGAGTTCCTGCTGGGTTGCGTAGTATTCCTCTTCTTCCTGAGAGAGCACAGCCTGGTTGTAAGCCAAAAGTATCCGCGCTACAGGCAATAGCCTTCACCCCTCCCAACAATCATATTACCATTAGGGAGGGGTGAAGGCAAGGAAACTCAGACCGTGAAGCGCTTAACCTTCTCTTTGAGCTCTTCCGCAAGCTGAGCCAGAGCTCCGGTGGCCTTGTTGATTTCCTGAAGGGAAGCATTCTGCTCTTCCGCAGAAGCGGAGACCTCCTCGCTGGCTGCGGCGTTCTCTTCAGACACCGAGGCTGCGGCGGCAATTTTGTCCGTGATGACCTTGATGGCCTGGGCGATCTCGTTGAGTGCCCTATTGTTCTCTTCGGAGAGCCGAGCAATAGTCTCGGTTTCCTTGAGGGTTTCGTTCAGGGATTCCTTTGCCCGGTGGAGGGCCTGGTACAGTCCCTGGATTTCCTGAAGCGTCCGGTCAACGGAGGCGATGATGGACTCGAAGTTCCTGTTCACCTCGCTCTGCTGGGCAACCCCTCGTTCTACTTCTTCTTCCGCCTCGTTCATGCTCTCTGAAGCTCGGGTCATATCCTTTTTGATCTCCTCGATGAGCCGGGCAATGCGTTCTGCCGCCTGGGAGGATTCCTCAGCAAGCTTCCGTACCTCTTCTGCTACCACGGCAAAGCCCCGCCCTGCCTCTCCGGCCCTCGCAGCTTCAATCGCAGCATTAAGGGCAAGGAGGTTGGTCTGTTCGGCGATGCTCGTGATGATGCTGACGATACTGCTGATTTCCTCAGACCGGGCGTTCAGGGTTTGAATGGCCTGGGCGACCTCCTGGGCACCCCGGGAAATCAGCTGGATGCTCTCTCCAAGCACCTTGAGCGATTCTTTTCCTTCCTCCGCCGCTTTCTTGTCGTTCTGTGCCTCCTGGGCGGTCTTCTCGAGGGCTTCCTCAATCGCCGCCAGCGCCTTCATGTTCTCTTCCATGTGGGCGGTAATGTTGAGCACCGCTTGAGTGTTGCGTTCCGTGGCCTCAAAGACCTGGTCGGCTTTCCTGGCGATGTTTTTGGTCTCCTCGTCAATGGCGTTGAGCTCTTCGCTCTGGCGGGTGGAACCTTCAGCCACCTGGGCGATGGTTTGAGCGATCTCTTCGGTGGCCTTGGCCACTTCTTCCACCGATGCGGACAGCTCATTGCTCGAAGAGGCCAGAGCGTCGGTCGTGTGGAAAACACTCTGGATCATATCCTTGAGACTTTCAACCATGGCGTGGAAGGCCTGGGAGAGCCGGCCGATTTCATCGCGCCGGCGAGAGACGGCGAGGCTGTTGGTGAGGTCTCCCTGGGCTACGCGTTCTGCGTGGCGGACGAGAGCCTCAACAGGACGGGCGATGGCGAAAGCCTGGAGGAGGAAGACGATGGCAAGGACGGCAACGGCAATGGCGATGACGATCACCATTCGCAGGGTCATTCCCCTCATGTAGGCCCGGACATCGTCGAGGTAAACTCCGGTTCCCACAATCCATCCCCAGGGCTTGAAGAGTGCCACATAGGAAACCTTGGGGACGGGCTCGGTGGAGCCTGGTTTTGGCCAGAGGTAATCCACAAAGCCTGCTCCCTGTTCCTTGCAGACCTTCACCATTTCAACGAAGAGCCGTTTCCCCTGAGGGTCCTTGTAATCGGTGAGGTCCTGCCCATTGAGCTCGGGCTTTATGGGGTGCATGACCATGGAGGGTTTCAGGTCGTTCACCCACACGTAGTTTCCGCCTTCATACCGGAGGCGCTCGAGGATACTCAGGGCCTGGGCCTTGGCCTCGTCTTCGGAGATGGTTCCCTTCTGGAAGGCTTCATACTGAGCCTGAATCTGGGACATTGCCGCTTCAACGATGAACTGTGTCGCTTCCTGACGCTTCTTCAGTATTTCCTTCTGGCTCAGAGAGAGACTGAAAAGCCCGACGGCAAGCGCTGAAGCCACAACCGCAAGGACTCCAAGAAGGGCAAGGCGAGCTTTGAGCGAAAAAGAGAAATGCCACCGTTTCATGTGTGTTCCCCCCAAAGTGAAGTACTGGAGTACTCGATGCCGGGGCTTGGCAACCCAGCCGCCGTGGTAGGAAACACCGTAGGCCTGTGGCTTTGCGCCCTCCCCTTTCGGGGAGTTTGCCCTTTCATCCCCGGGCTCCGAAGTATTATATCGGCTGAAGGAGCGTACTCTGAAGGGGATTAGAGGAAATCTCCAAAGAATTTTTTGTGCTAAGATAGAAAGAGGCTCTGGGGGGAATGCCATGGAAGCGTGGAGAGGGAAGGTCGCTCTTGTTACGGGAGCCAGCCGTGGGATTGGCCGTGCCATTGCCAGAACTCTTGCGGAGAAGGGATTGCACCTTGCACTTTGTGCTCGTTCTCAGGAAGCGCTGGAAGCCCTGAGGGCTGAGCTCTCAGCACTTGGTGCTGAGGTTTTCGTTTGCGCTGGAGACCTTGCGGATCCCGCTTTTCCTGTCCGCTTTGTGCACGAAGCCGGAGAATATTTCGGGCATTTGGATGTTGTGGTGAACAATGCTGGAGTGGCCCTTGCGAAGCCCCTCGAAGAGACAACGCTTGAAGAATGGGAGCTCCAAATGGCTGTGAATGTCCGCGCTCCCTTTCTCATCTGTCGAGAAGCCCTGCCGTACCTTCGCCGTTCTGCGCTGGCCACCATCATCAACATTTCCTCTGTAGTGGGAACAAAGGGCTACGTCCACCAGGGAGCCTACACGGCCTCAAAACACGCCCTCATGGGTTTCACAAAGGTTCTTGCCCGAGAACTACACCCAGAGGGGATCCGGGTGCATGTTATCGCTCCTGGAGGCGTAGGAACGGACCTCATTGCCGCCATGCGCCCGGACCTTCTTGGAGAACGGCTCATCACTCCGGAAGAGATTGCCGAAATCGTCTGGTTTTTGCTCACCATGCGGAGCAAAAACGCGGTCATCGACGAGGTGAACGTTCGTCGGGCTTCGAACGAGCCCTGGAGGTGAGACGATGCAGGAGAGGCTGCAGCAGGAGGAACACCAGAAAACGCAGGCATCTCTGGAGCTCCTGCTTGGGGTGAAAAGCGACCCCATCACGTACCGGTACTCATTCCAGTGGCTTTTCGACCTCATGGCTGAGGAGGGGGTCACATACCTCCAGCTTGGGACGTTCTTTGAGCTCTACTTTCTCCCCGATTCGTACTTCTTGAGATTGCGTGAGGAGGCAAAGAAGCGGGGTATCACCATATCAAGCGTCTTCTCGGCGTACCGGGAACTTGGGGGATTCCTCTCAGAGGACCCGGAGATGGTGGCCGTTGCAGAGCGCAACTACCGGAGACTCATTGAGGTGGCTGCCCTTCTTGGGGCTTCGTCCTGTGGTGCCTCTATGGGGGCTTTCCCTCGAGACCGTCTGGGTTTCCGGGAAAGGGGTATCCAGAGATACCTTGAGAAGATCAAGGAACTCCTGCACTATGCGAAGTCCTGGGGCCTTGAATGGCTCACCACAGAGCCCATGTCGTGTTACGCTGAGCCTCCCTGCAATGCCTGGGAGGTCAGGGCAATCGGGGAGGAGCTGACCGCGTACTGGCAAAAGCACCGGGATACGGCAGCCCGTTTTGGTTTCTGTGCCGACGTCTCTCACGGCTGGGTGGATGAAGGGGGAAGACTCTGTGAGGACCATGTATCGCTTTTCGTGGCCACGTTCCCGTATCTCCATGAATTCCACTGGAAGAACACCGATGCCATGTACCACGAAACCTTCGGGTTTGAGCCGGAGAACCTTGCCCGGGGCGTGGTGGATGTGCGAAGCATCCGGTTCCTGCTTTTTGAGAAGTGCCATCTCCTCCCCGAACGGCGCATAGTGGGGTATCTCGAACTCCCCGGACCAAAACTCGGTCGGGACTACAGCGATTGCCTTCTTGGCCCTATGCTACGACAATCGCTTCGCTACCTCAAGAGGGTTCTCTATGGGGAGGATGAGACTCGGTGATACTCTGAAAAAGGAGGGAGCAACATGCGCGTGGTGTTGTTTCTCCTCGTTCTGCTTTTTGTGGGGTGGTGGGGGATGCGAGGATACGCTGAGGAGAGGATTGTTCTGCCTTCCCCGCGGCTTGATAGCGACACCTCTGTTGAGGAAGCGCTCCTGCAGCGCCGTTCGCACCGCTCTTTTGCCCGGTCCCCTCTGACCCTTCCAGAAATCGCCCAGCTCCTCTGGGCCGCCCAGGGCGTCACGGACAGGGCACAGGGTTTCCGCACGGCCCCTTCGGCAGGAGCGCTGTATCCTCTGGAGGTCTACATCGTCACTGGAGAGGTCGAAGGTCTTTTACCTGGGGTGTACCGGTACCTTCCCGGAGAGCACGCCCTCTCGCGGGTTCTTGAAGGCGACAGACGGGAGGAGCTGTACGGAGTGGCGCTCTTCCAGCGCTGGATTCGTGAAGCGCCGGTGGTTCTCGTCTTCACTGCAGTCTACGAGCGGACAACCCGGAAGTACGGCGAGCGGGGCATCCGGTACGTGCACATGGAAGCCGGTCATGCCGCACAGAACGTCTACCTCCAGGCTGAGGCTCTTGGTCTTGGAACCGTCGTGGTTGGGGCTTTCCAGGATGAAGGGGTGAAGAAGGTTCTGAATCTTCCGCTAAGCGAGCACCCTCTCTACCTCATGCCTGTTGGGAGAGTGCGGTAATCCCGAATTTTCTCGGACTCTTGTTGACAATTCCCCACCCCTGTGCTAAATTATCTCTTGCCCTGGGGGAACCAGGGCAAAAAGGCGCACCTTGACAAGTGAATATTCCGCCTACTTCCTGAAGGTGGTACCGTACAGAACCAGGA
>JAPWUU010000058.1 GCA_028275365.1 Candidatus Caldatribacterium sp.
TGGAAAACGGCAATCCATTTGGGGAGCACTGCTCCGGTGATGAGCATGGACACGGCCAGGAAAAAGAACGCCACTCCAACGATGAACGAGAGCCGAAGTGCTGTCCGGCGTTCCATGGCTACCTGCTGCAGAGCGTGCGCGCTGCTTTCACCACGTCTTCTACCCTCGGGATAGAATTGTCCTCAAGATAACGGCTGCAGGGAACAGGAGCATCAGCCGCTCCAAGACGAACGATGGGGGCATCCAGGTAGTCGAAGGCGTGTTCCATAATCTGAGCGGCGATTTCTGCCCCTGCTCCACCGGTCTTGCACCCTTCGTACACGATGATCACTCGGTTGGTCTTGCGAACCGATTGGCAGATGGTCTCGATATCAAGCGGCAAAAGCGTCCTGGGGTCCACAACCTCAGCCTCAATGCCTTCCTTTGCCAGGATTTCTGCCGCCTCCAGGGCCACAAGGAGCATCCGGGAGTAGGCAACGATGGTGACGTCCTTCCCTTCTCTCTTCACATCGGCAACCCCAATGGGGATGATGTACTCCTCTTCTGGCACCGGACCCTTGGTGTTGTAGAGCATTTTGTGCTCGATGAAGAGGATGGGATTGTCCTCCCGGATTGCCGCCTTCAAAAGCCCTTTGGCGTCAAAGGGCGTCGCGGGCATCACAACCTTGAGTCCCGGTACATGAATGAACCAGGCTTCGAGGCTTTGGGCATGCTGAGCGCCGGAGGAGCGACCACATCCTCCTTCCGTGCGGATGACCATGGGAACCCTGGCCTTCCCTCCAAACATGTAGCGAATTTTGGCTCCCTGGTTCACCAGCTGGTCCATGCAGAGCGTCATGAAGTCAATGTACATGATTTCGCCCACAGGACGCAGTCCGGTCATGGCCGCACCGACACAGCACCCCACAATTGCCGCCTCAGAGATAGGGGTGTTGCGAACCCGTTCTCCTCCAAACTCCTGCCACAGGCCCCGGGTAACCCCATAGGCCCCACCATACAGCCCAATATCCTCTCCAATGAGCACAACGTTTTCATCCCGGCGCATTTCTTCCCGCAGGGCTTCGTTTAACGCATCCCGGTAGGTGATGACGCGCATCTTCCCGGGATCGTACTCCTTGACGCTCCGGACAACTTTCGTCCCCTTCTTCCGTTCAAGCTCGGCAAAATCCTCCTCAACGTAGACGTCCTTTGTGATTTCCTCGAGGGGAGGATAGGGACTCTGTTCAGCAAAGGCTATGGCCTCTTCAATCTCCCGCTCCACTTCGTTTTCAATTGTCTTGAGCTCCTCCTCTTCAGCCACACCCTGCTCTAAGAGCCACTTCCGGTAGCGTTTGATGGGGTCTTTCGCCTTCCACTCCTGCTCCTCTTCTCGCGTCCGGTACGCCCGGGGGTCATTCTTTGAGTGCCCCAGGTACCGGTAGGTCTTGCACTCAATGAGCGTCGGCCCCTCACCCCGACGGGCCCGCTCGGCAGCCTGTTCCACCGCCTCCTTCACTGCAAGAACATCCATCCCATCTACCACCACTCCAGGCATCCCATAGGCTTGAGCCCTCTCGGCAATGTCCTGGATAGGGAAAGCCTCTCGCACCGGCATGGACATGGCGTAGAGGTTGTTCTCGCAGACGAAGACCACCGGGAGTTTCCACACAGCGGCAAGGTTCAGCGCTTCATGGAATGCCCCGGTATTGGCCGCTCCATCGCCAAAAAAGCATACCGTGACCTTCCCAGTGTTTTTGTACTTTGCCGTAAGCCCTGATCCCACCGCAATGGGAATACCTCCGCCCACGATACCATTGGCGCCGAGATTCCCTGCCGTAAGGTCGGCGATGTGGAGCGATCCACCCTTCCCCTTGCAGTACCCGTCGATTTTCCCGTAGAGCTCGGCCATCATCCGGTCAAGGCGTGCTCCTTTGGCGATGCAGTGGCCGTGGCCCCGATGGGTTGAGGTGATGTAATCATCAGGGCGGATGGCGTAACACGCCCCCACCGCCACCGCTTCTTCTCCAATGTAGAGGTGGGTTGTTCCCCGGATTTTGTCCTGGCTGAAAAGGTCGCTCACCGTTTCCTCAAAGCGGCGGATGCGTAGCATATCCCGGTACATGCCAAGAAGCCTCTCTTTGGTTTCTTTCTGCGCTGTTGAAACCTTCTCCTGAATCTCCATCCCACTCACCCCCTGCTCCTTTCTTCCTGAAATCGCCTGTACCAGCGCTCAATCGCTTTTCCCAGCTCACTCTCAGGATCCACCCCACAAACTCTCTCGAGCACTCCCCGTACCCCTTCCCCGGCAATCATCCTCTGCAGGGCTTTTGCCTCCTCATCTCCGGGGTAATCGTAAAGCAGCGCCGCCGCACACCCACAGGCCACATGTTCAGGGAAAACACCCTGGGCAAGGCAGAAGAGTGCTCCTCCGACGAGGCGGTCTTTCGGGGAGAGCTTCCGTAAGGGGTCCCTTCCCACCCGGACCACGGTGTCCATCATGGCGGGGTTGGCAAAGCGCGCCCTGAGGTCCCGAAGGTATTCTCTGTGTTCATCCCTGTCCCAGAAGGGGTACTTCCGGAAAAACGCCCGGGTAACCTCATCCCAGGCACCGGAAAATACGCGCTCGATGTCCACATCTTCAAGGGCCTCGTGGACATAGGAGTACCCTCTGAGGTACCCGAGGTACGCCAAAACAGCATGGCCCAGGTTGTGGAAAAAGAGCTTTCGTTCCTCTTCGGCCTCAAAGTGCTCCGTCCCCTCAAAGCCAAAAAGCGGTGGAAGAACCCCCCGAACTGCCCGGGCATCAAAGGGGAGCCGGGCGTAGGATTCTGCCACCACTCCCAGGGGATCGGTCATACCGAAACGCTCATCAAGCACCGGGACCATTCGGGCAATGACTGTCCCCACGAAGCCCACCCGTTCCTTGAGAAACTCCACTCCCGCGGGAGAGAGGTACTGCTGCACCTTTTCCCGGAAAATGGAAGGGGCGTCCTTCAGATTCTCGCAGAGGAAGACGTTGAGGGGTTCAGGGTTGCGTATTCGGCGTTCCTCAATCCCCCGGGCAAGAAGTGGAGCCACCTGCGGGAGATTCTTCGCTCCTACGGCCGTGAGGACCAAAGCGGCAAAGGCGATCTTTTCGGCCACCGCCGCTTCTTCTTTGACCGAGAGAACCTCAATTCGGTCGATCACAACGTCACGAAAGGTTCCATCTTTCTCAATGAGCCGGAGGGGGTAACAACCCCGTTCCCGGAGCTTCACTACGAGATCCTCATTGGCCTCCACAAAGACAGTCCAGAGCCCCGACTCCTGAAGGAGATGCCCAATGAACCCCCGACCAATGTTCCCCGCTCCAAACTGCACACCAAAAAGTTTCATCCCATCCTCGCCTCGTGTTCTTCGATGAATCGCCGCACCGCCGCGAAATCCCCCACACCCTCGGTCGCCCCCATGGCGGTTACGCACATGGCTCCACAGGCATTGGCAAACCGCCCAACCTCATAGAGGTCCCATCCCCGAAGGTACCCAAAAAGGAATCCTGCGGCGAAAGCGTCACCTGCTCCCGTTCCGTCAACAGCCTGCACTGAAAAAGGTGGAACGAGGATCTTCTCTTTTTCGGTCATGATGAAGCTCCCTTCCGCCCCCATCTTGATAGCCACCACCCGAATGCCAAAACTCAGAAAGAAGGAAGCCATATCCGCGAGGCCGTCTTTTCCAGAGATCCGGGAAGCCTCGTCCCGGTTTGAGATGAAAATGTCAACAAAAGGCAACACCGGAGCAATGGTGTCCAGCCACTTCCCCGTATCATCCCAGGCCGTATCAAGAGAAGTCACAACCCCAAACGCCCTTGCCCGGGCAAAAACCTTTGCTGTTTCTTCCCCATCGAACCCCGGCATGAGGAAACTCCCCGCCACGTGGACCACCTTTGCCCCCCTGAGGAACTCGTCCTTCACGTCCTCAGCCCGGAGAGCCTGGTTGGCCCCAGGGTAATGGAGGAAAGTCCGCTCCCCGTGCTCATCAAGGAGTACCATGGTGGCTGAAGTGTGGTACCGGAGGTCCTTTGTGATGCCCCTTGTGTCCACTCCGTGGCGCTTCAGGGAGTTGATCACCACCTCCCCCAGGTCGTCGTCCCCCACTTTCCCCACCACGAGCACCTCCTCTCCGAGTTTACGGAGGTCCACCGCAGTGTTGTGGGCGCACCCCCCGACATGGAGCTCCATCTCAGGCACAAGGAGGAGTTTGCCCTTCTCCGGAAACCGGTTGATAGGCCGCCCCATGAGGTCGGCTACGAGAATCCCCACACAGGTCACAAAGGACACATCTATCCCTCCCTCTTTGCAAGCTCCACGATGTCTCTTGCCGTTTCTTCATCGGTGATGAGGATTTTGATGTACTTCCCCCTGAGCGCTCCAAGAATCGCCTCAACTTTCTCCTTTCCCCCAGCGATGCCGATGACGTTTTTCATTTTCCGGAGGTCCTCAAGGGGGAGAGCCACCGTTCGTCGGTGCAGGGGTGTATCGATGAGGTTCCCCTGCCGGTCGTAGAACTGGCCGAGGATATCGCCAACCGCACCTTTCTGACGGAGGAGCTCAAGCTCATGGTAATCGATGAACCCCGTCAGGGCGTAGATGGAGTGACGGGCATCAACCGTTCCAATCCCCACAAGCGACCAGCGGGTCTGTCGGGCGAGCTCCAGGGTTTTCTGGTTGATCCGCTCATTGAGGTAGAAATTCCGAATTTCCTCGCTCTCCACCACCGCCGGGGCATAGAGGTAGTAGCACTCCCCTTCAAAAATCGAGGCCAGCTTCTCCCCAATGGTATACGGGTTCAGCGAAGCCGAGGCAGTCAATCCCCCAACCAGGGTGACGAACTTGAGGTTCCGCACCCGGGTCCCCTGAACGGAGGAGGCCACGTGCTTCAGGGTCCTTCCCCAGGCAATCCCCACAAGGTCCCCATCCTGGAGCACCCGCTCAAGATACCAGGCACCAGCTCGACCAAGACTTGCAAAAAGATCCCCACCCTGGGGAGCAGGAACGACCACAACATCCTCAAGATGAGGGAAAAGGCGGCGGAGTTCTCCTTCGATAGCGAGGCAGTTCGCGTAAGGCGAAGCGATGGAAATGCGAACAATACCGCACTTTTTGGCCCGATCCAGAAGGCGGGCTACCTTGGGTTGGGAAATGCCGAGTTTTTTCGCAATCTCCCGCTGGGTGACCCCTTCCATGAAGTGCAACCAGGCCACCCGGGTGAGTAACTCCACCTCATTGGTGCTCATGAATGAATATTCCTCGAAAGAATAATATTTCGAGAATATTCTGGCATACTCCGGAGAAATCGTCAATAATCTTACGGCGAAAGAATCAAAATTCTCAGGACTTCACTTCCCAGAGGCCACGGCAAGTACCATCACGCTTCGACATCCGGCATCTTTCAAAGTCTGCGAAAGGCTTTCTGCGGTTGCGCGAGAGGTGAGAACGTCGTCGATCACAAGGATTCGCTTTCCCGAGATGTCCTCTTTTCGCCTTACCCGGAATGCCCCCCGGACGTTCTGGCGCCGTTCTTTTGCCTTAAGACCCACCTGGGGGAGCGTGGGCTTCACCCGCAGGACGCTCCGTGCAAGAACAGGAAGCCGGAATGCCCTCCCCACCTCCTGGGCAAGAAGAAGGGACTGGTTGAACCCCCGGGCTTTTTCTCTTGAAGGATGCAGGGGTACGGGGAGAACACTATCGACATCCAGAAGGAAGGGGAACTCTTCGCAGTACCGGACAAGGAGAAGGCCGAAAAACCCTGCCAGAGACACCACCCCTCCGTACTTGAAGGCGTGGAGAGCTTCCCGAACAGGGAATGTGTACGCGCTCACCGCCCGGGCGAACTCAAAGTGGTACCGGAAACGGCGGCACATGTGACAGAGCAGAACCCCAGGGTGTGGCACAGTCCTGCCGCAGCGAAAGCATACCCCCTCCCGGAGGTAGACGACCGAACTCTGGCAGCGCTCACAGAGGGGGAAACGGGAGGGAAGAGCAACGTATGTCCCGCAGACCGCACAGTGCTGGGGGAGGAAAAAGTGGAGGAAACTATCCATCGGTTACCGGCAAAGACCAGGAAAGAACGTATGAGGTGAACTGCACGCGGGCTTCCACGGTGAGCGTCTCCGGCTTTCGCGGGATGAGAGTAAACGAGGCTTCTCCCTGGGTGTCGGTGACAACGCTCTGCTGTTTCACAAGATTTTCCCCCTCCCTGAGGTACACGTTCACGGTCTTCCCAGGACAGGGATTGCCATAGGTATCCCGTACCCGCACCCTGAAGTTCAAAGGTTCTCCAACTCTCCCTGAGGGAGGGAGCACAGAGAGGTCCTCGAAAAACCGGGGTGCTGCAGCAAGGACCGTGACCGAAAAGGTGAGAGGAGGAACTTCCCAGAAAGGAAGGCGAGCTTCAAGCGTATAGTCCCCCACTTTTCGAGGCATGGCAATCTCGCCCACGCATTTCCCGGAGAGATCCGTTCGCTCGTTCACCCCAAGGTCGGAAAAGGGGACAGGGGAAACACCCTCTGCGGTTTTCCACACCCACTCGACCTTCGCACCTTGAACCGGCTTCCCCTCCGCCGTTGCTACCTGCACCTCAAAAGGCACCAGGTATCCTGCCATGTAACGCAGCACCGTACCCGGTCGAACAGCCCAGAAAAACGAGGGGCGACCAGAAATACCAAAAAGTTCGTGCTCCACAAGGACATCCTCGGCAGAAACTCGCAGTATGTGTCTTCCGACCCCAGCTATTCCTCCAAGAGGAAGTATCCATCTCCCTGAACCATCAGAAAGGGTTTCAGCAATCGCTGAAAAGGTGGACGAACGAATCTCTCCCCACACCCTCCTTCCAGAGCAGGGATTCCCCTCGGCATCCCTCAGCGTACCCTGGAGCATCAGCGTTTCTCCCTGGACAACTTCCCTCGGAAGCGGAACAAGAAACTCAAGGGTAGCCACGGGAAGGACATACACCTCCACGGGGAATTCAAAGGTCTTATTCCCGAGGGCAAAGCTCACAGAAATCTTCCCTTCCTCAGGAAAAGTAACGGATACCACACCTTCCCCCAGAGAGAGTACTTCTTCCTCTCCACCACATACCACCCTTGCCTCTTCAAGGGGAATCCCCCGAAAAGTGCAGCGTACCCTGAAATCTGCTGTTTCTCCTTTTTTCACCCGAGAAGGCCCAACGACCTCAAGGCTCAGATCCCGTTCTGCAGCAAAGATTTCTTCTCTCCTGTT
>JAPWUU010000036.1 GCA_028275365.1 Candidatus Caldatribacterium sp.
TCCTCCCTCCACAGGATGAGGTTGAAGAGGTTCGGTGGGTTGACCTCGCTCAGGCGCCAGACCTACTCCACTATGAGAATGAGCGGGACATCCTGAAAAAAGCCCAGGAGTACCTCGAGGCTCAGAGAGCAAATTTTTAGGGAATTTTCTCCCTGACCGTGACAAAACCCTTGACAGTGCGCTAAAATACTGGCAAAGGAGGAAAAGCCTTGTTTTGCCTCGGAAAGGGCGACGCGGGGCCTTGTGGAAGTCGCGCGAAAGGTGCAAGGAGGTTTCCGGGTGGAACTTTTGAAGATTTCGTCCCGAACCAGGCCGGCAGCTTTAGCCGGGGCGCTGACGGGAGCCATTCGGGAGCATGGGCGGGCAGAAATGCAGGCAGTGGGAGCAGGTGCGGTGAACCAGGCAGTGAAAGCCATCGCCATTGCTCGGGGGTACCTTGCTCCAAGTGGTATTGACCTTGTCTGTATCCCGGCTTTCGTGGACGTGAAAATTGGCGATTCGGAGAAAACGGCGATACGCTTCATTGTACTTCCGGCTTAAAAAACTCATTTTTCAGGAAAAGGAGGTTTGGGGAGGATGAACAAGCAGGACTTGGTGGGTACTCTTGCGGAGGAGCTTAAAAAGGAGGGTCTGAGTATCACCAAAAAGGACACCGCTCGCATCGTAGATACAATGCTTGAGGTTATCCAGAACGCTCTGCGGAAGGGTGAGAAGGTCCAGCTTGTGGGATTTGGAACCTTTGGGGTGAAGAAGAGAGCAGGACGCAGGGGGAGGAACCCGCAGACCGGGAAGGAAATTCATATCCCCGAGACGAAAGTACCTTTCTTCCGTCCAGGGAAGCTCCTGAAGGAAGTCGTGAAGTGACGGTGATCCCCCACAGGGAAAGCCCTTTTCCCCGTGGGGGTCTCTTGTGTTTGTGGCGTTTTCCGAGTATACTCTTGGAATAGAGGTGCGCCCGTAGCTCAACAGGATAGAGCGTCGGCCTCCGGAGCCGAAGGTTGTGGGTTCAATTCCCGCCGGGCGCACCAGTTTTTTGGGTTTTCGGCGAGAGCACCTCTCTGTCTCCATCGTACCCCTTCTGCGGGATGCTGCCACCGGGTTTTTCTCAAGAACGAATGAAGTGGCTTTTGGGCATGGTCCATGGTACAATTTCCCCAAAGCCTGGGATTGTTTCAGGGGCGCTGTTTTTTGAAAGGTGGGAATACTACGGGTTCGGCATGGGAATGGCACAATCTCCCCGGGGGGACCTTGCTGTGGCGCCTGGGGAAGCGCATACTTGCACCGTATTTCCTCAGCTTTCCCCTTGAAGTAGAGGGTGAGCTGCCCCCTCCGCCTTTTCTGCTTATTGCCAACCACCTCAGCGCTCTCGACCCTTTCCTCATTGACGCCCTTGTTCCGTACCCGATTGTCTGGGTGGCCAACCGGCTGATTTTCGAGCACCCCTTTCTCGGTCCCCTGATCCGTGCCGTGAACGCCATTCCCAAAAGGAAAGCCCTGCCGGACTGCCGTGCGGTCCGGGGTATCTTCCGGGTGCTGGAGAGAGGAGGAGTGGTGGGGCTTTTCCCTGAGGGAGGGATTCCCTGGAACGGGGTGAACCGGGGAGTGACTCCGGCAACGGAGAAACTCCTTGCCCGGCTCCGGGTTCCGGTGGTTTTCGCCCACGTCCAGGGAGCCTGGATGCGCAAACCCCTCTGGGCAGACCACTCCCGCAAGGGTCCGGTGTTCATTCGCTTTACCCTTACCGCCTGCAGCTCTCTCCTATCTTTCTGGCATTCCGAGTGGGAATGGCAGAAATGTCGCCGGATCCCCTTTCAGGGGGAAAGACGGGCTGAGGGCATTGAGCGAGTGGTGTTTTTCTGTCCAGCCTGCGGGAGATTCCGTAGCATCATCGGGAGAGGGAACGAGGTACGCTGCCTTTCCTGCCACAAGAAGTGGACCATCGATGCGTATGGCTTCATCGACGGGCTCACCCAGGAGGAATTCACCGCAAACCAGGAAAGCCTCCTTACCGCTTTTTGCGAACACACCCCTGAAATCGTGTTCCCGAAGGTCCTCGTAACGGAGCGAACCTCTCCTGGAGGAGCACTTCGGAGCTTTTCCTTCGGTCCGGTTGTGGTGAATCGGGAAGGGCTGCTTGCCCGGGGGAAATTCTTCCCGTTCTCTGAGATTCGCGGAGAGAATACCTTTTTGAAGAAGGTTTTTGAGTATACCTCCGGCAGGCACCTCATCCGCCTCCACCTGGAAAAAGACGCTTGCTTGCTCCTGAGCCTTGTACGGTTGCGGAAAGGTAATGTTGTTCAGTGCCCTTCCTCGCCCTCTCTCCGTTGACTTTTCTTCGCTTTGTGTTATAGTTTCTACAAAAGGTGCATCGAAAGACGATGAAGGGGAGTAGTAAGGGAGTCTGAAGAGGTGCAGAGAACCGGGGAAGGTGGAAGCCGGTCCTCTTCTTCCCTGAATCCGCCCTGGAGTTGTGGGTACGAAGGGATGGAGTAGTACCCAACGCGCTTTAGACGCGTTAGCGCTTTGAGGGTGGGGAACCACCGAAGAAGGGTGGCACCGCGGGAGAGCTCTCGCCCCTTGGGCGAGAGCTTTTGTTTTCTGAAGGAGAGACAAAATGGAAGTTTTCGAGGTTCTCCAGTACTTTCTGGGAACAGCGAAGGAGGTTTTCCTCTGCCCCTTCCCCGCAGCCTGGGGACGGGAGGCGGTGGTGGTCAACTGCTTTTCTCCGGGAGAAACGGTGGTATGTTTGGTCTCTGGGGAGAGGGGAGAACACTGGGCCAGGGTTGCTGAGGGCTTCGGGCTTTCGGTCATCCGCCTTGGGGGGTATGGAGGGAAACCCCCACAGGCGGAAGACCTTTACCTTCTTTTTGAGGCCGAGAGAGCAAGCTCTATCAAAGGGGTATTCGTCACTCACCTGGAGCGGGAGGAGCCGCTCGCTGTTGATCTTGAGGCTCTGGGAAGGGTATGCAGGTCTTTTGATGTGCTGTACGCTCTTGATGTGAGCGAGTCCTTCGGAGTTTTCCCCCTGTCCCTGGACGAAAGCGCTGTGGACGTGGCGGTGGCAGAGAGTCCGCTGCTTTCCAGGAACCGTTCGCTCCTTGTTGTGGGGGAAAAGGCCTGGAGGGCGAGGTCTTCGGCCCGCTGTCCCCGTTTTGCCCTGGATTTCGCAGAACTCCAGAGGCTCTCAGCAGGGCAGGAACTGTCCTCTTCGTGTTTTGAGTTCCTCCTGAACCTGCGGTCGGTGGGAAGAGAAACCGTCTGGGAGCGGCGGAAATTCCTGGCGTCATTGTTCCGCAGGGGGGCAGAGGCGTTGGGGTTTCAGGTGGTGCACGGTATGGCGGCTTTCCCCTCGGTGACCTGCTTGAGGCTTCCCGAGGGGATTGTAGAAGACGAGGTCCTTCTGGCCTTTGAGCGGGAGGGCATATGGAGCGGGAAGGTGGCGAAAAAGGACAGGACCATCTGGGTGCGGCACGGTGATACCCTGAAGGTTGCTGAAATCCTGGGGCTTCTCTTTGTCCTTGGGGAGGTCCTGAGAGGTAAAGGTCAGAAGGTGGACATTTCGACCATTCTTGCGGGAATGGAGGTGGACTGGAGTGGCTGAAACCGTTCGTATTCTCTGTGCCCATGGAGTTCCGGAGGACATGGTCAAGCGGCTTTCTGAGGAAATCGGGCCGGTGGAAGTGCTCTCCTCACACGATGAGGAGGAGATTCTCCGGGCCATTCAGGATAAGGACGTTTTCGTCGTCCGTTCCAAACCCCAGGTGACTGCCCGCATCATTGAAAACGCCCCAAGGCTCAAGGTCGTCGCCCGTCCTGGAGTGGGAACGGATAACATCGACAAGAAGGCCTGTGAAGCTCGGGGTATTCAGGTCATCAACACTCCCGAAGCTTCGGCTTCAAGCGTTGCCGAACTCACCGTGGGACTGGCTATTGCCCTCCTGCGTCACCTGTACCTCACCTGCGCGTTCCTGAAAGAGGGGAAGTGGGCCAAGGGTCAGTACACGGGGAAGACCATCGAGGGGAAGACCTGGGGGGTTGTGGGCTTTGGCAGCATTGGCCGAAGAGTAGCAGAAATCGTGAAGGCCATGCGGGCCGAAGTCATAGCCTACGACCCCTATGTCCCGGAAGAGGAATTCATCCGGCGGGGAGTCAAGCGGGCCTTTCGGCTTGAGGAACTCCTTGAGCGGAGCGATATCGTCTCGCTCCATGTGGTCTTAAATAGTGAAACTGCAGGCCTTTTCTCGGAAGAAATGCTCCGGAAGATGAAAAAGGGTGCGTACCTCATCAATACCTCGCGGGGGAAGGTGATCGACCAGAAGGCCCTCCTTCAGGTACTTCGGGAAGGGCACCTTGCCGGTGTGGCTCTGGATGTGTACGAGACCGAACCACCTCAGGACCTTGAACTCCTCACCCATGAGAACGTCATCTGCACGCCCCATATTGGGGGAAGCACCGAGGAGGCGTTCCTCAACGCCACCGAGGTTCTGGTGAACAAACTCAAGGCGCTGTTTCGCCTGGGAGAGGGGGTTCCAATCGGGTACTGATGGAGAAACCCTTTGAAGTCCTCGACCACACTGCGGATATCGGTCTTGTGGCCTGGGGGAGGTCCCTGGAGGAGCTTTTCGCGAACGCCGCGCTGGGAATGTTTTCTCTCATCGGGGCGTTAGAAAAGGTGGACGGGGGATTCACGGCAGAAGTTGCCGTTGAGGGAAGCGACTACGAGGACCTTCTCGTGACCTGGCTCAATGAGCTACTCTACCTTTTCGAAGCCGAGGAAGTACTTCTCAAGGCCTTTGACATCCAGGAACTCGGGCAGTATTACCTCAGGGCCCAGGTCTTCGGAGAACCCCTGGACCTTGAAAAACACGAGCTTTTCCGGGTGGTGAAGGCCTGCACGTACCACGAGGTGAAGGTGGAGGAGGTTGAGCCGGGGCTTTTCCGGGCGCAGGTATACTTCGATATCTGAAAGGAGGTTGAGCGTATGGCTGAGTGGAGTGGGCCACTGCAGAAAATAGACGACTGGCGCTGGCGAATTCCCAGGGACTACAAGCACGGCATGAAGGTTGAGGGGGTCATTTACGCCAGTGAGAAGATGATTAAGGCCATCCGGAAGGACCAGGCCCCGGAGCAGGTGGCGAACGTCGCCTTCCTTCCGGGGATTGTGGGGAAGTCTTTGGCCATGCCTGATATCCACTGGGGATATGGATTCCCCATCGGGGGCGTGGCAGCAACCCTTTTTGGGGAAGGGGTGATTTCCCCAGGAGGTGTGGGGTTTGACATCAACTGTGGGGTCCGGGTGGTGAAAACAAACCTCACCAAAGACGAAGTTCTGCCTCGGCTTGAAAAGCTCCTTTCGGTGCTTTTCCGGAACATTCCCTCCGGTGTGGGTTCAGAAGGCAAGCTCTCTTTTTCGCCGGCAGAACTCCGCAAGGTCATGACTCAGGGAGCACAGTACGTGATTTCCCGGGGGTTTGGCTGGCCGGAGGACAAAGACCACATCGAAGAAGGTGGAGCCATGGAGGGAGCTGATCCTGATGCGGTGAGCGATAAGGCCATCGAGCGGGGAAAGGACCAGCTTGGAACTCTGGGTTCGGGGAACCACTTTCTGGAGATTGAGGTGGTAGAACGAATCTTTCGCCCGGATATTGCGGAAGTTTTCGGGCTCTTTGAGGGACAGGTCATTATCATGGTCCACACCGGTTCCCGGGGGTTTGGACACCAGATCTGTACCGACTACCTCCAGAAGATGCAGAACGCCATGAACCGCTACGGCATCAAGGTTCCGGACCGGCAGCTCGCCTGCGCGCCGCTTGACTCCCCTGAAGGTCGGGGGTACTTCGCGGCCATGGCCTCGGCGGCGAATTTTGCCTGGGCGAACCGCCAGCTCATCACCCACTGGATCCGGGAATCGTTCGAAGAGGTTTTCGGGAAGTCGGCCCGGGCCCTCGGGATGGAGGTCCTGTACGACGTTGCCCACAACATTGCCAAAATTGAGGAACACGAGGTTGACGGAAAACGCCTGAAACTCTGCGTGCACCGCAAGGGGGCAACCCGGGCTTTTGCCGCAGGTCACCCTGCAGTTCCCGAGCGTTTCCGGAGCGTCGGTCAGCCCGTGCTCATCCCTGGGGATATGGGTACGGGGTCGTACATTCTGGTGGGAACAGAACTCGCCATGAAGGAAACCTTCGGGTCCACCTGTCATGGGGCCGGGCGGGTCATGAGCCGTTCCGAGGCCGATCGGACGTCCCGCGGTCGGGACATCGCCGCAGAACTCGAAAAGCAGGGTATTCTGGTCATGGCCGAGAGCAAGGCAACCTTGAGGGAAGAAATTCCCGAGGCCTACAAGGATGTGGGAGAGGTCGTTGAGGTTGTGGAACAAGCGGGGATTTCGAAAAAAGTGGCCTACGCCCGACCTCTGGGAGTCATCAAGGGTTGAAGGAGAGAGCGACCATGCTTGACTGGAAGTGGGTACGGGAACACCGGGAGGACGTTGCCGAAGCGCTCAGGAAGAGGGGTATGGGCACAGAGCTTCTGGACACCCTCTTTGCCCTTGACGAAAAGCGAAGGGCGCTTCAGAGAGAGGCCGATGCCTTAAAACAGAGGAAGAACCAGCTGGCCAAGACCATTGGAGCCCTGAAGCGGGAAGGAAAGGACCCCGGAATGCTCCTTGCCGAGGGTGAAGAAATTTCTGGACGCCTCGAGTCCATCGACCGGGAACTTAAGGAGGTGGAGGAGGAGTGGAAGGAAAAGCTCCTCTTCCTCCCCAATATTCCCCACGAGAGCGTCCCGCCTGGGAATGGTGAGGAGGATAACGTGGAGGTTCGCCGGTGGGGGGAACCGAGGGAGTTCACCTTCCCCCCCCGGCCCCACTGGGAAATTGGGGAGACTCTGAATATCCTTGACTTTGAGCGGGGGGCGAAGATTGCCTCTTCACGTTTCACCGTCCTCAAGGGCGCAGGGGCGCTCCTTGAGCGGGCGCTCATCAACTTCATGCTCGACCTCCATACCTTAAAACACGGATACCGGGAGATTTTCCCGCCCTTCCTTGTGAACACGAAGACCATGACTGGGACAGGGCAGCTCCCGAAGTTCTTTGACGACCTCTACCACTGTCAGGATGACCTCCACCTCATTCCCACGGCAGAAGTCCCGGTGACGAACCTCCATGCCGATGAAATCCTCGAAGAGGACGATCTCCCCATCTACTACGTGGCCTACAGTGCCTGTTTCCGCCGGGAAGCAGGGTCATACGGGAAGGATGTTCGGGGGCTCATCCGCCAGCACCAGTTCAACAAAGTGGAGCTTGTGAAGTTCGTCCATCCCGATACCTCGTACGATGAGCTTGAGGAACTCGTACGGGATGCGGAAGAGGTACTTGAGCTTTTGGGGCTTCCCTACCGGGTGGTGACCCTCTGCACCGCCGATTTGGGCTTTGCTGCGGCGAAAACGTACGATATCGAGGTATGGTTACCGTCTCAGGGGAGGTACCGGGAGATTTCTTCCTGCAGTAACTTTGAGGATTTCCAGGCCCGCCGGGCCAACATCCGTTTCCGTTCGCACACGGGAAAGCTCCACTACGTGCACACTCTGAACGGTTCAGGCCTTGCGGTGGGGAGAACACTTGTGGCGATTCTTGAGAACTACCAGCAGGAGGACGGAACGGTTGTTGTGCCTGAGGTGCTCCGCCGGTACATGCATGGCATCGAAATCCTCACCCCGGAACTTGAGGTGAAGTAGATGGAGCGACTCGGTGTCGGCATCGTGGGTTTTGGCTTTATCGGGAGGGTCCACGCCCTGGCGTTTTCGGCTCTCCCCTTTTACTACAGTGACCTTCCTTTTCTCCCCGAGATCCGGGGCATCTGCACTTCCCGGGAGGAGACGGCAAGAAGGGCCAGAGAGGAGACCGGGATTTCCTTTGCCACTCACCGTGTTGAGGAGCTCCTTGAAAGGAAAGACATTGACGTTGTCGTGGTGGCTACGCCCAATGCTCTGCACCTTCCGGTTGTGGAACAGGCCGCAAAGGCGCAAAAACACATCTACTGCGACAAACCCCTGGCACTGAACCTCAGGGAGGCCGAGAGCATCCAGGAAATCGTGACGCAAAGCCGTGTGACCTTCGGCATGGCCTTTCAGAACCGGTTTGTGCCCGCAATCCTGCGGGCAAGGGAACTCATAAACGAGGGGTTTCTGGGTGAGGTGGTCCGGGTTCGGGCCCAGTACCTCCATTCAGGGTACAACGACCCCCAGCGCCCCATGAGCTGGCGTCTCCGGAAAGACCTTGCAGGGGGTGGTGCCCTGGCTGATCTGGGGTCACACCTCATCGACCTTGTCCATTACCTTCTGGGAACATTTGTGGTGACGGGGGCCCGGGGGAAGACCTTCATCACGAGACGTCCCAGAAATCCCGAAGGCACGGACTTCGAAGAGGTTCTTGTCGATGACTGGGCGGAGGTTTCCGGAGTCCTTGCAAACGGTGCGCCGTTGACTATTGAGGCCAGTCGCTTCGCCACGGGGAGTTGCGATGAGCTGCGTCTTGAGATTGAGGGAATGGAGGGTGCCATCCGTTTCAATTCGATGCAGCCGAATTTCCTTGAGGTCTACGATGCCCGGGAGCGAGGCGGTCCATACGGGGGGAACCGGGGATTCAAGCTCATCGAATCGGTCCATCAGTACCCCTACCCGAATCGCATTCCCGGAAAGTTTGCCATCGGCTGGGTTCGCCCGCACATTGCCTGTGCCCACGATTTCCTTTTGCGGATTGCCGGACAACCTTCCCTGGGGGCAACCGTTGCGGATGGGGTCTTCGTCCAGAGAGTGCTCGAAAGCGCTTACGCCCTTTCGGGGTATTGAAGGCATGAGGTTTCCATGGTATACTACCCCTGTCCTGGAGAGGTGGCCGAGTGGCTGAAGGCAATCGCCTGCTAAGCGATTAGGCGGACCAAAATCCGCCTCGAGGGTTCGAATCCCTCCCTCTCCGCCAGAGCTCCGGAGGAGGAACCATGCGCAGCTACAGGAAGGAACTCTGGTTCAACATTCCCACGCGACGGGCCTTCGTGAACATCACTCCCCTCCTTGAAGACTGTGTCCGCGAAAGCGGCATCAAGGAAGGGCTTCTTTTGTGCAACGCCATGCACATCACGGCAAGCGTCTTTGTGAACGACGACGAAGAAGGGTTGCACGAGGATTTCGAGCGGTGGCTTGAGCAGCTCGCTCCTGAAAAGCCCTATGAGCAGTACCGTCACAACGTTGGCGAGGACAACGCCGATGCCCACCTCAAACGGACCATCATGGGACGGGAAGTGGTCATTGCCATCACTGAAGGGAAACTCGACCTTGGTCCCTGGGAACAGGTGTTCTACGGGGAGTTTGACGGGAAACGGCCCAAGCGGGTGTTAGTGAAAATTCTCGGGGAATAGGACCCTGGCGTGCTGAAAAAAAGCCCTTCTGTGCTACAATGACGGAAAAGGGAGGAAGGAGGGAGTACTCGTGGCCATTTCGAGGTTCCTCGAGGAGAATCGGGTGAGTATGCCCCTGGCGGTGCTTGCGGTGGTATTCGTGATTCTTGCCGTGGTGTTTGCTATCTCAGCCATGGTTTCTGCGGCGCGACTCCAAGTGGGAGCTACCGCTGGGGCTGTGGCGGGGGTGGCGGTATTTGGTATCCTTAGCGCTATCTTTCAGCTTCTTGTTCTCTACCAGTGGTCCCGGGCCATCAACACCAATGTCACCAATACTCGGGATGTTTTCCTGAACCTCAAGGACCGCTTGGAGGACCCTCTCCGGGGGGAGATAGGGTTTTTCGCCAACCGGAGCGAGGAGTTCATCGTACAGACCTGGCCGTTCTGGGTTTACCTTGTGTTCTATGTCATTGGGCTCTTCACCGGGGGGGTGTACGCCATCGTCTTCAATATCCTGGCGTTCATCTTTCTTGCCGTGTACCTCTCTTCTGTGTTCCGTTCCATCGGGAAGCTCTCCGACCTCAAGGATAGGCTCTACCAGCACCTTGAGGACAGATACGGTGTCCACCTTACCGGGCGGGTCTTTCGGGTTCCGCGGCGAAGCATTGCTCTTTTCATCATCCTGAGCATCATCACCTTTACCATTTACTGGCTGTACCTTCTCGTGAGGCTCTCAAGCGAAATCAATCAGTACCTTTCTACCGATGAGACCCTCCGGCGGGAGGTCGAGGAGGCGCTGAGCCGGGTTTCCTGATGCTGTATCCGGTTATCGTCTTCAACCTGGTGTTCTTTGTGGCCACCGTGGCAAGCGGTGGCTTTACTCTTTCTAATCTTTTGCGCCTTGGCGCCAAGTACGGACCGCTCATTGCCTCAGGAGAGTGGCAGCGGCTCCTCATCTGCATTTTCCTCCACGGGAACGTCTGGCACCTCTTCTTCAACACCTATGCCCTCTTTCAGCTTGGGCGGCTCGTCGAGGGTATTTACGGGTACCGGAAATTCTTCATGGCCTATGTGCTCTCCGGGCTTTCAGGGAGTTTCCTCTCGTACCTTGTGAATTTCCGCCAGATTGGCGTAGGAGCGAGTGGGGCCATCTTTGGTCTTGCGGGACTCCTTTTTGCCGGAGGGCTCAAGTACCGGAATACGTCGCTGCATCGCCTTGGCATGGGCATTCTCCCCTTCATCTTCATCAATCTCCTCATTGGCTTCACCTTTCCGGCGATCGATAACGCCGCCCATGTGGGTGGGCTGCTCGCTGGTATGGGTCTTGGGTGGGTTCTTGCTCCTGGGTTTTCGGTGCTTCCCTGGAAGCGATGGGGTGAACGGGTACTCTACGGGGCCTGTATCGTTTTCGTGGCCCTGAGCATCGCTACCTTTTTCCTCCCAGGCCTTTCACAGCGTGCCGTTTCCCTGGAGAGCGTGATCGCTTTCCACAACCGGGTTCGGGATATCCTCGTGACCATTGAGGGTGGGGAGGTTCCCTCTCGCTATGCTGTGGAGTCCCTGCACCCTCCTGACCGGGAAGCCCGAAAGATCAAGGAGCTTCTCAAGCGGTTCCTCGAGGAAGGGAATGGGGAACGCCTTGAAGAGGTTGAGGAGGCGTTTCTCCGGTGGCGAAGGAATGTCCTGAGAAAGTACGAGGGAATTGTCTTTGAGCGGGAGTCCGAATGATGTGGCTCCTCCTTGTGGTGCTTGCCCTTGGTTTCCTTGTGGGGAAATTGGTGCGGTCCGACCTGGCAAAAGGGGTGGGGAAGGTCCTGAGTACCGTGGGGCTTTTGTTCCTGCTTTTTGCCATGGGGGTTCGCCTGGGGCAGGAGGAGTTCCTGCGGATGAAGCTGACCTTTTTCGGTCTTTCGGCGCTGTTTCTGGCTTTCGCTGCAGGGGCTGGAGCGGTGGTTGTTGCAGGTCTTGTGGAACGAATGGTGAGCAGGAGGAAACGGCCGTGATTGGCATTGTGCTCAGTCTGGGTACAGGAGTACTGTTCGGTTTTTCCGGCCTTTTTCCCTCCGCCTTTGGAGGCTTTTTAGAGCGATGGATTGACATCTCCCTCTATGTGCTCGTTTTCGGCGTGGGGATGGAGCTTGCGTGGGAGAGCAAAGCCTTCGAGGAGCTTCGGTCGCTGGGTTTTCGGGTATTCCTCCTGCCACTTGCAGCCATGGTCGGAAGTCTCCTTGGAGCGGCATTCGTTGCGCTCTGCTCGCCGATGACCCTCAGGGAGTGCCTCGCCGTCGCCTCGGGGTTTGGCTGGTATTCTCTTTCGGGGGTTCTTCTGGCTCGTCTGGGGAATCCCTCTCTGGGGCTTTTCGCCTTTGCCACCAACGTCTTCCGGGAAATCCTCGCCCTTGTGAGCCTCGAGTGGGTGTATCGGGCCTTTGGGGGTTGGGCGGCGGTGGCCCTGGGTGGGGCAACGAGCATGGACACAACCCTTGGGGTGCTCTCACGGGTCAGCGGAGGGAAACTCGTCCCCCTTGGGGTGGTGAGTGGGGTACTGCACTCCCTCTGCGTTCCTTTCTGGGTTACGCTCTTTTTCCAGTTCCTGTAAGGTTGGAGATTGAGCATACCTCTTCCCGGAGGAACTGCGCGAGTTTCCTGAAGGCCTGGGCCCGGTGGCTCACACGGTTTTTGACTTCCGGGCCGAGTTCGGCGAAGGTCTTCTCAAAGGGTGGAAAGACGAAAACCGGGTCGTACCCGAATCCCTGGTCTCCCCGGGGTTCCTCGGCGATGAAGCCCTCGCAGGTGCCCTCAAAGACCTTTTCTCCCCCCGGCCACACCAGGGCGACAACGCACACGAAACGGGCGGTGCGCTGTGCGCGGGGAACGCCCCGGAGCTTTTGCAAAAGGAGCTCGATGCGCTCACGCTGAGAAAGCCCGGGTCCTCCAAAGCGGGCAGAATGCACCCCGGGAAGCCCTCCTAAGGCATCGACTTCAAGCCC
>JAPWUU010000038.1 GCA_028275365.1 Candidatus Caldatribacterium sp.
AGAATGTCCTGTATCTCGACGAGTTTTCCTGCGTTTTTCGTGACAACGTACACCGTGGGTCTCATGGGAGGCCCCGCTCAAGGAGTTTCCGCTCGAGGGCCAGGATTTCCTGGATGCCCCTCTGGGCAAGGTCAAGGAGGGCATTCAGGGTCTCCCGGGAGAAGGGCTCTTTTTCAGCTGTTCCCTGAACCTCCACGAGTTTTCCGCTTCCGGTCATCACAATATTCATGTCGACCTGGGCAACGGAATCTTCTTCGAAGTTCAGGTCAAGGAGCATCTCGCCGTTCACGATGCCCACGCTCACCGCAGCAAGATAGTCCCGCACGATACCCCGCTCTGCAAGCATTCCCTGGTCGAGGAGGTTCCACAGGGCATCCACAAGGGCTATGAAGGCACCGGTTGTGGCCAGCGTCCGCGTCCCTCCATCGGCCTGAATGACGTCGCAGTCCACAAGGATGGTTCGCTCTCCAAGCTTTTCGAGGTTCACCACCGAGCGCAGAGCCCTTCCGATGAGACGCTGGATTTCGTGGGTCCGCCCGCCGATTTGCCCTTTCACGGCATCCCGGATGTTCCGGGTTGTCGTGGCACGGGGAAGCATAGCATACTCGGCGGTGATCCAGCCCTGGCCCGTATTGCGGAGGAATTGGGGTACCCGGTCTTCGATGGATATGGCGCACACAATACGGTTATTTCCCGCTTCGATGAACACAGACCCTTCGGCGTACTTCAGGTAGTTTCGCACAATGCTGATCGGCCGGAGTTCATCTGGTCGCCGCCCATCGCTCCGCATGGATGTCCTCCCCTTCAGGTACTGTCCAAGTTCCTGAAAACTACTGAACTTTTGCAATGATGCGCTCGTCCCTTCGTAAAGGCGCAGAAATGTCGATGTGACCGCAGAGGGTTTTGGTTTCTTTCCCGTCAATGAGGATTTTCACTGCTTCGATCTCGGGAAAGGCGGTCAGGGTGTCCACAATGGCGTACACGCTCAGGAATTCCTGCGACGTTCCCCCTGACTGGTTTTTCACCATCTCGGTGCTGAGGTCAACATAAGCTGTCCTCCCTTCCACGAAGACAGCGTTGAGGCGGGTTCCAGGGGGCAGGGCATTGAAGAGGTCTTTGTTTTCCGGACCCTTCAGGAGCTCCCCGATCACCCGTTCCATCCACCGTTCATCCCTCGCGATCCGTCTCTTTTCCCCCACTAAAGCGGTGAAATCAGCATTGGCAAAGTACACCACAACCTCCATCTCCTCTACACGAGGAAGAAGAGCCCCGGTGGGACGGGGGGTTTCGGAGGGAGGCTGGCGGAAGAGGCGCAAAAGCACCTCACTTCCATACACCACGCCGAAAAAGAGGAGCACCCCAAGCAGGATGTAGAGAAGCGCTTGCCAGGAGAACGTCCGCTTTTTCCGTTTCTTTTTCTTTGTCCTGTATTTCCACTCCTCCATGGTTTTCTATCCTCCAAGGAGCTTGGCAAGCTCGGGACTTTTCGCAAAGGCCTCTATGGCATCGGCAATCCCCCGGGCGATACGATCCTGGAAGGAAGGTGAAGCGAGCTTCTTCGCTTCACTGGGATTACTCAAAAACCCAACCTCCACGAGGCACGCCGGATAGAACATGTGGCCGAGAACTACAAGAGGCGCTTCCTTCACTCCCCGGGCGGCAAGGCCAGTCTGGTTGGCAACGCGCTGCACCACAAGGTCTCCGAGTTTGGCGCTTGCTTCCCGGCTTTTCAGGTAGTAGGCCGAGGTATAGATGGAGTTGAGTTTCTCGAGGCTTCCGGAAGGGGCTTTCTGCTCGGCGAGGAAGGCGGCATTTTCCCGCTGGGCCACATCGAGTGCTCCTTCGCCCCGGGGCTTCGTCCCTCCCACAAAGACCTCGATACCACTTGCTTTTGGGTTTGGTGAGGCATTGCAGTGGATGCTCACAAAAGCAAAGGGGTTTTTGCTGTTGGCCAGGTGGTACCGGTCATCAAGAGTGGGATAGGTATCGTCCTCCCGGGTCATGTACACTTCATATCCCCGGGTCCTGAGGATATCCCGCACTCTTTTCGCGATTTCAAGGACGATGGTTTTCTCCTGGTACCCGTTGTGGGCACATCCGGGGTCATTCCCTCCGTGTCCTGGATCGAGCACCACGACGTTGCGGTTGATGACCTCGAAAGAGGGACTGGGTGTGGGAGAGAGCGCGGGTGTGGGGGATGGACGTGGTGGAGGAGAAGGCCTCGGAGAAGGGGGTGCTCCCGGAGAGGGAGGAACCTCCTCGGTGACCTCCACAAGGCTTATCAGGTCAAAGTATGCCCGGGGGTTTCCCCCATCGAGCTTTCCCTCCCGAACCTGAATGGTTCCCCGGAAAGCGATGTTGGCCTCGACCTGCCCGTTCTTCTCCTCAAGCGTTATGGTTCCCACCCTTGGGTCGTTGACGACAACGGGAGAGGTGACGTTCCCGAGACTGCAGTTGCGGAAGAGAATGGTTACGGTGTTCCTCTCCCGGTCAATCTGAGAGGTGAAGGGAGGAACACCACCCTGGAAGTCAAAGGTGATCCGGGTACGCATTTCCTCGTTGTACGAGGAAAAGCGAACACCCGAAAGAACCGGTGCCCCAGCCCTGGGAGATGGAGCGAGCTGAGGAGTCTCAGGGGTAGGAGTCTCTTGCGCTCTTGTGGGGATGCGAAAGCCAAAGAGCTCGGCAAGGAAAGGGAGGGAAAGGTAGAGTTTGTTGTTCTCCACAAAAACTTTTCCTTCTAAGGGAACTTCTCGACCGTCGGCAATCGCGACACCCTTGTCCAGGGAAAGCACCCAGGAGATTTTGCCGAATTTCAGGTTTGCTTTGTTCATGATGGGGGAGTAGTAAGCGATTCCCCCGATATCCCGGAAGAGGTCCTCAACAGCGACGTACAGCGTGCCATCCCGGGAGACAACTCGGGCTTCGCTCTGAATACGCTCCCCGTTAACGGTGATGACCACCTGGGCTTCGCCCAGAGCTCCAAGGGCAAAGAGGACCAGAGCACTAAAAAGGAGGGATATCGTCAGCAGTTTCTTCATTGCCCTCAAGTGGGATGTCTTCAAGGTCCCCCAAGGGTTCTCCACTCTCTTCGTCAGAGAAGGTACCAAAGCGCTCTACATCGATGTCCTGTGAGAAATCGATGATGTCCTGGTCGCTTGAGGCTACGCCCCGGGGAGCACTGAGGAACTGGATGTTTTCAGCTCGGATTTCGTAGGAAGTGCGTTTCCCGCCATTTCGGTCTTCCCAGGAGCTGGAACGGAGGGCGCCCACAACCGCGACTCTACTCCCCTTGTGGAGGTAACGGGCACAGAGTTCAGCGAGTTTGGACCAGGCAGCGACCGTGATGTAGGTGACCTCTTCAACCGGGCCACTCTTCCCCTGGTACCGCCGATTCATGGCCATCCGGAAGCGGCAGACTGGTGTCCCCTGAGGGGTGTACCGGAGTTCAGGATCCTTGGTGAGGTTTCCGATGCCAAAAAAGTAGTTAATATCTCTGGCCATGCATCGATACCCCCATTCATGTTCTCCCTTTTGAGTTTAGCACAGGGAGGGGGGAGGGGGAAAGACTCTCTCCGAAATTTCCTCCTGGTGTTTGGGTGGCGGTTTTCGGGCTTTCTCGAGGGTAGGGTAGCGTCTTTGTCTTCCCCTCGACGGATGGGAAAGCTTTTTGTAGAATTAAAAGAGGGGTGATGGAGCTGGCTCGCGAGGCGCAACTCCGGCGGACGACAAAGGAGACCGAAGTTGAGGTCTTTGTGAACATCGATGGTGCGCGACAGATTGACATTGTGCTCAATGTCCCGTTCTTCCCGCATCTCCTTGAGGCTCTGGCGTTTCACGCAGGGTGGGATCTCGTTCTTCGGGCCGAGGGAGACCAGGAACGTGTCGACGACCACCATATCGTGGAGGATGTGGGGATAGTCCTTGGGGAGGCACTGCACCAGTGCCTTGCGGATAAAAAAGGCCTTCAGCGCTTTGGTTCGGCTTTCGTCCCGATGGACGAGGCCCTGGGGATGGCTGTGGTGGACCTCAGCGGGCGTCCCTATCTCGTTTACGACGTTCCTTCATCTCTGGGGCCGAAGGTAGGGGATTTTGAGGTCGTCCTTCTTGAGGAGTTCTTCCGGTCCTTCACCTCCTTTGCGCGTTTCACCCTCCATGCTAAAATATGGTGGGGAAAGAATGCGCACCATGCTTTTGAAGCGCTCTTTAAAGCTACTGGCCGGGCGCTCTATGAGGCAGTGCAGGTCCGGGGAGATGTCCTTCCGTCGACCAAAGGAATTCTGTAGGAGAGGGTGGTTATGATCGCCATTGTGGATTACGGGATTGGCAATCTCCGCAGCATCGCCAAGGCCCTGGAACGTTTGGGGAAAACCGTTGAGGTCACCGGCGATCCCGAGCGCCTTGAAGCTGCGGAAGCCGTTATTCTTCCCGGTGTGGGGTCTTTTGGGGAAGCCATGGACAATATGGAGAAGAACCAGATTGTGCCCGTTCTTCGCCGGATGTTCGACGACGGGAAACCCATTCTCGGTATCTGCCTTGGGTTACAGCTCCTCTTTGAACGGAGTCAGGAGGCTCCCAAAAAGAAGGGTCTTGCCCTGATCCCTGGAGAGGTGCGAAAGCTCCCCCCAACGACGAAAGTTCCCCACATGGGCTGGAACCGGATTTACTTCAAGCGGCAGGTGCCGCTCATCGAGAACATCCCCCAGGGGCGCTTTTTCTATTTCGCCCATTCCTTTTACGTCCTTCCTGAAGACGAGTCCTGTGTGGTAGGTATCTGCAACTATAACGTGACCATCCCGGTGGTGGTGAATGTCGGCAGCCTCTGGGGTGTGCAGTTCCATCCCGAAAAGAGTGCCACCTGGGGTATGAAGTTCCTTGAGAACTGGGTGAGGAGTATCGATAGCAATGCTTCTCATTCCAGCGATTGACCTCTTCGCCGGGCGGGTAGTTCGTCTCACCCAGGGAGACTACCAGCGCCTTGAGGTCTACCACGATGATCCCCTCAGAGTGGCGAAGCAGCTTGAGGATGAGGGAGCGCCGATGCTCCACGTGGTGGACCTTGAGGGGGCAAGAGCCGGAGAGCCCCGGAACCTCCCGAGTGTGGCAAGCATCGTGAGGAGCGTGCGCATTCCCGTCCAGGTGGGTGGAGGAATCAGAACGCTTGAGGTCCTGCGCCGCTATCTCGACCTTGGGGTAGCCTTCCCCGTGGTGGGCAGTGTCGTAGTGAAGGACCCGGAAACATTTGCGGAGATGCTCAAAGTGGGGGGCGAGCGCCTCACCGTGAGCCTGGATGTGCGGGATGGAGTACTTGCGGTTTCGGGATGGACGGAGGAGACATCTTTGCGGGCTTCCGATCTTGCCCGGGAACTCCACGAAAGAGGTGTCACCCGTTTCATTCTGACCGATGTGACCCGGGATGGAACGCTTGAGGGCGTGGACGGCGAAAACATTCGGAGGTTCATTGGAGACAGTGGGGTGCCGGTGATTGTTGCCGGAGGTGTGCGGGGGATAGAGGACATTCTCCTTCTTCGGACCATCCCTGGAGTTTCCGGGGTTATTCTGGGGAAGGTGCTCTATACAGGTCGGATGAGTTTTCGGGAAATCCTTGAGCGTGTAGGAGGAGGGCAATGTTAGCCAAGCGGATTATTCCCTGTCTTGACGTGAAAGAGGGTCGGGTGGTCAAGGGGGTCCACTTTGAGAACCTCAGGGATGTGGGCGATCCGGTGGAGTTGGCCAAGCGCTATGAGGAAGAGGGAGCAGATGAGCTGGTTTTCCTCGACATCACGGCGTCCTATGAGCAGCGCGAGATCATGATTCACGTGGCGGAAAAGGTCGCCGAGGTGCTCACCATTCCTTTCACCGTGGGGGGAGGTATTGGAAGCGTCGAACACGTGAGCAAGCTCCTGAGAGCAGGAGCGGACAAGGTTTCCATTAATACCCAGGCGGTTCTGAATCCCAACCTCATCACCGAGCTTGCCGAGCGCTTTGGGAGCCAGTGTGTGGTGGTGGCGATTGACGTGAAGCGAACCTGGGACCGGATTACTTCCCGGAGCTACTGGGAGGTCTTCATCAACGGAGGGAGGACCCCCACGGGGAAGGACGCCGTTGCTTGGGCGCAGCAGGTGGAACGGCTGGGCGCAGGGGAAATCCTCTTGACCAGCATGGACACTGACGGCACACAATCGGGGTACGACATCAGTCTCACGCGGAAAATCGCCGAGAAGGTGAAAATCCCCGTTATCGCCTCTGGAGGGGCGGGAAAACTTGAGCATCTCGCTGCAGTGCTCCAGGAAGGCAAGGCCGACGCAGCGCTTGTGGCTTCGATTTTCCATTACCGTCATTACACCATTCCTGAGGCCAAGGCTTTCCTGCGGAAACGCGGTATCCCCGTGAGGATGGAGGAGTAAATGGGCCTTTTTGAAGAGCTCCGCTTCGACGAACATGGTCTTATCCCTGCGGTAGTCCAGGATGCGGTCACGGGGAAAGTCCTCATGGTGGCCTACATGAACGAGGAGGCCCTCCGGAAAACCTTAGAGACACGGACCACCTGGTTCTACAGCCGGAGCCGGAAAACCCTCTGGCACAAGGGGGAAACAAGCGGCCACGTGCAGCACGTTGAGCGGGTCTATGTGGACTGTGACCGGGATTGCCTCCTCGTCCAGGTGCGGCAGGAAGGCGTGGCCTGTCATACGGGGTTTTTCTCGTGTTTTCACCGGATGGTTGAGGGGACAGAGATTTCAGAGCCCCGGGCGTCCTGCCCCGCTTCGCCGCTTCTTGCCTTCCTGGGGGATCTGTTCTTGATTATTGAGGAGCGGGCAGAGCGCCCCTCTCCCTCCTCGTACACGGCAAGGCTCCTTGCCGAGGGGAAGGAGAAGATTCTCCGGAAAGTCACCGAAGAGGCCACTGAGGTCCTCCTTGCCGCCTTTGAGGGAGAAGAAACCCGGAGGGACCACCTCCGGTATGAGGTGGCCGACCTCCTGTACCATCTCCTTGTCTTGCTGAAACACGAAGGGCTGACGTATGCCGAGGTCATGGAAGAGCTGAGGAATCGGCATATCAAAGCTCAAGCGACCACATCCTGAGGTGATGCCCCTTTGCAAAGGAAAACCTGGAAAACCCCCTTAGGGCTCCTTGTCGTTCTCCTGGTTCTGGAGCTTCTGGTCTCTGTGGCTTTTGCTCAGTTCGCCCCGGTTGCCTGGGGGGATTTCCTGAAGTCCCTGAATGGTATTCTTGGGACTTCGCTCTCACTTCCTCCAGGGAAGAAGTCGGCCGATCCGGTTGTGCGTCTTGAGGCGGTGAAGACCATTCTCCAGGCGCTCTCCTACGACGACCTTCTGTCCTTTGTAGATACCAAGAGTGTGGTTTTTCAAGACGTTGGGGATCTCGGCGATGAAGACCGGCGCTGGCTTTTTCTGGCGGCGTCTTTAGAACCCCCCCTCATCCGGGGAGATATTTCCGGTAAGGTCTTCCCAAAAAGGGTCCTGAGTGCTCAGGAATTCACCATCATAAAGGAAACCCTGAAGAAATACGCCCGGGGGGATATCCGCTTTGAGCGCCGCAAAAGCATCCATCCTAACCTTGAACTCGTGGTGAAGAAGTGGGGATTTTCTCCGCTCTCTCAGCAGACTCCCGGACAACCGGTAGGCTCCTCTTTGGGGGTTTCCGGTGAGATGTTTTTCCTGCAGGTTGGTGCTTACGGGGAGAAAGAGCGGGCTCAGAGGGTGGCCGGGTGGCTCAAGGAACTCGGATATTCCGCGAGTGTCGTCGAGGAAGGGGGGCTCTTCAAGGTTCGGGTTGGGCCGTATAACAAGGAAGAACTTGCCGCTTTTCGGGCTCGCTTGGAGAAGCAGGGTTTTCCCTCGTATCCCGTGGCCATGGGGAGAACTGGAAAGGAGGAGGCTCTTCCTCCCGGTCCGTTCTTTACCCTGGCTCTCATCTTTGACCCGCGTGATGCGCCATTTCGCCTCCGGGTTGCCCTGGCGAAGGACCAAGTGATGGACCGGGAAAAAACGAGCGACATTGCCCGGCGCCATGGGGCCCTCTTTGCCGTGAACGCGAGTTTCTTTGCTGAAAACGGCGACCCCATAGGACTGCTCATGATCGACGGGCGCGTGCTCTCTGAACCCCAGAAAGGATGGTACTCGGCGGGGTTCACCACGGAGAATCATCTCGTGATTGGGGAGACTCGTCTTGAGTGCAGGGCCATTGGGGAGAGAGGCGAGGTAGCGGTTCAGGGCATCAACCGCCTGAACAACGGGAACGAAGTAACCTTCTACGACTTTTTCTTCGGTAATGAGACCCCTCCCCAGGAGGGGGTTGAGGTCATCGTTCGGGGTGGTGTGGTGCAGGAAATCCGCCTTGATGGGAAGGGGAAAACCCCTATCCCCCGGGATGGTTTCATCCTCCTTGGCCGGGGCCAGGGAGCGCAGAGGCTTCGTGAAACCTTTCGACCCGGTGACCGCATGCGGGTGCGGATGACCCTCTTTTCTTCACCAGAACAGCTTGAGGAGTGGCGGAGAGTCCGGTATGCCGTGAGTGGAGGTCCACTCCTTTTCTTCGAAGGGCAACCTGGGCCTTTTGGAGATTTCAATCCTGATATCGTGGCCAAACGACACCCCCGCACGGTAGTGGGAAGCCTTGAGGACGGACGCGTGCTCTTTCTCATCGTCGATGGGAGGCGACCGGGCCACAGTGTGGGGATGACGATTGAGGAGCTCGTTGAGGAGCTGAAGACGTACCGAATGAGATCTGCCCTGAATCTCGACGGTGGGGGGTCAACGACCTTCTACCTTGAGGGGAAAATCCTGAACCTTCCTTCAGACCTTCTGGGGGAACGCAAGGTCTCATCGGCTATTCTGCTTTGCCCATGATTCGCGTTGGTGTCTGTGGTTTTCCGAGGAAACGGGTTGAGCTTTTCCGGTATCTCGACGTGGTGGAAGTCCAGAAAACCTTTTACAACCTCGTTCCTCCGGAAAGCCTCACCCGCCTTCAAAAGGAGGCCCCGCCGTCTTTCGCGTTCACCATGAAAGCTTTCCAGGGCATCACCCATCCGGCCTCTTCTCCCACCTACCGACGCACCCGGCTTCCTTCAGGTTTTCGTCCCGAAAAGCTGGGATTCTTCCAGGACACCGAAGAGGTGGCGGCGTGTGCTCGCTTCACCTTTGAAGAGGCGATGGCTCTGCAGGCTAAGGTGATCGTCTTCCAGTGTCCTCCTTCGTTCACCCCAACTCCGGAACACCGGAGGAACCTGGTCCGGTTCTTTGAGCGTTTCCCCCGGGAGGAGATGCTCCTTGCCTGGGAACCCCGGGGGGAGTGGCGAAAAGAGGACATCCGCGCCCTCTGCCAGGAACTCGATCTCGTCCACGTTGTGGACCCCTTCGAGGATTCCCCCCAGTGGGGGGAGGTCGTGTACTTCCGCCTGCACGGTAAAGGGTCCTACCGGTATCGCTACAGCGATGAGGAGCTTCGCTTTCTGGCGAAGCTCCTCAAAGCATCCTCAAAAGACGCCTTCTGTCTTTTCAACAACATCCCGATGTTCGAGAACGCCTTAAGCCTCAGAGCAATGCTTTCGCTCTCTCCCGGAGACCCTTCCGGAGAATCTTGAGAAGATCCCTGGGGGAGGAGAGGACGAAATCGGGGTGCATACCAAGCACCCGTTCACGCTCCAGCGCTCCCCAGAGGGCCAAAGCAAAGGGTACTCCTGCAAGGCGAGCCGCAGTGATATCGTACACGCTATCTCCAAGAAAGAGCGCTTCTTGAGGGGCAACAGAGAGCTTCTTGCAGGCCAAAAGCAGAGGATCCGGATACGGTTTTGGGCGGGGAGCGTCCTCGGCGCAGATGATGACCCTAAAGAAGTGATTGAGCCCCAGGTGGTCGAACTGGTAACTCATCTCTGAGCGCACTTTGGCTGTGACAATTGCCATGGGGATACCCGCTTCTTGAAGCGTTTCAAGGACCTCCCGCATCCCCGGAAAAAGTCGCACCCTGGGCATTGCCTCCTTGATGAGGTCCTGCCACCGCCTGACGAAGTCCTGGGAACTGTCCTCGGGGATGCCGAGTTTTCGCACCGTCTCCGGGCTTGGAATGCCCAGGGTGAACACAAAGTACTCTTTTGGTTTTTCCTCTCCGGTGAACTCCTTATAGGCCCTCTGTATGGCCTCAAGGAGCAGAGGATTGGTATCGGTGATGGTCCCGTCTATGTCGAAAATAACGGCCCTCGTCATGGTTTCACGCTCCGGATTTTTCGACTTCTTTTGATTATACCAGGAGTGTCAAGGGAGAGTGGTGACTCCAGGGCAGCAAGGAACCTCAGAACCGGGTATCGCAGGGTCTTGGAGAAGCCATCCCGGAAGACTTGCTTCCGGGATGGCTGGGGCTTATTCTTCGAAAAGCTTCCGGTACTCGCCGTATCCTTCTTTTTCCAGGTCCTCTTTGGGGATGAACCGCAGGGCGGCGGAATTGATGCAGTAGCGTTTCCCGGTAGGTGGAGGTCCATCGTCGAAAACATGCCCCAGGTGGGAGTCGGCATGACGGCTTCGGACTTCAATGCGCACCATGAAGTGGCTGTGGTCTTCCACCTCGACGATATTGTCCGGTTCAAGCGGCCGGGTGAAGCTCGGCCATCCGGTTCCAGAGTCGAACTTGTCCAGGGAACTGAAGAGGGGCTCTCCAGAGACGATGTCCACGTAAATGCCTTCGCGTTTGTTGTTCCAGTACTCATTCTGGAATGGTGGTTCGGTGGCGTTTTCCTGGGTGACCTGAAACTGAAGGGGGGTGAGCTTCCGGCGCAGGACTTCCGGAGAGGGTTTCTGGAAGTTCTCCCAGGGTTTCTGCCAGTACTTCTTTCGGAACTCCTCCCGACCGGAGTGGGAACGGTAGAGCTCGTACCGCAGGGGGCACTTCTTGTAATAGTCCTGGTGGTACTCTTCGGCCCGGTAGAAGGTGGAGGCAGGGAGAATCTCGGTAACAATTGGTTTTTCGAACCTCCCTGAGCGTTCTAAGGCTACCTTTGAGTGTTCTGCTGCGATGCGCTGGGATTCGCTGTGGTAGAAAATGGCGGTGCGATACTGAGGACCCCGGTCGACGAACTGTCCTCCTGGGTCGGTGGGGTCAATGTTCTTCCAGAAGACCTCAAGGAGCTCCTCATAGGTGACCTTTTCTGGGTCATAGGTTACCTGGACGGCTTCGAAGTGGCCGGTTTTTCCAGAACACACTTCCTCATACGTGGGGTTTTCGGTGTGTCCTCCGGTGTACCCGGAGACAACCTCAATCACCCCGGGGATGTTCTCGAAAACGCTCTCCATGCACCAGAAGCATCCACCTGCAAAAGTAGCCTTTTCAAGGTTTTCCTGGGCAAAAGCGGCCTGGACCCTGAAAAGCAAAAGGGCCAGGATTATGGCGACAAAAAGGATGTTGCCCATCTCTATCACCTCTTCCCCCTGAAAGAGGTTTCACCTTCTTTTTATTCCTTCCTTGCCGCAACCTGTTTTTTCCCCCTTTTTGGGTGGGCTCGTGTTCATCCGGGGGTGTCGCTGGGGGTCACTCACTGCTTGCAGGAGTAGGGAGCAGTTCTTCCATGAACGGGAAACATCCTGTGGAGGACAGAGAAATCTCGAATTGACGACCTTGACCGTATACCGGGTCGCCCGACCGGAAGTGCTCCCGAACTTCTCACCGGTACAGGGGTCGCTCTGCTTTCTTCCAGGTCTGCTGTTTGATCCCAAGCCCAGGCAGGCTCCAGGGCTTTGGTTTCCTTCTGGCTATAACAGCAGT